>DAOTTR010000346.1:0-37333 GCA_034437715.1 Caldilineaceae bacterium
TGCATGCGAGAGTAGGTCATTGCCAACTCCCACCTCACTACCCCCCCTTTACCTTTACTACCCCCACATCACGCCAGACTTTCTTAGTCTGGCCTTTTTGTTGCCTACCACGCTTAATCACGCATAGGTGACAGTCGACTTGTGAAATAAAAACCCGCAGTCAGCAATTTCGTGTTGACGATGCGGGTTTTGTTATAGAATCACTAAATTTTGATTTATCACAATGCGAATTTATTTGTGCATCACGTACCGATCACGATGCCGCCATCGATGCGCAAGATCACGCCATTAACGAAACTTGCTTCCTCACTCGCCAACCACAGATAGGCATTGGCCACATCCTGCGCTTGACCAACGCGGCGGAGCGGTGTTTTGTCGATCATCTGTTGGTAAACTTTCTCCGGCATTTGGGCTGTCATGGGCGTTTCGATAAAGCCGGGGGCAACGGCATTGACGCGAATGCCCTTAGGCCCTAGTTCGCGCGCCCAGACTTTGGTCATGCCGATGACGGCGGCTTTGGTTGCGGCGTAGTTGGTTTGCCCAAAGTTGCCATCGATGCCCACAATACTGGCGGCGTTGAGAATGACCCCACCCGTGCCCTGCGCTAGCATCTGTTGTGCGGCGGCACGCCCACAGGTAAAGACCCCTTTTAAGTTAATGTCAACGACGAAATCGAATTCTTCGTCGGTCATTTTCTTGAGTTGCGCATCGCGCGTAATGCCCGCATTATTGACCAGAATGTCCAGATGACCGAAGTGTGCCACGGTCTGTTGAACCAAATGCGCAATGTTGGTGGCATCCACGACGCTGGCGGGCAGAAAAATCGCCGTGGTTAAACCGTGACCAAATGCATCGTTAATGGACTTTGCTAGCGCCAAGCCCAGTGCTTCATTGACATCGCAGATCACCACTTTGGCACCTTCACGGGCAAAGGTAATGGCCGTGGTGGCCCCAATGCCACGGGCTGCTCCCGTAATAATGGCAACTTTATCCTGGAGACGACCCGGTGAATGACCTAGCGAATGATGTGTGGAAACCGGCGCGGTCAGCGTCTCTAATGATTCATTGATCATCAGAACTTCCTTTTGTAACTGGGGTTTGGGGAAAGCGTAATAGTACGATTTGATGAATGATTGCGCTAGCTTAGCGTGAATTGGTTACGGATGAGTTACGTTTGTTAACTGTTTGTGCTTTCTAAGGCGCGACACAAGCTGCCCCATTCGGTCAGCGTCAGGGTTTCGGCGCGGCGGCGGGGATCTATGCCATTTTCTTCCAGAAGCGCTGCGACATCTGCTTTCGCCATGTGTAGCGTGGCATTGAGCGTATTGACCAACTGTTTGCGCTTCTGGCTAAACCCAGCACGCGCGATACGGAAAAACAAGTCCGGCGCAACATCGGGAATGGCGGGTGTGGGTCGTACATCGAGCCGCAGCACCGCGCTATCCACTTTTGGCGGCGGATAGAACGCGCTCGCCGGCACATGGTGTACGAGCGTCGGCACTGCATAATATTGGACACTCACCGCCAGCAGCGACAGATCGCCTGGCTGGGCGCAAATGCGTTCGGCCACTTCTTTTTGTACCAAAACGACAATCTGTGTAGGCTGTTTTTCTGCCTCTAGCAAGTGGCGCAGGACCGCGCTCGTAATATAATAAGGCAAATTCGCGACCACTTTATAGGGTGTAGACGTGTCAGCATCTGGCGTATTGATGAGTTCACCCGGAATCAAGTTTAAAATATCCCCGTGAATGATCTGCACGTGGGGTTGCGTAGCAAACTGGGCACGCAGCATCTCGATCAGGCGATCATCCAACTCAACCGCCACGAGCCGGCCAGCTTGGTTGGCAAGATATTGCGTGAGTGATCCCAAGCCAGGCCCAACTTCCAACACAGTATCGGTCGTGGTAATTGCGGCAGCGGCGACAATCTCTTCCAGATGGATGGGATCGGTTAGGAAATTCTGAGCCAGCGACCGTTTGGGATTTAGTTGATAACGACGAATGATTTCGCGTGTGTCCATAAAGCTCTACTATCTACCTATCTGCCTGGGCTTTGGCAGCTACCAGCGCCTGTGCTATGATCTATCTCTATGATTCGAGCAATTACATTTGATTTTTGGGATACCTTGGCCGTAGATGACTCGGATGAGCCGAAGCGGGCCGCTTTGGGGCTACCGAGCAAACCGGTCGCGCGCAAACAACTCTTTGCACAGCGCATCGGTGAACTCTATCCGCATATTCTGGCTGACCAAGCCATGGCCGCCTATGATGTGGCCAATCAGCGCTTTCGGGAAGAGTGGCATAACAACCACCAGACGCCGGGCGTGACGACGCGCCTCTATTACGCCTATGAGCATCTGGGGTTGACGCCCGAACCGGGGCAATATGCACGTCTTGTGCGCGAGATCGATGAACTGGTGCGCGAGATCGAAACTATGGAGGTGCGCATTCCGCCCGACTTTGTCCCCAATCTTCATTATACATTGGAATTGCTGGCGCGTGAATATAAGCTGGGCATTATCTCGGATACGATCCATACACACGGGCGTGGCCTGCGCCATTTGCTCGACCGCCAGGGGATTCTGCCCTATTTCAGCTATCTGATCTTCTCCGACGAAATTCGCGCCTCGAAACCCGCCGCCGCGGTCTTTCGCCAAGCGGCGATTGGCCTGGATGTTGTGCCGACGGAGATTGTGCATGTAGGGGATCGCGAGAGCAATGATGTGCAGGGGCCCCTACAGATTGGCATGAAAGCCATTCTTTTTACAGGGATTGTCGATCGGGGTAGTCAGCAGACACGTGCCCATGCCGTCTGCCGCAAATTCACTGATCTACCGCGCATCGTCAGCCGATTGGATTGAGCATGTATGATCTGGATGAGGTGGTTGACGCCTTAGCCACCCAGTTTACCAATGCGTTTCCTGCCGAAACACCGCGCCAGCGTACGATTGGCCGCGAGGCTGAATATCCGGTCGTCAAGGCAAATGGCGAAGCGGCTGATGCACGGCGTCTGCTGGAACAGTTGCGCACCACTGCTGGTTTGGTGGCCCACTATGACACGGGCAATGATCGGCTGATCGTTGGTGTAGATGGCGAGGAGTATAAATATGCCCTGGAAGTTGGGATCGGCACAATCGAACTGAACACGCGCCCCTGCCAAACACTCTTTGAAGTTGAAATGATTATGTTGCAGGCGGTGCTACCCATTGTCCATTTGGCCGCCCGCTATGGGTGGCGCATCCTTGGCTATGGTATTCAACCCGTCAGCCCACCAACCCTCGCCATTATGGCACCCAAGCAGCGCTATCAAAGTCTTTATCGGGCCATGGGGGCCGAGTGGCTTTGGTATACGGTTACCGCCAGCGATCAGTGCCACATTGCGATTGGGCGACCGGAACTGGTATCCATGCTCAACTTTGGCAACCTGATGGCCCCCGTGTTGATTGCGCTGTGTGCGAATTCACCTGTCTACGCCGGACGACTCAGCCGCTTTGGTAGCGCACGCGAAGGCCACATGGTCGAAATTCATGCCAATGAACATCGCCACGGCATGCCTGCCCGCCCCTATACCAGTATGGTCGACTATGTGCGTACCGTTGCCCAGGCCACCTATCTGATCGCGCGTGTCGGGGGCGAAGCAATTCCCATCAGCCGACCCTTTACCGAATATTTGCGGGAACAGGGCGCTGATTTTCCAGCCTTCCTGTTTCACGAGCATTATATCTGGAACAGCGCACGCGTGCGTTCCGCCTACGGCACGATTGAAATTCGTCCCGCCTGTCAACAACCCTGGCCAGAGCACATGGCCGCCATGACCTTGAGCGTGGGGTTGATTGAAGCGCAGCCAGAAATTGATGCCTATGTGCAAGGCGCGTTGGGTGGTAATTACTGGAATATCATGCGCACCTATCACCAACAGGCAATTCGCTTTGGCCTGGCTGCACCCCAACCGGCCCCCCGTTTTCTCGAAACGATTGTCGAGCTGGCTACTGCCGGTCTACAGCGGCGCGGCCACGGAGAAGCGGGGCTGATGAGACCGATCACAGATCGGCTCTACCGTCGCCTGAACCCCGCCCAACGTACCCGCCAAGTTTTTGCCATCGATGGCATCGCCGGCTTATTAAGCCACACGTCAATTTATCCAACGGCAGTGTGAATGGATGAGCGTACAATTCCATCAAGCGTATAGACTACAGCTTATGACAGGAATGACACGAAGGTGCCCTTTGCGTCATTCCTGTCGGCGATTAAGTTGCTTCTATTCGGCAATCATAATCAACAAAAACTAGTTGGACGCGCCAGTCAAAATAGCCGTGACGTCATCGACCAGTAGGTTATACTCGAATACACCCTCACCCTGGATCCAGATCTTCACATTTCGACCGGAATCTCGGTTTCGCGCCTGGCATGTTGGATCAGGCGCGATGTAGCTGTCTCGTTCAACACTTGCAGGGTGGCCGAGGCGATAGGGGATTGAAAGGCCGATCATGCTTGAAATCAATATCAAAGAACTCCGTGACCAACTGGCACAATTTATCAACCAAGTGGAAGCCGGCGAAGAGATCGCCATTACGCGGCGCGGCAAGGTTGTCGCACGCTTAATCTCACCCCCCAAACGCCAGCGCAATTCCCCGATCTGACCGAGTTTCGCGCGTCGATCAAGCTGAAGGGCGAGGGCGCGCTGGAAACGCTGTTGCATCTGCGGGAGGAAACAAACTATGGATTTTCCTAGATACCAGTGCCGTTATTGCCTATTATTTGCCGGAAACCTACAGCCGACAGGTGCAAACACATTTTGCCGGCAATCTTCAACCTATAATTAGCAGCTTGGCTGAAGTGGAGGTTTTATCCGTATTTTCGCGATTGGTTCGCACACAAAGCCTCACACTGGATGCAGCAAAACAAGTTGCTGATATCTTCACTACACATTTGGAACAAGGCTTATATGGGCGGCTCAATCTACAGATGCGCCATTATCGCCAAGCCCGTGACTATATTGCCCGCTTTGACCTGCCCCTAAAATCGCCCGATGCGCTGCACCTCGCCGCCGTCGCATTGGAACAGCTACCCCTGGTTACGGCGGATGGCCAACTGGCACGTAATGCCGCAAGGCTAGTACAGTTGGGCGTAGATACCACGGCAGTTAATCAGGCACGTTACTCGTGTACATCATGGTAAAATAGGGTACCTTATTTACGCCGGGATCTACTAGGCATTGACGTAGATTTGCTGGGCCTGGATTGAGTCACGCGCTTGGATTGGCGGGACGGTTTCTCGCTTTTCAATCGCAGTTACCCCATATTGTGGGTAAGCATGGGTCTCTGCCTGCTCGGTAGAATATTTGGTTTCGATGGTATGTGTGACCTCGACGCGCGCTGTGTAGAAGCCCGCAGTGCCATCGGGTGCGGTGTAGGTTATGCGCACCTCGGCCCACTGTGGATCTTCTTCGTTGCTGTCTTGGGCAAGCACTTCCCCCCATTTGGCATAGTCGAACCAAGCCCAGCCTTCCTGCTGCCACATCGCGCGCTCGGCCACTTGGGCAAAACTGTGCCCCAGCCCAGACCAGCCGCGATAATAGCCACGCAGCGCAGCCACATCGCCCGTACGTGCGATCAATTGTTCGGCCTGCGCTTCCTCGATATAGGCCCAGTAGTGACCGTGGGGCATATCGATCAGTGTAGGCGCAAAGACATGGCCGCCAAAGTGGCTAACCCGCCAGACGCGCAAATTGTCATTGGCATAGCTATCGCACAGCGTCCGGTAGAGCGGATAGCCGAACTTGGCACATGCCACATCAATCGTGCCGTGGGTGCAGACCAAGATGTCGCGCACCGGGAGCCCATTGGGCGCGACTTCGGGGGTGCGATATTGCTCAAATTGGGGCAAGGTGTCGCGTGCTTCATAGAGTGCCCAAATCAGCAGGCCACAGTGCGCTTCTGGCACAAGATATTCGGTTTTTGTATAGTGGGCAAAGGCAGCCACCGGCCGCGTGAAGAAGATCACCCGGCGATAGTCTTTGCGCGAATAAGTTGGATCCGGCGCAACCATCAGCAGGCGATGATTGTAGGGTTGGCCAGCGCGATAGCATTCTAACCACTTTGCCATCAGATCGATCATCTCTTGTGGCAGCGCCCCAGCCTTCTCGTACAGATCGCGTTTCCAGGGCAGCGGCGTCTCGATGAGGATCGCATCGTCGAAATGGCCGGCGTGCCCAGCCGGGTCTAGCCCATGCTGAATCGCGAGGACGTTGCAATACGCTTTGTCGGTCATGGGTTCGGTCATGGGTGTTGTTTGCATAGGTTGCTTCCTGGTTACTGTTCGCCAGCCAAGACTGGCGTGGTTGCGGTTGTCGCGGTCAGGCTGGTAAAGAGATCATCGATAACTTTGTTGGCCAGCAGATAGGTCTGCGAGCGCCACCAGTAACCGGGGACAAAAAAGGCTTTGCCCGCTTTGCCCGCTTTGACCGCACCCAACGCCTGCCACAAGAGCTTTTGCGCAAAGGTTTCGATAAAGGCTTGTTCTTTGTCCGCCGTCGCCGGATCAGTTGAGGCATAGGTGAAATAGAAGATCGCGTCGCCATCGGCTAGATC
The DNA here is from genome assembly GCA_034437715.1 of Caldilineaceae bacterium. Lineage (GTDB taxonomy): Bacteria > Chloroflexota > Anaerolineae > Caldilineales > Caldilineaceae > JAHBVH01. The sequence continues at coordinate 6,590 of DAOTTR010000346.1, forward strand.
CAGCCGCTCTTCGGAGATTTGCACATATTGTTTGGCTTCATACCGCGCAAAGGCCGCATCGCCGACAAGGGATTGCGCTTCAGGGCGGGCAAAGCCAACGTCAGCCAAGATCGCGCCGGGGGGCGTGTCCGGCATCCACAGAGAAATTCCGTAGGTGCTGGCCGAGATAACGGAAACCGCAATCTCGTCTGGTTGGCCTAGCGCCGCTTGCAATTCAGCCACGCGCGCCGCATAGTTCGCTTGCATGGCCGCATAGAAATCTGGCACATTCAGCACCTCACTCCAAAATTGCGTACCTAGCTTCCAGTCCGCATAAATGAGCGGGTCGGCCACCACCACCGGGGCGATGGCAAGTGCCTGTTGTACATCGATCGTGTCACCCACATCCGTGCCACCCACGGCCAGAATGATGTCCGGATCGAGCAGGAGAATCTTCTCCAGGTTGGCCGGATAGCCCACATCTTCAACCCCAGACAAGCTGTCGGCAAATTGGGGCGACAGCAGCGGCAGCTCGTTTAGAGTCCAATTGCTGGTGCCCAACAGGGTTTTGCCGGTTAAGAGCGTTAGCTCCACCGAAGCCATATCCAAGGCAATTACGCGTTCGGGCACTTCGGGAATGCAGACTGGATCGGTGGTCAGCAACGAGTGATCGAAGAGACGGAAACCGGCTTCACAGCCAGCGGCAGCGTCACGCGCGGTTGTGGCTTCTTCCGCAATGACGGTTGGCGCAGCGGTGGTGCCCGGCGCGGTTGCCGGTACAGCCACCGGCACGACACAGCCGGCCAATAGCACCAGCAAGAGAAGGGAGGTGATGAGCGTAAATTTGTGTTTCATGATTTGCCCTGAGTGGGTACCTTTATTTGTGATTGGTATTGACAAAGATGGTAAGATACGTTATTCTGCAACCAGAATGGTGACAAGCAATGCGGATTATTTCTCGTGAACCCTTACGTGGTTTTGCAGCCAAACATCCACAGGCGAGTGAGCCATTGGATGCATGGTATCGCCGTGTCCGGCAGGCTCAATGGAAAACGCCGGCTGATGTCAAACGCGATTATGGCACGGCCGACATCTTGCCAGATCAGCGTGTTGTCTTTAACATTGGCGGCAACAACTACCGGATGATTGTTAGAATGAATTATCATCACCAAGCCGTCTATGTTCGTTTTATAGGAACCCATGCCGAATATGACCGAATTGATGCAACCACTATCTGACCTTGTGCTGGTGAGACCGCTCCGCACCGAAGCGGATTATCGTGCAGCTTTGGCTGAGATCGATCAACTCTTTGACGCCACACCAGAGACACCGGAAGACGTTCGTCTGCAAGTCTTGCTGACGTTGGTTGAGGCATACGAAGATGCCCATTATCCCATGGAAATGCCTGACCCAATTGCCATGATCGAGCATGTCATGGAAGCGCAAAGCCTGACACGCGCCGACTTGGAACCCTATATCGGCCCGCGCCAGCGTGTTTGGGAAATCATGGAAAAACGGCGACGATTGACGCTCCCGATGATCCGCCGTCTTGCCACGGGTTTGAACATCCCCACCGATGTGTTGATCCAAGAATACGAACTCTATCCGGAAAGCGCATACACATAAGACAAGATTGATGGGCTACCCCCTGTGTATACTTTCCTACTGATTTGTTTTCGCCGCCAGGCGCGCCTGGGCCATAGTGCGGTTGTTGAGTTGTGGCAGTAAGACAAAGAACAAGAGCAAGAGTAGCGCACTGCTCAGCCAATAGGGTGTCAACAACCCAAAGCTGCGTGCCAGCAACCCACCGATCAGCGCGCCTAGCGCCATCCCACCCAGGGCATACATGCGAAAGGCACTGATCACACGCCCCAATAGCGGATCAGGGATGACGGCTTGGCGAAAAGAGATGCCGATCACGCCGCCGATGCTGCCGGTGAAGCTGATCCCAACCAACATGAGCGCAACGACGAACGCATTGGTACTGAGCGCAATCCCCGCAAAGGCCATGCTCTGGATCAGCAGATTGAGCAAGACGGCACTGCCGGCACCGATGTGCCGAATCAGCCAACTGGCGATCAAGCCACCAAACACACCGCCCACCGCGCCAGCGGCGAGCAACACACCGTACCCGGCAGCATCCAGCCCCAACCGCTCTTGGACAATCAATACCAGGATAGCGTTGGTTGCCGCCCAGCAGCCATGCTCAAACGCCGCTTTGATCCCCAGCAGGTGTAAGAGCCGGTGGCCCCAAAACCAATGCGCGCCTTCCCCAATCTCACGCCAGATAGTTGCGTGCAAAGGGGTGCTGCTTGGCGATGTCACCATTGCTGTGGCACGAAATGAACCACGCCAACAGCCCCATGAGCGCAGCCGCAAGGGCGTAGATCCCCGCATTGACCCCCAGAGCGGGGTCACAGCCGCCAGCGCGAACAAAACGCCCCCCCACTGGCGGCCCCACAAACTCATTGGCAACCGTCTGCGTGGTGTAGAGCCGACCATTCGCCCGCTCCAGTTCGTCATGCGCTACCAGCGCCGGCAACAGGGCAAAGGCGGCATTATCAAAGAGGGTTTCTGCCACACCCAGGAAAAAAGCTGCCATAAAAATCAGGTAAATCGAAGACCAGCCTGCCAGCAAGGCAACCGCTAGCGCACCCAGAATCACGGCGCGGAAGAGATTGGTATAGACTTGCAACCGCCGCCGGTCGGCGCGATCCACCACTACGCCGCTGATCAAGGTAAAGAAGAGCCAGGGCAGCCGCTGCGCCGTGGCCACACCGGCAATCAGCGCCGGATCGCGTGTCAAACTGGCCGCCAGTAACGGCAAGACGACCAGCGTAATGCCATCACCCAGATTAGAAACGGCAGTTGACAGCCAAAGGATGTGAAAGGGACGGCCAAGTGTTGATTGGTGTTCGCTTTGCCAGCGCTTTGCGCTATTGTTCATTGGATCATTCGTCATTGGTGATTTGTCCTCTATTGATGTGGAGAATAATGTTTGCCAATCGCATACACAAGGCCAATCATAAAGGGCAAAAGACCAATGACAAAGGATTAACGACGTTACTTTTTACCATCGATTGCGTCGGCCAGTTGCGGCACCAGGCCATCAAGCAGGAAGGGCAGACTGAGCACGCTCACGAATGAGGTCGCGCCACCAAGTGGATCATCGCTGCTACTCAGCAGGATTTCGCGTCCTTCGGTATGAACGGGCAAATTTTGATAGACTGGCCCACCCAATTCCCCTTCGGCTTCCTGCGGATCAATCCAGATGATCACATCCACATCCAGCAGGTCAGCGCGTTCCATGCTCAGATTGCCGCCAAATTCTGTCCCCGTGATCTCGTCTAGTCCCTCTGGCAAGACAAAACCTAGTGTGGTGAGCAGGCGACTCCGCACATCTTGCGAACCGTAGACATAGATACCTTGCCAAGCCATCGTTGCTACGGCAGTCGCACCAGTGAATTCAGGATACTCGGCGCGCACCCGGGCAAACTTTTCTTCTATGCCCGCCACTAGCGCTTCCGCTGCGGCAGTCTGGCCGACTGCTTTGCCCACGGTCAGCGTCAATTCCTGCCAGGGAATGCCATAATCCACATAGTCACCCGGTTGGGCGACAGTCGGCGCGATCTGGGTTAGGATATCGTATTCTTCCTGCGTAACACCGGCGTAGAGCGCCAAAATCAGATCCGGTTGGAGCGCGGCGATCTTTTCAAAGTTGATCGATTCGTCGCCCACGGCTTCGGGCATGGGGCCGCCCAGGGCCGCTAGTTCATCTTGCGCCCACGGCCAGATCGAACCAGGATAGCCGCCAAACCACTCGGAAGTGCCGACGGGGACAATGCCCAGCGCTAGCAGCGCGTCGTGATCGGTCAGGCCGACGGTGACGATGCGTTCGGGCCGCGCGGTGATGGTCGTACTGCCATACTTGTGTTCGATGGTGACAGGGAAGGCATCCGTAGACACCGCTGTGTTGGCCTCTTCACTAGGCGATTCGTTAGCTTCTTCAACAGGCGCTGTCGTGGCTTCTTCGCTCGCGGCAGGTGCAGCCGCAGGGACAGTGACTGGAACACAGGCCACGAGGAGGGCCAGCAGCCAGCAGATACAAACGAGTTGCAGTGAACGTTTCATGGTTTTCTATCCTCTTTATCTACAATATTTGGTAAGATTTATCGACAAATTGGCTGAAATATTTGATGGTTGATCTTCTATGGAAGAACTTTTACCGCCAGATGCGCTTGCGCCATGGTGCGATTATTGACGAGCGGTAGTAAGACAAAGAACAAGAGAAAAAGCAGTGCACTGTTCAGCCAATCGGGTGTCAGCAGGCCAAAGCGTTGGGTTGTGTACTGGGTTCAGAAGTGCAATCCATGCGGGTGATAGACGAGGCATTGGTATGATCGTTTCCTTTCCCAGGCCATTGGCACAAAAAATAACGCGGCAAGAGTTGCTCTCTCGCCGCGTCCGTGCTACGATCAGACCGGTTGAAGAGCATTTGCTAGCTAGGCAGATATCTCAACATCTCTGGCGAAACAAGCAGCCACTTGTTTCGCCATTTTTTCTACTCACTTACCGCTGAAAACTATCCACGCGCTTTTTGAAAATAGGCCAATGGGTGGCCGGGCGTTAAGGTCACACGCACAGCCGTTCCTGGCACATGACAACTTGTGTGCGGCCCTTCACAACGCACCAAGTTCCCCGACGGCAACCGAACTTCATAGAGATAGGAACCACCGCGATAGGTTGTATTGGTCACGCGGGCCGCGCCCTGCGGGTCGGCAACCAGGGTCAGATCGTCGGGATGGGCCGCTGCTTCGATGGCCGTGCCAACCGCCAAGCTGATGGGTTGGGGCAGGAAGCCGAGCTCGGTTTCCAGACCGTGAGGCTGCACCACACCGGGAATGAAAAAGGCCGCTCCCATAAATTCGGCGACAAAGCGCGTGGCCGGCGCGAGATATAATGCTTCGGGCGCGGCCACCTGTTCGATCACCCCCGCATTCATCACCGCTACCCGATCACCCAAAAAGAATGCCTCGTCCTGGTTGTGGGTCACGACGATCACGGTCGTGCCACTTGCGCGCAAAATACGCGCGACTTCGCCCCGTACCTGATCGCGCAGCCCCGCGTCCAACCCCGAAAATGGCTCATCCAGCAGCAGGACTTGCGGGCGGGGTGCTAGGGCACGCGCCAATGCCACCCGTTGTTGCTGGCCCCCAGACAGCTCATGGGGCATCCGCCGTTCCATGCCCTGCAAACCGACCAGATCCAGCACTTCGCGCAGGCGCGTCTGTCGATCTGTGGCGCGTGTCAGCCCATAGGCCACATTGTCGGCCACACTGAGGTGCGGAAAGAGCGCATAATTTTGAAAGACCATGCCGACTTGACGCTGCTCGGGCGGTACGAAATGCTGTGGGCCAGCGACCACCCGTCCACCAACGGTGATCGTGCCCTGATCGGGTCGTTCAAAGCCAGCAATCAGCCGCATGGTGGTCGTTTTGCCACAGCCACTCGGCCCCAGCAAGGCCAGCACCTCACCGCCGATCACAGACAAGCTCACGTCGTGGACAGCAGGCGTGCGACTAAACAATTTACGAAGATGCTTACAGTGGACGGTGATCGTGCTCATGTCTTTGTTCATGTAAAATCAAAAAGGTCATTGGTAACGATGACATCAAAATAATCAACAAGGCGGGCGCAGCCGCTGCGGCAAAAAAAGCTTCGGAAACCGCAGACCAGACGGCGGTCGCCAATGTTTTAAAGCCAATCGGGGCCAACAGCAATGTCGCTGGCAATTCTTTCATGGCGGTTAAAAAGACCATGCTCGCGCCGGCCCACAAGCCCGGTCGCAACAGCGGCAGCGTAATTGTGAGAAAAACACGCGCCGGGCTTTTACCCAGGCTCTGTGCGGCCTCTTCCAGGCTAGGGTGAATCTGTAATAGAGAAGCGCGCACGGTGCCGATCGCCTGTGGCAGAAATAAAATGGTGTAGGCCAAGATCAGCATGGGCAGCGTTTGGTAGAGCCAGGGCGCATGGTTAGCCCCAAAAAAGACCAAGGCCAGCGCAACCACAATCCCCGGTAAGGCATAGGCCGAATAGGTCAGGCGTTCGAGCAAATAAGTCAGCCAGCCTGGTCGCCGGACGACGAGCAGGCTAATCGCCGGGGCAATTGCGACAGTGACCAGGGCCGCCAGACCAGATGCCAACACAGCGTTCCAGGTAGCAGTCCCCAACGCCATCACCGTTTCGCCGGCGGCCAGCCCGCGCACAAGCCAGTAGAGCAACATCAACGCCGGCAAGGCCAAGCTGAATAAAACGACCACGGCACAATAGAGAAGGGCGGGCCAACGCCAGCGCCCCAGGGCTATCTGAATCGGGGGCCGCTGGGCCCCGGTTGCCCCTTGGAAATAGTTCGCCCGCCGCTGTAACCGCGCCTCCAGCACAATAAAAATCAGCGTTACTGCGATCAATGCCAGCGCCAACAGCGCGGCTTGTGAGCGATCAAAGGATTGATACTGGACATAGATCACGCGCGTGAAGGTGTCATAACGCATGAGCGCCACCGCGCCAAAATCACGCAGTGTATAGAGTGCCACCAACAGCCCACCCGCGCCCAGGGCAGGACGCAACAGGGGAACAGTGACACGCCAGAAAGTTCGCCAGGTGCTATGGCCCAGGCTGCGCGATGCCTCTTCCAAGGCAGGGTCCATACGCAGTAGTGTGGCGCGAACACTGAGCAACAAATAGGGATAGCTCAACAGGGTCAGGATCAGCAACGCGCCCGGAAAGCCATAGAGCGAGGGCAAACGTTCAATCCCCAATGTCGCTTCCAGCCCTTGTTGCAGCAGCCCACGTGGCCCCAGCGCCGAAGCCAACAGATAGGCACCGACATAGCTGGGAATGACCAGGGGCAGCGGGGTAAGGGTCGCCCATAAACGGCGCAAAGGTACATCGGTACGCACAGTGAGCCAGGCCAGCGGTACCGCGATCAGGGCCGAAAGGACGGTAACAGACAAGGCCAGCCAGATGGTACGCGCCAACGTTTCCAGAGTGCGCGGACGAAGTAGATTTTGCCAGCCAGCTTCGCCCGCGCCGACCGCACGGATCAGCAGGTAGATCGTGGGCAGCAGCAAAGCAATAGCGACCAGCGCGCCAATCGTCCATAACGTGACCGTGCCGCCAGAGAAGCCTGTCATACGCCAGATATGACGCCCTACTTCTCCCAAGTGCGTTTTCTTTACAGTCTGCATGGTTGCGTTTCCGAGCAATCAAGAAGACAGCTGCCCAACCACAATCAAGTGGGGTTAGGCAGCTGTCATGAATCAATTGCGTCTATATTACGGCAACACGCCGACATCCTGCAACAATAGGGTAGTGCCCTGCAAATCGGCCAGATCAGTCAACGCAATATCCGGCGCATTGAGATCTTCGATGGCGACTAATCCTTCAGGGCCAGCAACACCCTCGACAACGGGATATTCATTGGTGGTTTCAGTGAAATACTGTTGCGCTTCTGCCGAGACCAGATAGGCAATAAAGGCATTGGCATTCTCTTCATTTTGTCCAGTTGCCAAGCGGCCAGCGGGCGCAACCATCACAAGCGACCCAGGGCCACCGCCGGGCAAGAAGTAATTGCGGGCCTTAAAGGCTTCCCCTTGCTCGGCGAGAAAACGATACAAATAGTAATGATTGCCAAACCCGACTTCAACTTCGCCTGCGGCCACCGCCTCGACGATGGGAGCATTGCCTTCATAGACAATCGGCTCATTAGCCTGAATGCCTTCGAGCCAAGCACGGGTTTCTTCCTCGCCCCACAGCACGCGCATGGCAGTTACCATTACCTGGAAGGAGGCATTCGTGGGTGCCCAGCCAATCCGCCCAGCCCAAGCCGGATCGGTAAAATCGGCAATGTCAGCCGGCAGATCCGCTTCGGTGAGTGTATCGGTGTTGTAGACCACCACGCGTGCCCGGCCCGCGACGCCAACCCACAGACCATCGGGTGAGCGAAACTCTGGCTTGACAGCATTGACGATCGCTTCTGGCAACGGGGCCAGCAGGCCCGCATTGGCAATTGCGCCGATACCACCAGGATCCTGGGCAAAGAAGACATCGGCCGGCGAATTCACACCCTCTTCGAGAAGTGTTGCCGCCACTTCCGATGTGCTGCCGTAGCGCACTTCGACATTAATCCCCGTGGCTGCTTTGAATTGCTCGATCAGCGGCCCAACCAAATTTTCACTGCGGCCCGAATAGACCACAAGCGAACCCGCCTCGCCGGCGGTTGCAGCGGGTGCGGCTTCCTCGGGTGCGGCTTCGGTTGCCGTTGTTCCGGTCGACGCGGCTGGCTGGATCGGCGCACAAGCACTGAGCGCCAAGACGGCGACGAAAAATAAACTAAACCACCGTATGTGTTGCATTATTTTTCTTAGTTCCTTTTGATTGTTACTTGTTTAAGAATAGATGATAACACAATAAGAACAGGCATAAAATCTAGTGAATCCTTTTTCAGTGTGCCAAAGCTGCGCGAATTGGTTCTGCTGTCTCCTGCGCAACATGGCCGTTGTGCGCTAGCCGCGGCATTTTGGTACGCCCCAGGGGAAAGCACATGGGCGTGCCGGTGACTGGATCGGGGGCAATACGCGCTTGCACGCGAAAAACATCTGCCACCATCGCCTCGGTCATCACATCGTGCGGTTCGCCTTGGACACAAATTTGCCCTTCGCGCATGGCAACAATGTTGTGGGCGTAGCGACAAGCCTGATTCAAGTCGTGCAGCACCATAATAATCGTGCGGCCAGTCTCATTCAATTCGTGCAGCAGATCCAGCACTTCGATCTGATAGGACAAGTCGAGAAAGGTCGTTGGCTCATCCAGCAGTAGGATTTCTGTCTCCTGGGCCAGGGCCATGGCGATCCAAGCCCGCTGGCGTTGACCGCCTGAAAGTGTATCAAGCGGGCGATCGGCAAATTTCACAATGTTCGTGATCTCCATGGACTGCTGGGTGATCGCCTCGTCGGCTTGTGACCATTGCTGAAACCAACTTTGGTGTGGATAGCGACCCTGGGCCACCAGTTCGTGTACGGTCAGTCCTTCGGGCGCAACTGGGCTTTGGGGCAAAATACCAATTTGGGTGGCTAGCTCTTTGGTCGGCACCGTGTGGATCGCCTTGCCATCCAGATAAACATGGCCGTGCTTGGGATTGAGCAAACGCGCCAATCCGCGCAGCAGCGTAGACTTGCCACAGCCATTCGGGCCAACCAGGGCCGTGATTTTGCCCGCAGGAATGGTGAGATTCAACCCAGAGATAATCAGGTTGCTGTCATAGGCCAGGGCAAGATTTTCAGCGTATAAACGATTCATGAGAGGACGTCCTGATCAGTATAGATAAAATCGTAAACATCAGTGCCGTATATGGTGCGTTTCCAGAATTTGTCTATCATTAGTTTAAAGATAAAACCATCTCTGGATAGGTAGGAAGTTCGGCATCCATCAGTAAGCGAATTGGATCATTTTCTACAGTTTTGAAGTGGCGCACCGCCGTCTTCCCCAAAAGGAGCAATTCACCCAGTTCTTCGTCCTCTAGGACGAAACCGACCCCCCATAGCCACAACTCAACCTGATTGTTTGGCCGCCAGTTCACCGTACAACAGCTATCGCCATGGGTGAAACCAGGTGCGCCCCGTTCTTTGATCGATTCTAAGAATTTCACAACCTGGATCAGATCCATGTTCATCAGATGCAGCGTAAAATGCCGCCATGTGAGATGCAAAACACTATCTGGCGAACAGGTAATAAAGCGATTAGCGCAGAGTCTAGCCAGCAGAGTTTTCATCTTTGGTGATTTCCTCACACTCTATACGATGGCGGCACACCGCCAAGCCACGCAGCGTCATCTTATCTGCACATCAACTGCCAGCCCAGTTACCGCGAGTAAAATTCGATCACCTGGGGCAAATCGCAAATGATCGGCACTTCTTCCGGTTGTGGCACAGCCGTGACCGTGATCGTCAGCGTCGCTTTGTCTAGCGACAGATAGCGCACAGGCTGCGAATCGTTGATCGCATCGCGGAAGCATTCAAGCGTCTGGCTCTTGGGCTTGACGGTGATTACATCGCCAACCTTCACCCCATACGAAGCAATATCGACCCGCTTGCCGTTGACTAGCATATGTTGGTGGGAGACATATTGGCGCGCCGCATAGATGGTGCGCGCCAAACCGCCGCGCAGCACAATCGCATCCAAACGCATTTCCAGCATACGCAGCAGGATCGCGCCGGTATTGCCCGGTTCTTTGATCGCTTTGGTGTAATAGTTGCGCAGTTGCCGCTCCTGGATGTTGTACTGGGCGCGCAATTTTTGCTTCTCCATCAACTGGCGCTTATAGTCGGACAGTTTGCGGCGAAAGGTCTGGGTGCGCCCATGCTCACCGGGCGGCTGTGGCTTCTTTGCCATCACCTTGGCCGCTTTGGGCGTTAACGGAATTCCCAACGCCCGCGAAATTCTGACTTTTGGACCGGTGTATTTCATTGCATTCTCCTGCGGATCTGCCTACTGATATCATGAAACCCCTGACGCACCTTCGTTGCCGATCCAGCCAGCCGATCCCCCGTGCGCCGAGAAAATAATGTACGAAAGCTTTGCCACGCCGCTGGGGGCAATCTGCGACCACAGGACGGAAGGCATTATAAACTAAAAAACACCGAATTTGTAGACGAATTTTATCAAGAAAGCCTGCGGTGCGTGTGAAGGGCACATGTAACCGTGAATGAGCCGGGGATTAAACAAGGTTAATCGATTTGTGTAGCCATGCTTAACCAATGGTGACAGTCGCTAGGAATGGTAGGGCGCGCAAAAGCTGGCTACCCTGTCATGTGCTCGAACAGGCTAGGCATTGCCGATCAACGCTATTGTATGGATAAACAATCCAAAAGGTCTGGCGTGTGCGGGTACGCTACGTCGTCTGCACCGGCGCGAGATCAAATTCCTCGACCAGTTGTTGCACCCACGTTTGGATGCGACCAGGGGTCAACTCTTGTTGATTGTCGTCCAGCGCTAGCCCGAGGAACATCCCGTCCTCTACCGCAAGCGAATCTTCAAAATCATAGCCGACAATCGGCCAGCGTCCCACCAGCGTAGCCCCGCGTTCGCGGCAGATCTCAGCCAGGATGCCAATTGCGTCCTGATAGCTGTCGGGATAGCAGAGTTGATCACCACAGCCATAGAGCGCCACCTGTTTGCCCGTCAGATCCAGCGTCTCGAGCACAGGTTCGACAAGTTCCCAATCGTTTTGCAACTGGCCAATGTCCCAGGTGGGCACGCCAAACATGAGTTTGTCGTAATCGGTTATTTTGGTCACGGCCTTGCGCGAAATTTCAAAGATATCTACGGCCACGTTGGGCAACGCGCGCAGCGCTTCGTCAATCGCAATTGTAGCGGCTTCGGTATTGCCGGTGGAACTTCCGTAGAAGATACCAATCTGAATCATCGTTTATCGCTCCTTGGCAGACAGTTGGTGCAAAAGGGCGCCTCAATTGAGCAGAGGAGTTTGTTGTCGGTGTGGAAACGCAATGGCGCGGATGGCACAGCGCGCCTGCTGCTCCCACAAATTGACTTCGGGCAGTGCTTCGTCAACCATGGCAGCCATGAGCAGGAAATCGGCGAATGGCAACTCAACACCAATCCGGCCCACTTGTAGCCGACAATGGCCGCGCATGGGTTCAGCTTGTGTCAACAAGTCGGTGGCGACACTCAATATATTAGTAGCTAACTGGCGAAATGCATCTGCCGGCAGATGAAGGCCAACCGCGTCCCATACCAGATGCACCGTGCCATGTTCGCACTGGCTGACGTAGCGGTGGCCGTCACGCTCGGCTAAATAGAGTACAGATTGACACACAGAATTTTCCTTTCACCCCAAATAAGCAAAGTTGTGTTATCCAGATTGATGAACACCTTAGCATAGAAGCGGGTTGGCTTCAAGGGGGTAAAGCGATGGAAATAGGCCACAACTCGATTGGTCGCTGTAAAGCGCTTCGCTAGCCGACTTGTAGGAAATTGTTAACCAAGGTTGCGCAAAAGATTTGCCTTGTTTGATCATTGGTCGGACCCATGCTTGACAAATTCCAACGATGCCTACAGCGGCTTAACCGCTACCGTGGCGAAGATGTTGCACAATCACCTTCAAATACTCTACCCGACGCGGCGGTGGCGTGCGAAGAATGCGCATCAGGTGGACACGCATTCCTCAGAATACCCACAGGAGTCACTTGCGGGCTACGCCGCCGCGGTCGGAGCAATGCTATTGGCTTCCATGCCCGCCAATTCGCGATCCAACAGATACAATCCTGGCTTGAAGTCACCGATCAGCCGCAGCTTCTGCAACACATCATCGATCACTTCTTCCTCTTCCACTTGCTCATCGACAAACCATTGCAGAAAGCTGTCGGTGGCATAGTCGCCTTCGACGCGTGCCAGCTTGACAATGCGATCAATCGACGCCGTCACCTTTTGCTCATGCATCAGCGCACTTTCCATGGCGGCTTGGGGGGATGACCAATTTGCTTCGGGTGCGGGCACAGCCAGCAGTTGTACACGGCCACGACGACTGTGGATAAATTGATAGATCTTCATGGCGTGGGCCATCTCATCGGTGGCATGTTGATAGATCCACTGGGCAAAGCCCTTTAACCCCATATTTTCAAAATAATCGGCCGCAGCTAGATAGGTATAGTGTGCCTGCAATTCCATATTGATTTGTTCATTCAACGCCGATTGCAATTTTTCTACAAACATAGGAAATCCTTTCGTAACAGTGCTAGGTTCGCGCGTTTCGACAAAATGCGGGCGTACGGACGCGTCCGCCCACACGCTATCTTACTCTACTTGTCGTTTAGGCCACCAACAATTCACCAGCTTGACGCACAATAGTCAAACAAAAGTCGATGTTCAGCGGGCTGATCGTTGAAAGCCCCTGTGCCAGTTCACCCTGGGTGAGGACAATCAGCCGCCCGGCCTGCACCGCAGGCAATTGCTGAAAGAGTGGATTCGTCACGAGGCCCGATGGATTGACGCCATCGCTGCCATAGTCGAAGAGCACAATCACATCCGCCGGTGCAAGTTGATCGACCACTTCAATCGAGATGTCATAGATCACCGGCACCTCGGCGGTCGCCTGGGCAGTCAGATCTTCCAACATGGCAAAACCGGCCCGCTGAAAGAGATCAAAGCGACCGTCTGCCGGATGACCAAAAAAGTTGAAGGTCGCGCTGTCATAGCACGAGATAATCGCAATGGTTGGTGTGTCGAGATTGAATTCGTCCAAAGTAGTTGCAATGCGCATATCGGTTTCTTCGATCAGTTGGGCGGCCTGCTCCTCCAGTGCCAGGGCTGCGCCAACAATGCGCAAGTTATCGCGCCAGTTGACGGTAAGTTGATTGAATTGATTTTCATTTTGCTCTTTTCTATTCTGTAATAATTGATGGGCTGCCCTTCAGCGAAATTTGGAGAACAACGCTACGCTTGGCAATTGCCTTATTCGATCCCCGTCAAGACGGGTGTCGTTGCGCTGGTAGCGGTCAGGCTGGTGAAGATATCATCGATGACTTTGTTGGCGTGTGAATAAGTGGTCGAGCGCCACCAGTAGCCCGGCACAAAAAAGGCTTTATAGACGTTTAGCTGAATAACGCATGTTACGCAGTCGCTCCTGGGAACGCCGGCATCCTGCCGGCCTGCCACCAGAGACGGTGCGGGTACCCGTTGGGTGCCCAGTGTGTACCATGTGTTATTCAGCCAGCAGATAGATTTCGATCTGATCCAACACCGCGTGTGCGCCGTTGATCGTCCAGCCACCGATCCAAAGATCAAAGGGCACGGCATAGACGCGTTCGTTCTGCACGGCGCGCAATTGATGCCAGAGCGGCGTATCGACCAGCGCCTGATATTTCGCTTCGGCCGGGTTGGATTCGATCACAAAGATCACGTCGGCGTCGAGTTGGCTGATCGTTTCGAGCGATAACTGTTCGCTGCTATTGTCCACATCTTGCGTCGCCGGGCGCTTGACGCCGACGTCCGCCAACACCTGGCCGATGAACAGCGATTTCTGATACATGACAATGCGATCCGGATCGATGCGCACCAGCGAGACTTCGGGATTCGACTCGCGCGCAGCTAACCTTTCTGCAATCGCGGCGGCGCGGGCTTCATACTGGGGCCATCAGCGCTTCGGCTTCGGTCGTGCGCCCAACCAAGTCGGCGTAGGCAAAGAATTCTGCGCGCCACTGGCCGCTGTTCTTAATATCCAGGATCACCGTAGGCGCAATTTCGCTCAGTTGGGGGTAAATTTCTTCGTGGAAATTGAGCCGCCCAATAATCAAATCCGGGTTGAGCAGGGCAATTTGTTCCAGGTTGGGCGTGTTGGTGGGGCCGAGAAAGGTGATACCGGCAAGCAGAGCCGGATCAATATAGGCGGGCCAACTAGCCGCGATTCCGCTGGCCGTGCCCACCCACTGCGATCCACCCACCGGCTGAACACCCAGCGCCAACAGATTGTCCACCGCGTCCAACACGACGATACGTTGCGGATTGGTCGGGATCGTGCTTTCGCCCAGCGCATGGGCATAGAGTCGCGTTGCGCCGGCTAGCGTATCTACCGGCGTGGTTGACGAGGGTTGGATCGCCATGGTACAGCCGCTCACTACATGCCACTTAGGCCATTGCAAAGAAATAAGTATCCAGTAGGGGCGGCTTGCAGCCGCCCGTTCGCAGCGAGCCAAACGCGGGGCGGCGGCAAGCCGCCCCTACGCATGATTTTGTTGGGCAAGCGCTGGATCCTTATTTCTTTGCAAGCGCCTTAGGGTCTGTCCAGAAATAAAATAGTGAATTTACGTGATGTTACCCAAGTAAATCTGTCTAAAATCATCCATGTTATTCTTGGACAGACACTTAGTGCTCTATCGTCTTAAAATCTAGATCAATGGCTGAGTAAGTAGTACCGGTTTCATCAAGTTAAATGCGCATCGTTTTTCGATTTCTCTCTGGTAGTCGATCAAAAAACGATTCCTATACGCAAAAATCTAAGGTCACAACTTGGGTTATCTATATTTGTGTTCCTAAATTTTTACAGAATCTTTAGCGATGCCCAGCCTGGCGCGCCGCCGAACTGTGTGCCACAATCAGCGGCTTGCCTGAATGGGGATCGCTGATCACCGAGGCAACGACGCCAAAGACTTCATGCAGCAGTGCCGGTTGCAGGATCGACCACGGCTCGCCCGCGCTGATGATCTGGCCGTGATTGAGCACGACCATGCGATCCGAGAACGAGGCCGCATGATTCAGATCATGCAACACCATGAGCACCGTCAACCCCTGAGCTTGATTCAACTCATGGACCAGTTCCAACACTTCAAGCTGATGACCAATATCGAGAAAGGTGGTCGGCTCATCTAGTGCCAGAATCGCAGTTTCCTGGGCCAAGGCCAGGGCCAGCCAGGTGCGTTGGCGTTCGCCGCCCGAAAGCGTGTCCACATCGCGATCGGCCAAGGCTTCCAGACGCACCAACTCGATCGCGCGGTTGATCGCCGTGTGATCCTGGCGGCGCAACATGCGAAACGGGCCAACTTGGGCATAGCGTCCCTGCTCCACCAAGTCGCGCACAGTGAGATTGGCGGGGGCCACGGGTCCTTGCGGCAAAATCGCCAGCCGCTTGGCCATCTCGCGGGTGCTCAGGCGGGCAATGTTCTGGCCGTCGAGTAATACGCTGCCGCCGTTGGGGGCCAGCAATTTGGTACAGACCTTGAGCAGGGTCGATTTACCCGAGCCATTGGGGCCAACCAATGCCGTAATGCCGCCTTGGAGAACGTGCAAATCCACACTTTCAAGAATGCGGCGTTTGCCATAACCGGCCTGAACAGCTTGCGCGTGAATGGCACTCGCCGGTGGTAGCACAGCGGAAGCGCGGTTAGGCGTAGAGATTCTATGGTGGGAATTTTGGTTTCAACAGTCATGATTATCGTTCAGACCTTTAGGCACGCGTTCTGCGCAGGATCAAGAGAAAAAAAGGACCGCCGATCAGCGCCAGGTAGACCCCCACAGGCAACGTAATGGCGTTGGTATTGAGCGGAATATTGAGCCAGGCGGCCGATATCTGTCGGGCGCAAGTTGCGCGCCACAAAGTCGGCCAGCAGCACCAACGCGCCACTGCTCAACCCAGCCGCGGGCACCAGACGCCGCAGATCGCCGCCCACCAGCCAGCGCAACAGATGGGGGGCGACCAGGCGCCAACAAAGCCAATGCCACCCATGGTGCAGACGGCGGCGGTTAGCAGACAGGCCGCAATCAACACAATGACGCGCGCCGGTGTCACATTTTGGCCCAGCCCCGACGCTACGTCATCCCCAAATTGCAACACATTGGCACGCGGGATTGCCATGAGCAACAGCGGCAAGGTAATCACAAAGGCGGCACTGAACAAGCCCAGCTTTTGCCAAGTCGCGCTGGCTAGCGAGCCCGAAAGCCAGCCGATTAACACCTGGGCATCATCACCGGCATAGAGCAACGCAATCGAGGTCACTGCACCGAGCACCCCCCCACCAGCACCCCGATCAGGATCAAGCGCACCGGATCGGGGTGCCTGCCCAGGCGTGCAATTGTCCACGTCAGGCTGGCCGAGAGCAAGGCCCCAATCGCCGATACGGCAGGCAGCACCCAGGAGACTTGGCCTGGTGGCACTGGCGGCCCAAAGACGATCCAGGCCACGGCCGCGGTCACTGCCCCTGTGTTACGCCTGTGATGCCAGGATCGGCCAGCCCATTGCGATAGAGCGCCTGCAACAGTGCGCCCGCCATGCCCAACGCCACACCCACGCCCAGCGCCATCAAGGCGCGGGCCAGGCGCGCATTGGTCGCCACGATTTCCAGGCGCGAGGCGGTTTCGGGGGCGGTGATCGCACGCCAAGCCTGTGCTGGGCTGAGGGTCACACTGCCAATCCCGATGGCGGTCGAAAGCCAGATAAAGGCCACACAGCCCAGCCCCAACAGTGGCATGGCGATCCACCAGCGTCGCCAGCGCTGACCCTGGGCGAGCGTGGCAACCGGCGCATTCGTGGTTGTCCATGTGGTTGCACTCATGCTTGTCGCCTCCGCACGAGCCGCCCCACCACCGCGACGGCGGCTGGGCCAACGATGGCCACCGTCCAGATACCCACGGGAATTTCCGCGGGGAAAAAGAGTAAGCGGCCGGCAGTATCCGCCGCCAGCAAGAGCATCGCACCACAGAGCGCCGACACAATCAGCGTTTGCCGCGCATCGCTGGTAACGAGAAAGCCACGCGCAATATGGGGCGCAAAGAGCGCCACGAACGAAATGGGGCCAATCGCTGCGATGACAGGCGAGACCAGGATCATCGCAATCAAGATCAGGATCACGCGCGTGCGAAAGGGATTGAGTCCCGCGCTGGTAGCCAGTTCATCGCCCAGTTGCAACAGATTGAGGGCACGACCCGAGAACAATGCCGCCGGAATGCCAATCATCAGCCAGGGCGCAACCATGCGCAAATAGCTCCATTCCGCCGCCGAAACCGAGCCAGTGACAAAACGATAGTAGGCCCCAATCCCGCCGGTGCGATCATAGGGTGCCAGCAAGAGCACTGCCGTTGTGAGCACGCCAAAGAAGCCCGACAGGATCGCACCAGAGAGAATCATGCGGATAGGGTCGCGAATGGTGCCGCTAAAGGAGAGCACCGCCACGCCGGCTACAATGCCCGCGATCAGGCAGATCAGCGGGCGCGACAGATTCGGCAAATACTCGGGATAGATGGCAAAGAGCGCCATGGCAAACGAAGCACCCTGGGCAATGCCCAACAGCCCCGGATCGGCCAGTGGGTTGCGCAGCGAATCTTGCAACAGTACGCCGACCATGCCCAGTGCCACGCCACAAACCAGCGCCAGCAACACACGCGGAATCCGTAACTCGCGGATCAAAAAGTGGGCCGGATTCACCTCGACCGGCTGCGGATTGACCAGTGCGCGCCAGACCTCGCCGAGCGCCACGTTCGGTTCGCCGCGCACGGCGTTGTAGGTGCCCAGCGCCACAATCACAGACAATGTGATGACAATGCCCAGCGCAAAACGACCTTGGTTGCGGCGGGCAGGGGTAGGGAGCGCCAGCGTACTCATGCCGCGTTCTCCGTCTCGCATTCGGCTGGCGGCAGATTGGGTTCGATCTCGGTACGCCAGGAGATTTCAATCTCTTCGATCCAGCTTTCCGGCTTCCAAATGCCGCCCGTATTCAGCGAGCGCGAACAATGAAAGTAGGCCGAGGTCATGTGGATGATGGTGACCAGGCGTGCCGGTTTGTTACTGATAGGATACTGGCTACAGAGGGTCTCATCGGCGGTCAACTGGGCGCGGCCATGCACGCGCAGCGTCTCGCAAGTGCCAGGCACCAGAAAGAGCAAGCCAATTGCCGGATTCGCCAGGATATTCTGGAGCGAAAAGATCAGGTTGTTGCCGCGCTGGTCGGGCAGGTAGAGCGTATGCGCATCACCAATGCCAATAAAGCCGGGCACACCACCTTTGGGCGAAATCGTCGGTTCGCCAGCCGCGGTGGCGGTCGAAAGCAAAACGAACGGTGAGCAGCGAATGAAATTTTGCGCCTGCTCGTTGAGATGATTCTGCGCTTTGTAGGGCGTATGCGGATGATGATCACCGCACAGCGCGCGCAACGTTTCGACATCTTGGATCAAATTAGTTGGTGTAGTCATTTTTTCTCTCAATCATCAGAGCTACGATCACTTCGTTTTACTCAACAATCGGTTGAATCAGCGGGCTTTGAGTGGGGTCAAATGTATCCACCGGGCCTGGTGCGGGAATGCCAGCTTCTGGGAGAACATGGCTGACATACTCCTGGAAAGAGTGGATCAAGCCGCGCATGCTACAACAGCTGTAGCGGCTGCCAATAACATCGAAGACGCGCCCCTCTTTGACCGCGGTCAGTTCAAACCAGACCGGATCGGTGCGTTCCTGATAGCTCACGCCCTCACCCATGTAAATGATCAAATCGGGATTGAGCGCCAACACTTCTTCGGCATTGTATTCAACCGAACGCCCCGTACTCTCGCCCATACACTGCCCCAATCCGACTTCGGCTAGCAGCACGCAGAAGGGGTTATCGGTTGCAATGCTGTAATAGACCGCGTCGCTGTAGAGCATTCCGACTGTTTGTTCAGCCAATTCAGGTGTGGACAAAGCCCGTAGATTCGTGAGCATCGTCTCAAATTGGGCGATCGCAACCTCTGCCGCTTCGGGTTGACCACTCAATTGACCGAGTAACCGAGCATTCGCAATGTACGCGTGATAGCCCGTCTCGCTGGAAACACCATAGCTTGGATGGTGCAAAAAGAAGACCGGCGCAATCTGACGGAAGGTATCGAAATAGGGATCATCGGGCACGCGCGAAAGAAACAGATCCATATCCGTTGCGGCCCACAATTCGGGATTGCTCAGGTCTTCAATCAAGTGTTCAGGAGGGCCAACCGGCGAATAGTAGGGGGCCTCGGCCATTGCTGGTGTCATCGCTGCTGCATGCAGCGCGATCCCCAAATCGGCCATTGTTTCATAACAGCCATACCAATCGCACCCAAGCTTGGGTGGTGTCTCAAAAGTAAACGCTTGCCCAAGCGCATCAGTGATGGTGAGCGGGAAAAGCGACTCAACTTCGGTTGTTGCACTCGCTTCTGACGCGCTCACCGTTGCATCCGGTGTCGTTTCAAGCGCAGGAGTAGTGGATGGTGGCATAACACAACCGCTTATCACCAGCGCCAAGCTAAGTAGTAGATAGAAAATCGTTGAGAATGCTCGTTTGGATCGTATTAAATTCATCTGGTTTCCTCTTATCTCTCATGACTAAAAACAAATTACACAAGCTGTAGGGGTTTCTCCTCATCGACTTACGGGTCAGGGTTAGCGAAAGTCACCACTGGTATCGAGCTCTTTACCGAGCAAATGCGCTTCCACATCATCCAGCACCAGATTCAACCCAGCGATTCCGCCGCGGTACCAGTGATCGGCAGCGACCATAAAGATTTGATCTGCACCGCTAGCAAAGGTCAGATCCAGCAGACCGGTGGCTTCCAACTTCGCCAGCCCATCTTCATAGGCCGGGTCGATGAGAAAGATTACGTCGCTATCTAACTTCGGCAACTCTTCATAGCTGACCGAGGCACTCTGATCTTCGGCATCGCCAATCAACTCGCTGATCGTCAGCGGTGTCACAAATCCTAGGTCGGCAAACGCTTTGGCATATGTCCAGCCCATTTGTTGGGTGAGGTGGAGATTCTCGCCATAGACACCAAAGGCGGCTACTTCCAGCGTAGCTTGGATGGGTGCCAAGCGTTCGCGCAGCGCGGCAACCCGAGCGTCATACGCGGCCACTTGTTGGTTAAACAGATCGGTCTGGCCGATCAGATCAGCGACGGTGCGTTGAGTCGCCAGTGCGTCTGCGGCACTGTAGTCACGCACCGCAACAGTGGGCGCAATGACGGATAGCTGTTCGTAAATCGCGGTGTGGGTATTGAGACAGATGATCAGATCGGGCTTGAGCGCGGCGATCTGTTCCAGGTTCGGTTCTGGGATCGACCCTGCCGGGGCAACCGAGTCAGGCAGCACAAATTCACCGATTGAACGGGCATCTTCGCGATTGGCCGCGCCGATGGGGATGACACCCAGTTGCAACATATTGTTGGCAATCGACAGATCATGTAGGGCGACGATCCGCTGTGGATTCACCGGAACTTCGGTCGTGCCCAGTTCGTGGGTCACTTGGCGCGTGCCAGAGGTAGACGTGGCTGTTGTCACGGCATTTGTGCCATTGCTTGGCTGGGTCAGTGAGCTTTGTAGCGGATCAAAGTCCAGCCAGAGACCAGGGGCGCGGATAATGGCTTCGGGCAAAACATAGTGGGCGTACTCTTGCAGCGCGTGGGTCAGGCCGCGCAGACTGCAACAGTAGTAGCGATGGCCTTGGGCATCGTAGACATGGCCTTCTTTGACGGCGGTCAGTTCGGCCCAGATTGGGTCTGTGCGATCAGCGGCTAAACCTTCGCCAATTTGATAGACGATCCAGTCGGGGTCGAGGCTAAGAAATTCTTCGGCATTGGTTTCCGTCGAGGCCGCACCTTCACCGACACAATTGCCCAGGCCAACTTCTGCCAGCACGACACAGAAGGGGTTGCCAGGGGCAATAAAGCGATAACCCTCGCCATTGAAAAGCACGGCGACGGTTAATGCCTGGGTTTCTGGGGTGGCAAGGGCGCGCAGATGAGTCAGGACATTCTCGAAACGGGCAAGCGCAGCATCGGCAGCGGCTGGTTGCCCAGTCAACTGGCCGCGGATGTGCAGGTTTTCAACAAAGGCTTGATGCCCGTCTGCGCCGATTCGCCATAGGAAGGATGATGCAGATAGAAGATCGGTGCGGCGGCTTTCAGCGGGTCGTGGGCGGGGTCATTGGGCACCCGCATCAGGATGACATCCACTTCGACAGCAGCCCATAACTCGGGGTTCTGTGTATCGGCAATGTTGTGGGCTGGCACGCCAACTGGGTAAAAGAAGACCGAGTTCGCATTCTCCTTGGTATAGCTGGCTGCATGGGGCACAATCCCCAGATCGGCCAGCATTTCAGTGCAGCCAGCCCACCAACAGCCGATCTTGGGCAGCGCGTCAAAGGTGAATTCTTGGCCGGCGGCGTCGGTGATGGTCAAGGGGAAGGCGGTACTGGTGGTAGCAATGGTTGGCGCATCGCTGGTGGATGATGGCGCGGTTGGGGTGCAGGCGGTCAACACTCCCCAAAGCGCAAAGATGGTGAAAAAGCGTATAAACGTTTGCATAAGTCTCTTTTCTATGGGTACAGGTAGTGTCGATTATTTTGTAGAAGGTAGTATCACAGGCATCAGGATGCCGGGCGCGGCGAGCGCGGCCAGCGTTTTGAGTGACCCTGCATTGTCCAGCCAGCCGTAACCGAAGGATATTGCGTCCATCGGCAAGTACCTTAGGCCATTGCAAAGAATAAAGTAGGGGCGGCTTGCCGCCGCCCGTTCGCAGCGAGCCAAACGCGGGGCGGCGGCAAGCCGCCCCTACGCATGATTTTGTTTGGCAAGCGCTGGATCCTTATTGCTTTGCAAGCGCCTAAGCACGTTCATCGGGGGGATTCAAGGGGGTGGCAACGGTAAAATTGTGCAAGCTACGCCACCGTTGGCGCGGTAATCGGCGCGGGTAATCAATATACGCGCCGCCAGTCGGTTGTGATATTTGTACATAGGGTTCGCGTTTTCCATAGCGGAGAAATAAAAACGCGACAAGACTTGCTCTCTCGTCGCGTTCGTGCTATGATCGAAGCGACTGGAGAATTTGCGAAACGGGCAGATTTTTACCAGTAATCGCGAGACGAGTGACCGCTCGTCTCGCTTTGTTTTGCTATTGAACGGCTATCAGGCCGCATTGCCGTACCTACGCCTGCAAATGCGCTTCGGCGAACCAAAGCATCTTATCCGCCGTGCGTGAAATGTCGACGAACATGTCCGACGTGTCGAGATCATCTGCTTCATCCGCCTGGCTGGCCGCGGCGCGCACACTGGCCGCAAATTGCGCCCAGCGCTCGATCACAACTTGCAGTGTGGTGGTGCCATCAAAGACATCGCTGGGAAATTCGGGTAATTCAGAAGTCTGCGCAGCCATGCGGGCGGTGCCAAGTGCTGTACCACCCAGGGCCGTAGCGCGTTCGGCAATCGTGTCGACAAAGGGGAAGATGCTTTCGGCCATTTGATCAAACAACGGGTGGAGGCCGCTAAAGTGAATGCCTTTGACATTCCAATGTGCCTGCTTGGTTTGGCTGTAGAGATCAAAGGTGTTGGCAAGCTGTTGATTGCAGAGTGCGATGATCTGTTCGCGCACATTGACAGCGATATCGATGCTGGTGTCGTGTAGTGCCCCCGTCATACTCTTCAGGGTTGAACCATTCGTCTTTGTTGCCATGAGAAATCTCCTAACTTGGTTTACTGATAGAAAAAGTATTGTCACTAAATCCGGCACGGGTTGCGGACGTTTACCCCATTGCGGCTAGGCTATGCTTGCCATTTTCAACCAGAACATGCTCTAGTTGCGCGAAAAGCAGCCAACGTTGCTGGTCTGCTCGGTTGCATAGGGCGCAATGCGAATGGTCGAATCTGCCCAGCGCACGGTGCGACGGGGTAATTGTTCGGTTGCTTCTTGTATCATAGCACAGAAGCGATAGAGATCGTTGCAATCAATAAAGAGTACAGAGTCATTCAGCGAAAGCCTGTAGACTTCCACCCATTCCCGCTCCCTATTTTCCATCCAAGTTTTTAACGTATTGTTTAAAACAATCAAGTCGGCCATACGCATGGCCAACGTGACGCAATCCCAAGCGAGCGCAACTTGCTGATTTTGTAATAAACTGACCGATCGGGATGCGCTGCTTTTGGATAAACGGTTGGAGACATTACGATCCACGGGTGCCTACTCCTGAATTTTTGTGGGGTCACACAAAAGTTTCTTCTCATTGGCGGCGCGCCCACAATTGGTACAAATATGGGTTGGCCGATTGACAAGCTTCATGTACACTTTGGATTCTTCTTTGAGGAGGGCCTTTTTCAGATCACACAATTTTTTCGACATCTTCCAATCCTATCCCTAGTAACGATTCAAAGCAATGGAAGGCATTATAAACCAAAACCAGCGCGATTGGGTGACGAATTTTACAGGTGAACCGTGCGGTGAATCTAAAGCGGGGATGTAATCTTGGATCAGAAGCCAATTTAACGGGGTTAACTACTTTATATAGCCTGCTTTATAGATATCGTTTCATAGGGTTTATTGTGGCCATGGTTGGCAACCATAGCCGAGCAAAATTGCCCTCAGAATTGGCCTTCAACTAGCGAACGTGTCATGCCATAACTCCCTGCCATCAGGCCGCCATCTACATTCAATGTCGTGCCTGTGATCCAAGCCGCGTCATCCGAAGCGAGAAAGAGCGCGGCTTTGGCAATGTCTTCGGGCATACCGACACGGCCCAGGGGATACCAACGCGCCAGCTTCTTGAAAATATCCGGCTCTTTCGCCAATCGTGCTTGCCAAATTGCCGTTTGGATGGTGCCAGGGCAGATCACATTGACGCGCACATTGTGCTGACCATACTTGAGCGCCATGTTGCGCGTCAGGTTGATCACGCCGGCTTTGGCCGCGCTATAGGCCTCTTCGCCCAAGCCCGTCAAGCCGTTGACCGAAGCAATATTGACAATCGCACCGCGCTGTTGCTGGATCAGGGTCGGCAATACAGCCTTGGAACAGAGATAGACGCTCTTGAGCACAACCGCCAGATTCAGATCCCAGGTGGCCTCGTCAAAGGTCAAAATGTCATCGCCCTGCGCGATGGCCGCGTTGTTGACCAAAATGTCCATGCGGCCAAAGCGTTCTTGGGCCAGCGCCGCCATGCCATTGACCGCTGCCTGATCCGTCACATCTACCGTGACGGCAAGCGCTTGGCCACCCGCGGCTTCGATTTGCTGTGCGGTCTGTTCGGCGCGGTCGGCTGCGCGATCGGCCACCACAATCTGCGCGCCTTCCTGGGCAAAGCGGGTGGCAATCGCTTGGCCAATGCCTGAACCGGCCCCGGTCACAATCGCTACTCGATTCTGTAATCGCATTGTTGTCTCCTTATTCAAATTATTCAAACAGAATGTAGTTATGCTACCGTATAAATTAGAGTTGTTCCTAATTAATTTTGTACATGAGTAGGCCCATCTTTGCTCACCAGAGGTGAGTTTTTATTAAGGAACAACTCTATTGTAGAGCAGAAGTAGAGAGCTGCAAAGACGGAAAAAGAGCAATAAAAAACCAGGCTTGCCATAGCCTGGTTTGCGTGAACAAGCGAAGGAATATGCGGCGCTGTTAGCCAATTTCGAGAATGGGGCGAAATTTGTAGCCATAAATAATCTGCCCCTCGGCCCCATCTTCGCGCAACTTGCGCGTTACCATTTCTACGCGCATGCCAATCGCCACAGCCCCATGATCGACATCAGTGAGCTGTGCCGTAACCATGGGTCCCTCATCCAGCTTGACCAGGGCAACGGTGTAGGGTTTTTGATCCTCAAAGCCCTGCGGCACGTTGTACATCAGCGTATAGCTATAGACGACACCGCGGCCACTTAAGTTGCGCGTAATATTCCCTGCTGCCATTGTGCCAGCCGCGCGTTGCGGCACGCTGCCAATCTCTGGGGCTACGGTCGAGTTGATCAGGCTCGTCACCGTTTCTGCCCGGTGGCTTGGTGTGGCACTCATCAGTCGTCGCCTGCCATCGTCGATTCGATTGCTGCATTGACGGTTTGTGGCAAATCAAAGATCATAAAATAATTGTAATGACCACCGCTTTTACGTTCCTTGGCGGCCAACTCCAGTTGGCGACAGTGCGGACATTGTTGGCGCGGCGGAAACATAGTTGTATTGCAAATTTGGCAAACTGCCCCTTCTAAACTATAGCGCTGTTTCTTAGTACGCCATATATTCGGAATTGCCATCGTGTTTATCCTCTACGTACGTGTTATTGTTACAGTTCAATAAAATCTCTACGAAATCATCTACCAAAGCGTAGATTGATGTGAATCGTTTGCGATCACGTTGATTATCATAGCAGAACTGTGCCTTCATTTGCTACCGATAAGCCGTCTCTGGGGGGTTGAGAGCTTTTGATAGCTATTTTCTAGGAATGCTAGCGTTGGTTAGTCGGTTGGTCAGTGGTTCGTTGGGAGCGCCGCGGCCAGCGACTGCCAAGCCAAAGCGCAACGAGTAGACAACAACCCAACCCCCAACCCACCAATCCGAGCCGCCAACTGATCGGCACAAAGCGGAGCACGACAGCGACCCTCCCGCTAGGCACGGCAACGGCGCGCAAGGCACCATTCGCTTGCAATACGTCAGCCGGCACATTGTTGACGGTGGCTTGCCAGCCAGGATACCAATTTTCGCTCAAAATCAGCAGGGCAGGCGCGCTGGCTTCTACGGTCAGCGCGATCTGATTGCTACCATAACCGGTGATAGTGACCGGTTCTGGGCCGGTGGCCGGCGCGAGTGTAGGTAGGCCAGCATTTGTCAGGAGGACTGCCTGTTGGCTGGGATCAAAGGTGGCGGTTTGCAGGGTTGCCAACGCGTGGGCCGTATTTTCCGCCGTCTGCGCCTCATGCACCAGCCAGGCGCGGGGATAGGCTGTCAAATTGCGATAGAGCGCCAGGGGCCCCGCGGCGTCCAACGCCAACTCGAATTTACCTTCGGGCAAAGGTGTGCCATCGCGCACCAGAACATAATGCACATTCAACATATCGTAGCGTGCGGTCTGGCGACCGCCGAGTGCAGCCCAGAGCGCCTGCCAATCAGCCAGCATCAACGGATTGGCAATGCCGCCCACATCTTGCAATCCATGCAGCGCGGCGGCATCCGGTTGCCAGAGATCGTTGATATCGGTCAGGCTATCGATCCGCGTCAACGCGGGTTGCGCCCGGAGAAAGGCAACAATTTCGGGGTGGGCAAAGCCGCCCGTTGGATCGTTTGGGCTGATGTCCGTATACGCGCCCGTGGCCGCAAGATCGAAAAAGAGCAGCCCAACCAGGGCCAATCCAGCCCAGCGCGTGCCAAGCCAACCGTGCCAGCACATGGCGACAATCGCCCAGGTGCCGAGCCAGAAAAGGGTTGCCAGCGTCAACGCCAGCGCGGCCAGCGAGGCGCGCAAAAACGCCGTTTCATTGTCCTGTGTCACCAATAAGGCCACATACGCCAATGGTGTGACCACCCCCAACAGAATCAGCGCACCCTGTTTGAGCATAGTTTGCAAAGAATGGCGACCGGGAGGCGTGGTCGCTTGCGCGGTAACAACGCTTGACAACAGATCAATCCCAATCGCGGCCAGCGCCGCCACGCCAAAGGTCCACAACACCAGCGCGCGCGTCGGCGCACGAAATTGACCAAAGAGTGGCAACAGCGCAGTGAGCCAGCCGTGGGCAATCGCATAGATGCCCAACGCCGTCACCAAGCCGAAGATAGCCAGGCCCGCCCACGGCACCAAACGCCGGCGCGTCGGTGCATCGGCCAGCAGAAACGCACCCAGCGCCAGGATCAATGTTGCCACACCCGCATAGGGTGTTTCGACGCGCGACCAGAGGCTCCAATGCAGCGCGGGGCCACGCCCAAAGAAACTGGGGGTCAGCAGGCCAATCAGTTGCGTAGGGGCCAGGGAAAAGGCCACGGTGTCTTGATAGGTAAAGGTGCTGCGCTCAGTAAACTGTGTCAATTGGAGCGCGGGCAGCAAAATCGGCGCAGTCAGCAGGGCACCCAATAAATAAAACAACGCGAGTGACTGGAACATGGGCCACAGCGCTTGGCGCAACTGCGCTTCAATGCCTGCGCTGATGGCATGGCCCAGGGTATAGAGCGCAATCGCCAATGCCACATAGAAGGTGCTTTGGGCGTGTCCGGCATAGGTGGAAAGGGCAAACAAGGTGGCCGCCAGCGCGATCCACCGCCAGCGCGCGCGGCGATTGGGGTGGGCCAAGCCGCGTGCATAGGCAGCCAAACACCAGGGCAACCAACTGAGCACTGCAATTAAGTTGAGATTGCCCAAGTGAATGAGCAGCGGATCGCTAAATTGAAAAGCTAGCGCGCCAAAGAGTGCCGCCGTGCGCGCCAGTGGTTGGCCCAGTCGCCACGGCCAAGTGCGCAGCAGTACATACATGCCCAGTCCGGCCCAGTAGAGATGGCCAATCGTCAGCCATTGCATGGCTGTATAGGGAAACGTGGGCCAGAGGAGAAAGAGGATCAGATTGGGTGGGTAAAGAAAGCCCGCCTGAATATCGCTAATAAAGGGCGCGCCGCCGTACAGGTGTGGATTCCAGAGCGGCAAGGTCCACTGGTGCAGTTGGGAGGCCGCAAAGCGATAGGTGGGGTAGAGAAAGCTCACCAGATCGCCGCCATCTGCCGGTTGATAGACATCGCCACTGAGCGTGCGCCAGAAAAAGCCGATGGTGAGCAAAAACAGGATGCCGCCCGCCAGCAGATCACCCCACGCCAGGATCGTTGGTTGCCCATGCTGGGCGCGCCGATATAGCCAAAAAATCAGCATTAACCAGACGATGCCACTGATCAACCAAAGAAAGGAAATGGATGCGAAAAACACAGGAACAAGTTGCCTCAATAGTTTCTTTAAATAACCAGGACAGTATACAATTCATAGGAAGGCGATGCAAGATAGTGGCGCAAGCAGAACATGGCAAGGATGAACGAATGGCCGACACTGAAATACCCGAACGCATGTTTACCGATCAACAATTGCGCCGCTATACCGGCGAGCGCGGCTACCCTATGTATATTGGCTATGCGGGCGTGGTGTATGATGTGACCCACTGCCCCCATTGGCGGCGCGGCATCCACGAGAATCAGCACTGGCCGGGGCAGGATCTGACAAGCGAGCTAGGCGACGCGCCGCATAACGCGTCGGTCTTTACCCATCCCTGCGTCAAGCGTGTCGGGCGTTTGGTGGAGGGCTAGCCGTGATGTGGTATACTAAACTGCGGTTGGGTTGAAAATGCAGATGGTGTCTCGCGGTTTGTAATCGTCAACCCTGCGTTTTCAAACCGCGCCAAGTATAAGTTACAGTCGCTTTGAATGTCGCGATCCATTCGGCAATCGGCTAGAATTTATCCAGGCAATCGGCTAGAATTGAGAAAACGATCTTGCGCGCGGCGTGCTATACTTATTGATTGCAATAGTTGATTGATATAGCGAGCCGCACGCATACCAAGACACAAATCGATAAGAATCAGCCTAATTGGCGCAGAGCTTCAGGGCTATAGCCATGACTTTTATCGGTTTATCGACGAGGGTGAGGAGTACACGATGAAGAAATTTCTGAAGTTTATTCTATTTGTTGCGATCATGGGCGGCATACTCTATGCCTTGAAGAGCATTCTTTCGCCCGCAGAAAATCAACTACCGGGTGGTGTTTTGCCCAAAGAACCGGTGAAGTCACTGGACGATGCGCCGTTGGGTGGCGCAATTAGCCAAGAATTGCTCAAAATTCTGGTCTGCCCAGAAGACAAAGGGTCTTTGGAACTAGTCGATGATGGCAAATTCTTATTGAACCCGCGCAATGGCTATAAATACCCAATTCGCAATGGCATCCCAGTCATGCTCATCGAAGAAGGCAAGAAGCACCGCGATGCGACCGTTGTCGCCAGCTAAGCGGTTGCCGGGTAAACGCGCCTGATTGACTGCCGTGGTAGCTATGCCCACTGTACTAGTGTGGATTTTGTGCGGGTGCCTGCGCAATTTGCGCGTGATGCGCGCAGGGTTAGTCAAGCATAACGCCGCCCCCCACGGCGTTATTGTCGCGCCAAGGTCCTTGGTGTAGATAAGCGCAACAGGGTGGATATAAAACCGTGCGTAGACTGCCCTTGTTACACTGTGATCGAAATGATGCGGGATTCAACCGCAGTAAAGCCATCATATAGTCACACCCATAATTCAATTTGGTTTTATACGCAAATTCGTGTAGACTATTCCGTCTACAGATCTTTTTTCAAAGATACTTAACCGAATTTCCAAAGTTAACTTAGTTCAACGGCAATTTGTAGGTAGCAAGTACTTTTTACTTGTCACTTGCGACATGCCACCTACATCTATGCCATGAAAAAATATCAATATCGATCGAATGCATATGAATAAACCACAAGTTGTAGGTCAACCCACTACCCACCGCGATATTATGATCGGCATCAATATGATTGCTGATCTCCTCGCGCCAACCTTAGGCCCCAATGGGGGCACTGTCGCTAGCAGCAGCACGGGCAATCGAGTCGAATCGTTAGATGATGCGTCAACTATTGTACGGCGCATTATCAGCCTGGGCCACCCACGCAAGGACATTGGCGCAATGGTTATGCGCAGCTTGATCTGGCGCGTCGGCCAACGTGCTGGCGATGGCGGCGCAACCGCCGCTGTGATCGCCCGCGCCATCTACCGCGAAGGCGTCCGCTTGAGCAACGCTGGTTTCAACTCAATCCGCATGGCGCGCGGCATCGAACAAGGTGTCAAAATTGTGCATACTACCTTGCGCCAACAGGCGCGGCCCATTTCCGGCGAGACCGATCTGGCAGCCGTGGCGCGCACCATCACCAAAGATGATGCGCTGTCGGCAATTCTGGGAGAAATGAGCTATCTGCTGGGCCCAGATGCCCACGTTGTGATTGAAAAGTATGTGGCCCCTTATCTCCAACGGCGCTATATTGCGGGTGCCCACTTTGGGGCCGAAATCCGCAGCATGTACTTCTATACACAGCCCGAACAGAAGCGGGCGCTGTTGACGGATACCGCGTTGGCGATTGTTGATCAACGGCTGACCGAGACCGATCAAGTCGTGCCGCTGATGGAAGCCGCGCTGGCAAGAGGTTTTAAGTCGTTGGTGATTATTGCTGGCGAGGTCACGGGTGCCGCATTGGGCGCATTGGTGACTAATCAGCAAGCCCCGCCAGAGAAGAAAAAACTCTCGACACTGGCCGTCAAGCTCAAAGTGGTCGGCGATGAATTGCGCTGGGCAATGGCCGACCTGGCCTTGTTGACTGGCGCGACAATTCTCGGCCCCAACACCGAGCGCAGCGCCAGCAAAGCCCAGGCCAGTGATTTGGGCACAGCGTTGCGCGTCGAGTTTGCCAGCAATAGTGTCG
>DAOTTR010000347.1:0-25703 GCA_034437715.1 Caldilineaceae bacterium
AAGCTTTAGCGGAGCCTGTAGGACGGAGCCTGTCACGCCATTCGAGGAGCCAAACCTATTTTTCGATCAGCACCGCCACATTGTTGTACTGGCGCGAATCAGGGCCAATTTGGAACTCGACGCGGCGAATATCCAATCGCTGGAGAGCCGGCACAATCCGATCAGTGAGTTCGTGATGTGGCCCATCAGCCCTTGCCCGCCAGGATCTGCCAGGCCGCATCACAGAGAATCGCGACGCCCTGGGGCAAACAGCGCTCGTCAATATCAAAGCGTGGATTGTGGTGCGGTGGCCCAATGCGATCGAGCACACCATCTTTGATCATGGCAACCGCGCCGCCCAAGCCCTCTTCGGCGGGCTGAAACATTAATTTGATCGTGCCTGGCAATGCAGATTGATGTTTGGCAAGCAATTTTGCCACCCCCAACCCCACCGCCACATGTGCGTCATGGCCGCAGGCGTGCATCACACCTCGCTAGCATTATCATTTTTATCTTGGATAACCTGTACGTGCTGCCCAATAATACTCAGCGCAGCTTGCACTACCTCGATTTGTTGCTGAAGTGAAAGTTGACTAAACTCACGTAATAATTGTGCTTGTGTCATTGATTCCCTCACCTATCATCAATACACGCTCGCTCCAAAGTATCTACTTTACTATACGCCAATTGAGATAGATTGTATCACAGCAAGCGGCAGATTGCATGTTAAAATGGAAGCTATCCATTGACAGCACTCACGTAGTTTGGAGGAGACCATCTATGCCCGCCGATCTGATCATTACTAACGCAGTTGTCTACACCATGAATCCGGCGCAACCGACCGCCAGTGCCTTTGCCATACGCGATGACAAATTTCTCGCCGTGGGCGACAACGCGACCATCGAAGCGCTGCGCGGCCCCGAAACAACAACGCTGGACTTGGCTGGCGCGCCCGTTTTGCCCGGTCTGTGTGACGCCCATATTCACTTTACCCATTATGCCTTGGGGTTGCAACGGATTGACATCTTTGAAGTGCCGTCGCTCCAAGAAATGCAACAACGGCTGGCGGCCAAAGTGCAGGCAACGCCGATCGGCGCTTGGTTGACAGGTTGGGGGTGGAACCAGACGCTCTGGCCGGACAAACGCTTTCCCACGCGCCAGGATCTGGACATGGTAGCGCCCGACCATCCCGTATTATTACATGAAAAGAGCGGCCATTCGGCGATTGCCAACACACTGGCCCTGCGCTTGGCTGGCCTGGATGCGCATACGCCCAATCCAGCCGGCGGCGAAATCGTGCATGATGCCACTGGCGAGCCAACTGGCTTGCTGCTCGAAAGTCCAGCGATTAGCTTGGTGAGTCAGTACATGCCCGAGCCGAGCGCAGCAGAAGTTGATGCGGCAGTCTTGGCGGCGCAGCGCAATGCCCATCGTTTTGGGTTGGTTTCGGTCCATGATTTGGATGGCAAGCGCGGCTTTGAATGCTTTCAGCGCTTGCGTCTGCGCGGTCAGCTACGCTTGCGTACAGTCACCCATGTGGCCATGGATCAACTGGAGTCGGCACTAGGCGTGGGGTTGCACGCCGGATTGGGTGACGAGTGGCTGCGCGTGGGTGGGTTAAAACTCTTTGCCGATGGCGCGCTGGGGCCGCGCACCGCCGCCATGATCGAGCCGTATGAGGGGGAGCCAGACAACTATGGCATCACGATTGTCGATAAAGAAGAGATGATCGACATGGCGCGGCGAGCCAGCGCAGCCGGTTTGCCGACCATTGTCCATGCCATCGGCGACCGTGCCAACCATGACGTGTTAGATGTTTTGGAGATTGTGCGCCAGCAGGAGGCAGAGCAAGGCATTCTACGCGACCAACGCCGCCATCGTATCGAGCATGTACAGATTCTGCACCCCAACGATGTACATCGGCTGGCGATGCTGGATGTGATTGCCTCGGTGCAGCCGATCCATGCCACCCAGGACATGTTTAATGTGGATGCTTATTGGGGCAAACGGGGCGAGTTGGCTTACGCTTTTCGCACCCTACTCAACACCGGCGCGCGCTTGGCCTTCGGCTCCGATGCGCCAGTGGAAACCCCCAACCCATTTGTGGGCATTCATGCCGCCGTCACCCGCCAGCGCGCCAATGGCGCGCCCGATGCCCAGGGTTGGCACTCCGAACAGAAGCTGACCGTAGCCGAAGCGGTGGCCGCGTATACCACGGGTGCGGCCTATGCCGAAAGCTGGGAAAAGCAGATGGGTTCGATCACGCCGGGCAACTATGCCGATTTCATTGTGCCGGATCGCGACATTTTCACTTGTGAGCCAAATGCCATCAAGGATACAACCGTGCGCTTGACTGTCGTCGGCGGGGAAACTGTCTATCCTATGTGATAGGAATACGCCAGGCGGTCAGTGCTTAATCACCGCTGATCGTCTGGTGGCAAGCGCGATTCGTCATGCGGAGTTGGCTTGTGTGCATCTTCCGGCAAATGAGCCATAAAATCAACAAGCACAGTGGTAGCCAGTGCATGGTCCATCAACTCCTCTACTTGCGCAATCGTCAAGGTTTGCACGCTGGCCTGAATAACATCCGGTACATCGCCAAAGCAGTGTTCGAGTAGACGAAGTAGCAAACGGATGGCTACCTCTTGTCTACCTTCTTCTCTACCTTCTTCTCTACCTTCTTCTCTACCTTCTTGACGGGCGCGTCGTTCAATACTGGTAATATAACGCATCTTTTTCTCTGCCTCCAACTGATCGAGTTGTTGCGTGAAAGACTGCTCCAAATCCTGGGGCAGCCGCAAGATCCAATCAACAAAATGGAACAAATTCAGAACAGCCTGACGCCCATAGCCGCGTTCGTACAACCGGCGGATCAGGTAAAACTTCCGAAAATGGCGTTGTGCAGCCTCATGCTGTGTTTCCAATGCCTTGATATGTGCCATCACGACGGTGGCAAAGGGATTATCGTTGGCTTCTAGTTCAGCCCAATGCGCTTTATAATCTAGGAGTCTGGCAACAGGGAATTCAAAGTTAACTTTGCAACCCCATAGCACATAGCCAAATTTGCCGGGTCTCCATTTTGCGCCTTCATCATTGATAACAGCAAAGCTAGCCACCGAACGGTTATAGCGATCAAACAACCATAGATTGCATGGTTTTATGCGATGCAAATGAAGATGGTAGCCTTGTCGCTAGGATGAAGATAGAAGGCAGCAAGTAGACCCCAAGGGCTTTTAAGACCCTTGGAGTCTAGCAAATCATTGGTAGTTAATGGCCCTCGCTGGCTTGGGCGCGCACCAACGCGGCATAGTAGCCATCTTGGTTTTTCACCAGCGTCTCGTGATCGCCCAGTTCCATGATGCGTCCGGCTTTGAGCACGACAATTTGGTCGGCTTTGCGAATGGTAGAGAGGCGATGCGCGACGACAATCGCCGTACGATTAGACATCAACTTGGCAAAAGCATCTTGAATCAAGGCTTCGGTCTCGGTGTCAACCGCCGAGGTCGCTTCATCTAACACCAGAATGCGCGGATCAGCGAGGATGGCGCGCGCAATCGAGAGCAATTGGCGTTGCCCAATGCTGAATTGCGCACCACGTTCTTGGGCCAGGCTGTTATAGCCATCACTGAGCTTCATAATAAAGTCGTGACAATTGGCCAGCTTGGCGGCAGTGATCACATCATCCAGCGAGACATCGGGGCGGCCATAACGAATATTATTGGCAATCGTATCGGTAAAGATAAAGGGTTCTTGCAACACGACACCAATCTGCGAGCGCAACGAGCGCTGGGTGACGGTGCGCACATCATAGCCATCGATGGTAATGCGCCCGCCAGTCACATCATAGAAGCGACAGAGCAGCGAGGCAATGGTGGTCTTGCCACTGCCCGTCTGCCCTACCAGCGCTACCAACTGGCCGGGTTTGATCGTAAAGTCAACATCATTGAGCACCGGGCGTGTGCTGTCATAACTAAAATTAACATGGTCAAAGATCACTTCACCCTGGACACGCGGCATCACAAGTGCATTAGGCGCATCGGTGACGGTGGGGCGGGTGTCGAGCAACTGAAAGACCTTGCCTGCCGAAGCCAGCGTCGCCTGCATCACCACATACATATTGGTTAGCGTGCTGATCGGCGACCAGAGATTGTTAATGTAGGCCATAAAAGCGACCAAGGTGCCAACGGTAAGCACATTGCTGCCCAACCCCAACTGATTGGCCGCAACATAGAGCACAATCACCAGGGCTGTGCTGCGCGTCAGCTCGACCAGCGGCGAGAACCAGGCTTGTAGCACGATCACCTTCATCCACTCGGTCACGACGCGATTGTTGGCTTCGGTAAATTGGTCCAGGTTGGTCGTCTCGCGCGTAAATGCCTGGATAACGCGCATACCGGCAATATTTTCGGCCAGAAAAATATTAAACTTGGTCGAGTTCTCGCGCACCCGTTCCCAGCCGTTATACAAGCGTGGGCGCATGTAAAGGCCAATAATCGTAAGAATGGGCAACATAAAGAGCGAGATGACCGTAAGCGTCGGGTTGATGGCAAACATGAGCGCAATCACGATCAACCCCGATAGGACATCGTTGACCACGTTGGCCATTTGGTTGGTCAGAAAATCGTTGATCGTATTGGCATCGCCGATGAAGCGCGTCATCGTCTTGCCCACGGGTTCCTTTTCGTGAAAGGTAAAGGACAACTCGACCACATGATGAAAAAGTTGCCGCCGCAAGTCGACCAGAATGCCCAGGCTGATCCGCTGAATGAGCAGCGAGCGGATCAAGACGCCGGTCCAGCTGAGGGCATGGGCCACAGTGGCAAGCGCTAACAGCGGCAGAAAGCCATCGGGGTTATTAACGGCAATATGCTCATCGATGAGCTTGCGGTCAATAAAAGGATAGAGTTGGGTAATCGTGACACAGATCGCATAGATCGCCAGCGTAATCAACATGCGTCGGCGATAGGGACGTAGGTAGGCAAACAGCCGACCGAGTGTCTGGCGCATGGGGGGCGGTGCGTCGATATCGGTGATGATAATTGGTTTGACAAGTCCACGAAGGAGCATAGGGTTTAT
The DNA here is from genome assembly GCA_034437715.1 of Caldilineaceae bacterium. Lineage (GTDB taxonomy): Bacteria > Chloroflexota > Anaerolineae > Caldilineales > Caldilineaceae > JAHBVH01. Next base: position 5,056 of record DAOTTR010000347.1, read on the forward strand.
AGTTTCTCTAGCACAGGCGTGGGGCTGGGAATTAACAGATCGGGCACAGATTCGCGTGCGCTCATCTGTTGCATCTCCAGCACATGATGATAGTGACCACCGGCGGCGTCAAGCTCGGCATGGGTGCCGTGTTCGACGATCTGCCCATCGCGCAGGACAATAATATGGTCGGCATGTTGGGCCGTTGCCAAGCGATGAGCGACCAGGATCGTGGTACGCCCCTTCATCACAGTGGCAATGGCAGCCTGCAACAGCTTCTCCGTCTCGGCATCCACCGCCGACATCGAATCGTCCATAATTAGAATCTTGGGATCGAGCAACATGGCGCGCGCAATGGCAATGCGTTGGCGTTGACCGCCAGACAACCCGGCCCCACGCTCACCAATGCGCGTTTGATAGCCATCGGGCAAATTGGTGACAAATTCGTGGGCTTGGGCCAGCTTGGCCACGCGTTCGATTTCGGCTTGGCTGGCATCGGGCCGGCCAAAGGTGATATTCTCGGCAATTGTGGCGCTAAAGAGCAACGTATCCTGGGCCACCATACCGATCTGGCGACGCAGCGCGTTCAGGTTTACACTGCGCACATCGCGACCATCGACCTGGATATGGCCGGACGTGGGATCGTAAAAGCGCCCGATCAGATGAATCAAGGTGCTCTTGCCGCTACCCGTCGCCCCCACCACCGCCAACGAGGAACCGGCGGGAATGTGCAGATTGATGTCGATCAGCGTCTTGGCTTTGGCCGTGGGATAGATAAAGCTGACATCTTTATATTCAATTTCGCCGCGCCATTTTTCGCTGTTGCGCGGAATGGGCATGCGTTGGGCGGCTACCGGATCGGGCGAGGGTGCGGGCGATTGAATGGTCAATGGCTCGTCGAGCAGTTCAAAGATGCGCACCGCGGCTGTCGCCGTTTGGCTCACGCTGTTGAGTTGGGTACCCAGCGCATTGACCGCGCCCAGCAACAATAGACTCAAACTGAGCACAGCCACCAGCGTGCCCAAGCTAATTTCGCCACTCATCACGCGGTAGCCGCCGACGAGAATCAGGCAGAGTTGCATAAAGCGCGGAATGCTGCCGATCAGCGCCCAGCGTTTGCTCCACAAGTCGCTAATATGTAGACTGCCACTACGCACGGCCACTTGCACATCGCGGAAACGGCCTTGCGCCTGCTCCTCTTGGGCAAACGCTTTTACCACTTTGATGCCAGCCAGGTTATCTTGCAGGGTCGAGGACATCTGTGCCATGCGTTCATGTTGCTGTGTCCAGGGTTCAGTCAGCTCGCGATGTGAGTAATACATGGCCACGCCCGAAACAAGCACCGGCACAATGGCAATTGTGGTCAGCAGCGCGTCCTGCTGGAGGAAGGCGAAGGCCGTCAGGATGATCGTCATAAAGTGGCTCATGGACTCGATCAGAATTTGCGAGAGAAAGATGCGCGTACTTTCAACATCGCTGCTGACACGATTCATGAGCCGCCCGGTCTGCTCCTTGTCATAGAAGCTAAAGGGCAGTGCCAACAGCTTGCGGTACAACGCGGCGCGCACATCGGTCATCACCAACTGGCCGAGTTTGTTCTGACCAAACGAATAGAAATAGGTCGTGGCCGCGCGCAAGACCATTACCAACAGCAGCAGTCCCAGGTAGGGCAAGAGCAAGTGCATCTGTTGTTTGCCGATCACTTCGTCGACAATTTCTTTAATCACCAACGGCGCCACGGTGAGCATGGCCGAGAGGAGAATGTTGATGATCACCAGTTGGATGAGGAGAATTTTGTGGGGAATTAGGAAAGTAAATAGTCTGAGCATGGCAGTTGTTTATTCTATGCAAAGAAAATGTCATGACGGATGCCGGTCAACAAGGCAGACGTGCGCAGGTATTGACCATCATCAGTGCATGACGCTAGGAAAACATTTACGTTTGAATTATAGAGCAACAGATAAAATCACGCCACCTTACAGAATGCGCAAGGTGGGAAATGAGAGGGGTATAAGCAGGAAAAACAGCTGTTGCTTACCCAATAATGGAGGTTTTAGCTTACAAAATCTTATTGACGCGGGATGAGGTTGGCGGTATACTGCCTCAGCATGATCAGCCGTGGCTTCAGCCAGCACAGATGAAGTGCGGCAGTAAAATTAGTCAACAAAAGAGTACAAATGCTCATTCAGAAAAATTATCGTTCCTTATAGATAAAACCCTTAAAAGTCATAGATACGCTCTCGTGTATTAACCGGGCTTATTTGTATGACTTTTAAATGGTTTGTCCATTAGCTGTAGCGAATGCGCCATGTGAGCCGGTTTAGACTTCGACTTCACCATGGCTTTCCAGCCCATTGTCAACACGCAGACCAAACAAATCTTTGCCCAGGAAGCCTTGGCGCGTGGGACGAATAACGAACCGGTGGCCCACCTCTTTGCACAAATTAATGAGAACAATCGCTACCGCTTCGATCAAGTTTGCCGGGCAAAAGCCATCCAACTTGCCGCAAGGCTGGGTGTCACCTCGTTGCTCAGTATCAATTTCATGCCCAATGCCGTGTATCAGCCCGAACTCTGCCTTAACACAACCCTGGCTGCCGCCGAACGCTATGGCTTTCCAATTGAGCGCATTATTTTCGAGTTTACGGAAGACGAGAAAATTCAAGATCGCACGCATATACGCGACATTGTGCGCTACTACCGCGCGCGGCTTCCAGACGGCCATCGACGATTTTGGAGCTGGCTATGCGGAGCTAAATTTGCTTGCCGATATTAAAACCGACATCGTCAAGCTCGACATGTCCTTACTGCGTCACATTGATCATGACAAGAATCGGCAAGCAATTGTCAGAGGGATGCTGCAAGTGTGTCGCGAGCTAGCTATCGTGCCCATTGCCGAAGGCATTGAATCGTACGACGAGCTACGCGTTTTACAGGACCGACCTAGGGGTAGAGTTATTTCAAGGCTACTACTTTGCGCGACCAGCCTTTCAAGCGCTGGCCCAACTTGGCCTCAACATATTTGAACCGCAGGCATAAGGTTTGCCTTTATAAGCTATTTTTACTATGCCGATGATCACCCTTCACCCTGTCACCAAAGAAAATTGGTATGCCTGCACCGAGTTGCAGGTTACATCAACGCAAGCAGCCATCTTTCCGGTGCCAGTTGTCTATTGGTTGGCCGAGTCGAAAGTTGAGCCCTCCTATCATCCCATGGCCATTTATGTAGATGACACACTTGTTGGCTTTCTCGTCTATGGCATTGACCCCGACGACGGCGAATATTGGCTGATCGCCTTGCTCATTGATGCGCAATACCAGCGGCGTGGTTATGGGAAAGCTGCGATCAATGCCCTTGTTGAGCGTCTAAAAACGACTTATCTGTGCCAGCGCATTTGGGTAGGTCATCGCCCAGCCAACAGTGCCGCGGCTGGGTTATATGCAGCCTTGGGCTTTGTCCTCACCCACGTGGCTACCGATGGTGAAATCATCCGCTGCTTGACGCTGTAAATCTTCCTAGGCTAGGGCTAGCAACAGCATAACGCCTAGATCGTAACCCGAAACGACAAAACATCATCATCCAGATACCGCTTGATCAACCCATCCGTCTCCAGCAGATCCAGATACCCCAATAACATGCCCAGCGCGCCAAAGCGCTCGGTAGCGGGCTGCTGCCCATACATGGCCTCTAACAAGGCCATAAAGGTGTGCTGACCCTCGGCAATCAACCCATAACATTCTTCGGTGCGCTGCGCAATGCGGGCGCTCTGCCGCTGAATCAATGCGCGATGATCGGTAAAGATATCCCCATGCCCTGGATAGACCCAGTCGATCTCTAATTCCTCGACGAGCGCCAACGAATCTAGGAATTGGGGCAAACCGGGCACGCGTTCATCGCTATCATCCAACGGCTCCTCGATCACGGGCGTGGGTGTGACGGCCAAGAGCATGTCGGCAGCCAACAACTGGCGTGTTTCCGGTTGATAGAAACAGCTGTGGGTGTTGCTATGGCCTGGGGTATAGAAGATCTGCCAAGCCTCGCCGCCGATCTCGATCACGCCTTCATTGGGGAAAGCGGTTACGCGCGCCGCGGGCACGGCGTCCCAGAGAGTCGGTGTATGCGCCATGCCGGCCATAATCGCCGCTTGTTGCGCAACGGGCAGGCTCAGTTGTTGCAGGATGCGCGCCATAAAGCGCAGACGACCTTGCCACTTGGCGGGCAGATTGACAGCCCAATCGACCATGTTTTCTGCCACCCAAATCTGCGCGGCACTCTGCTCGGTGATCTTGCCAGCCAACCCCATGTGATCGACATGGGCATGGGTGATGATCACGCGTTGCAGATCGGCGACGGCAAGGCCATGAGCGGCCAGCCCGGCGGTGAGGGCATCCCAACAGGCGTCAGTTTTAAGTCCACAATCGACCAGGGTGGGTTCGGGGTCGAGAAAAAGATAGGCGTTGACGGGGCCAACGGCATAGGGAATCGGTAATGGAATCTGAATCGGTTGCGCCATGAGTCCTAGTTTTATTGCCAGTAAGGTAAGGAATGCTGGTTCCACACGCTCCGCGTGGAACCAGTTTTCCCATTAACTTACTGGCAGTGGCTGTCGGCATCCGCCCACAAATTTAGAAAATCCAATGCTCGCCTTGGCGCGGAAGCCAAGGTACACCTTGGCGCGGTTGATGATTTAAGAATCGGTACATTGCCATGCGTCTTTCCGAATTCGGAATGAAAGCTGGATGGTAATTGATCAGGAGTAGACTTCCCCAATAAGCGGCAAAGAGCGCTAAGATGCCTACAGCACCGGCGATCAGACTCAAAGTCAATCGGCGCGCCATTTTTTGTTCCAACCATTGCTTCCGCTGATGGGTCATTCTGATGGGTCATTCTGCTTGCTCCTGTTACTACCGTACAAAAACCCTAGTCAAGGCTATATACGATCTTTAGTGCTTGTTCGATCTTCTGCAAATCACGCTTGTCTAATTTCCCACGCACCGTGACCAACCGGTAACGATGATCGATGGGGCGTGTCTGTAAACAATCGGCAATCGAGCGCTTGTTCAACCCATTCTCAACGGTCGGTTCAATCTCTACATTCGTGGCAATGGCACGCTTTTTCTCGCTCCATTCAGTCAGGGGCACAACTTGAATAACCGGTACACGCTGATTATAGATATCATTTGTAACCACGACACAGGGCCGTATTTTCCCTTTTTCTGCGCCCTGTGTAGGATCAAGGTTTACATCAATAATCAGCCCGCGCGTGATAACGGTCATTCGGGCCAGCCCACTATCGCCACTTCGGTAAGCGCTTGTAAATCTTCATCTTCAGCATAGATTTCCGCATAGAGATTAGCAGATTCAATCAATTGCTGCTGCTCTAGCGCTTGTTGGAATTGTTGTAATGCCGCACGGACAAGCGCACTCTTATCCTTAAAGCCGTAATGACGAAAATGGTCGAGAAATATGGCTTGTGAACTGTCTATCGTAAATTTTGCTTGAATCATAACCCCTCTTTTGCGACCCTGATTTTGGGCCCTATTATAGGGGGATTATAAAGGAGCTTTTTGTACAAGTCAAGTAGCAAAGCAAGATTTTTTTGCTTTTACAATAGACAGTGCCGTGATGGTTAAAAGGTTGTCTTGAGCAGCTGGGCTTGGCCGCTTTCGGCGGAGCGATAGGCCGCGTCGAAGATTTCGATCACATGGCGCGCGTGTTCGGCGGTGGCCAGGGTGGGCTTGTCGTCGCGGATCCAGTCCACCAATTGCATCACATCTTCGTAGACATGCGCCTCTTCCACTTCGCGATGCTTGCCCACCACATGGGGCAGCGTGGCTGTGTAACCAAACTGGTCGGCGATCTCTTTGCCCGGATAGTCGATCGGTTCGCCATTGAGCTCACCACCGTTGATCGTGCCCTTGGTACCCATAATGTGCGGGCGACCGACATTAAAGCGCCCTGCCGCCACGCCATAGACAAAGCCAAAGAAGGCGTCGCCAAAGTCGATCACCATGAGCGTCTGGTCATCCATGTCGGTGGGCAACATCTCACCCTGAAATTCACGTTCCTTGATGCGCACACCCGATAGCGCCGTGACGCGCTTGGCAGGCCCGACGACGGCGGTTAGCGCGTGCAAGCCATAAACGGTCATATCGAAAAGGGGACCGCCGCCCGGCTTGCGGAAATACCAAGCCGGATTCACATTGGTCAGCGGATCGCTGCCGTGGCGCACACGACTTTCCTGCTCGTGATATTGACCAAAGGTTGCGCCGGTGATCGCCCAGGTGAGTGTACCCAACGCGCCGCTCTGCACCAATTCCTTGATACGTTGGAGGCGCGGATTGATCAATTCACCCGGCGAGGAGACCAATTTGACCCCTTTGGCCTTGGCCGCGTCGATCAAGCTGTCGGCTTCGGCCACGGTGGTGGTCATGGTCTTGTTAAAATGGACATGAACGCCATGTTGCACCGCCAACATGCCTTGATCATAGTGAAAGCCAATCGGCGAGGCAATGCTCACGGCATCCACATTGCCCGCGGCCAGCAGCTCTTCCATGCTGGCATAGGCCGCGGGCACATTGAATTTGTCGGCGGCGGCTTGGGCGCGCACCAAGACGGGATCGCACACCGCCGTGATATTGACGCGATCTTGAACATCTTCCATGGACAGGTGGGGTAGAATACCGCGCAGAGCAATACTACCTGTACCCACAACACCAAGACGAACTACGTCACGCATAGGTCTTCTCCTGTAAAATAGTTAAGTTAAATAGTCTGGTCATAGATTGATCTGGTTTGGGATTCGTGCCACACAGCGCGAATCACTTGGGCAAATAGTCGCGCCAGAATGTTTTGTGCTGCCAGCCGACGGCTTGTTTCAGCTTATCACAATTCAGGAATGACTGGTGACCTTGCAGGTTGTTCACCAGCGGCAACAGATCGGGCCGATAGCGTTCGACGAGTTCCAACGAGGGTTCCAGACAAGTTGTGTCGTCGCCGTTGAGAAAGTAGACATCATGGGGCGGCAGGCTCTCCGCTTTTTCCATGAGCAGCCGATGCGCGTCGGCCACATCTTCGCTGCCCACCCAACACCAAAGCCACTCACTCCAGCCTGTCACGGGCTTGGCGTTGGCCGCAATCGCCTGACGGCGCTCTAACGGGCAGATGCCCGCAATGCGCGTGACATAGGTGCGCATGCCATAGGCGCGCGTGTAGCTGGCTAACAGATCTTCGCCAGCACGCTTGGTGAAGCTATACGAGTCTTCGGGATAGGTGGGGTGAGTTTCATTGATGGGCAGGCGTTCAATCGGAAAGGGGGTGTTGCTGATGCGAAAGCCATGGCCCAATGCACAGTTGCTGCCGGCCATCACGACTGTTTTCACACCGGCTTCGGCCGCGGCCTGCATCAGATAATAGGTGCCGAGCATGTTGGTTTTGAAGGTGGCGTCAGCGGCGATGCCCTGTTCTGCGGCGCGGGCGCGCATCTGTGGATGATCAACCGGCCAGGGTTGTGCGCCGATGTGTTGGATCGCGTCCACACCTTCGACCGCGCGCTGGCACGCCGCAAAGTCGGTCAGATCCCCTTCAATCCACGGATAGTCGGCAAATTCTGCTCCTGGTTGGCGGCGCGAAAAGAGCACGATTTCATGGTCAGCCGCCAACGCCCGGATCACATAGGCGGCCAGTTTACCATTGCCGCCGGTCAGTAAGACTTTCATGGGCGATTGTCCCGTTACTTTTGTGATGCTGGTTGATGATTGGATGGGTGCAAAGTTAGGCCTGTGAACGCAGACGCGCGGCTTTCGCTTCAGCAGCTTCACCGCCGAGCTATCTGTGTACTTTACACAAAGTCTGATCTACAAGTATCATACCGTGTGAATATGCTTTTGTCAATGCAACCCGTTTAGCGGGGTGTATTTCAATTTGAGGGTAAATTTTAGAACGCGCGCAACGTGTGCCGGGGACGAGCGACCACCACACCGGTTTGACAAACTGTACCCTGCTCGTCCCCGGCATACTGCCCAAAAATTGAAATGCACCTGTTTACGCTTACTTTACCCATTGGTTGTTTGAAAATGTCAGAGGTGTTGGCGCAAACGCTATCGTTTTGCCATACTCCCAGCTAGAATTGATTAAACTCTATGTATAAACGGATCGTCGTCAAACTCGGCACCAGCATCCTCACCGGCGGCACGCGCAACCTGGATCATCCGCGCATGGTCGAGTTGGTGCGCCAGTGTGCCGAGTTGTATCACCAGGGCCATGACATTGTGGTCTGCACGTCGGGCGCAGTGGCTGTGGGACGGGCGCGCCTGGGCTTTCCCAAGTTACCACCCACGATTGCCAGCAAACAACTGCTCGCCGCCGTTGGGCAAAGCCGCCTGATGCTCACCTGGGAACGCTTTTTTGAGATTTACGGCATCCATGTGGGGCAGATTCTGCTCACACGTGCCGATGTGGAAAATCGCCACCGCTTCCTCAATGCGCGCGACGCCTTCTCGGCGCTGTTGGAACATCGCATTGTGCCGATTGTCAACGAGAACGATGCCGTCGCCACCGAAGAGATCAAAGTCGGCGACAATGACAATCTGTCGGCCTTGGTTGCCACCCTGGTCAGCGCCGATCTATTGCTGCTGCTCACCGATCAACCGGGCCTCTTCACTGCCGACCCGCGCAAAGATCCCACAGCCCAACTAATTCCCGAAGTCCATAAGATCGACGAGAGCTTGCGCAATCTGGCCGGCGGCAGTATCTCTGGCCTGGGTGTGGGTGGTATGCATACCAAGCTGCAAGCCGCCGACATTGCCCGCCGCGCTGGGGCCGATGTGATTATTACTTCGGGTGGATTGCCCAATGTGATTTTGCGCGTGGCCAACGGCGAAGCAGTCGGCACGCGTTTTCCGGCCCAGGGCAGCCGGTTAGATAGTCGCCGCCAATGGATCGGCGCGGGGCCGAAACCGACCGGGAAATTCTATATTGATGATGGTGCCGTGCGTGCCATCCAACAACAGGGAAAAAGTCTATTGCCCGCTGGCGTGCGCCGTGTCGAAGGCCAGTTTCAACGCGGCGATCCAGTGGTCATCCTCACCTTGGATGGCCGCACCGTGGCGCGCGGCCTGACGGCCTATGGCAACCAGGACATGGAAAAGATCACGGGCTGCAAATCCCAGGAAATTGTGGAACGGCTCGGCTATGCCTATGGCGATGTCGCAGTCCATCGCAATGACATGATCCTGCTGACGGAGTAAAGGAGACAAGGAGACAAGGAGACACCGCGACCTCATGACACCGCGACCTCATGACACCAAGACCTCAAGACACCACATTATAAGTTCGATTGCATTTTATTTGACAAAGTAGTCCTCTCGCTGCTATATTGGCAGCTACTGCTGTCTTCCCAATTTTCTACAGCTTCCTAACACCATTTTTGCTTTGTAATAACAGATCGATTCAGCCGCTATCGTGCGTTCAAAGGGCAGCTATTCCCTAGTAGATCCCGGCGTCAATAAGGTACCATACTTTTCATGCTGTACACGCGTAAACGCGCCTTATTGACTGCCGTGGTATCTACGCCCATCTGTACTAGGAATGGGCATTCTCGCCCATTTCGCGCTACGTTGGCGCACGGCTCGACCCCTGAATGGCTCTGTCTCATCTATCGTTTGCAAGGAATTTCCAAAGGAGATCGACATGAATCAGGAATCTGACAAGGGTACCCAACTTTCGACGGTCGTTAACGATCTGGGGCGGCGTGGTTTTTTGCAAGGCATGATGGGGCTAATGGCCGGTGGGCTGATGGCCGGCTGTACAATGCCGGTGCAACAAGGGGCTGCCCCGGCAGGCGCAGGCAGTGGTCACGCCTATCCCTTCGGGCGTCCGCTCAGAGCCGCTTTCTCGAATGCGGGTTTGGGCGCCACGTGGTGTGCGCAGGGCAAGGAAACCGCCGAATATTGGGGTAAGTGGATGGGCGTCGAAGTCACTTGGTTCGACGGTGGTCTGAGCATTGACACCCAACGCAAGGCGATCGATGACATGGCCGCGCGCGAATGGGACTTTGTAGCGATTCAAGCCTTTGGCATCGACACGCTGGTTGATCCTGTCAAGCAGATGATCGACAAGGGCATCCCCGTTATCCAGATGGATACGACGATCAGCAAAGATGAGATTGGCATCACGACATTTCTGGAGCCAGACAACATCTACATGGGTTCTGTCGTGGCCGAGGCGATCTTCCAGCAGATTGGCGGCACAGGCAAAGTCATTATGACCCAAGGCGCGCTGGGGCACACCGGTGCGCAAGGTCGCGCCGCAGGCTTTAACCAAGCGCTGGCCAAATATCCCGACATTGAAGTGCTGGCCGAAGATCCGGCAGACTGGGATGTCAACAAGGTCGCCACGCTCTGGGAAGACTATTTGGTGCAATTCCCCGACATTCAGGCTGGCTTCTTCCACAATGATGATATGGCGTTGGCCGCGTATAATGTGATCAAGAATGCCGGGCGCGAACAGGCGATTGTGTTGGGTGGCGTGGATGCCATGCCACCGGCGCTGGATGCCGTGTTGGATGGTCGCCTGCTCACCTCGGTGCGCAATCCATCCTGCCGCATTCACTGGGGCGCACTGGTGATCGGCGCGCTGGCGGCCACGGGTGTCACCGATATTCCCGCCTACATCCTCACCGACGGCCCGCTGGTAACCCCCAAGAATGCCGCCGGTCAGAAATTCATGCAAGCCCAATTCTTGATGTAGTATAAAAGTCAACTGGTCGGGTGGTCATCGGTCATCGGTACAAACCACCCGACCAATCGACCACCTGACCAATCGACCAACCGACCAATGACCAATCGACCACCTGACCATCTGACTACTCCCATTCTCGACTTACAGAACGTCTCCAAACGCTATGGCGGTGCCGTCGCGTTGGCCGCCGTCGATTTTGAGCTGCGCGCCGGTGAGGTGCATGGCTTGGTCGGCGAGAACGGTGCCGGTAAAAGCACGATGATGAAGCTGCTGGCCGGGGTCTTCAACGATTACAGCGGCGAACTGCGGCTACATGGTCAACCGGTGCGCTTTGCCTCGCCAGCCGATGCCCAGGCGCGCGGCATTGGCATGGTCTACCAAGAGTTGAGCACCTTTCAACATCTTACCGTGGCCGAGAATCTCTTTAGCCGCACGATCCCCACGCGTGGCGGCATTGTGCGCTGGCGGCAGATGAACCGCCAAGCGCAAAGTCTGTTGCATGAATTGGGGCTGGATATCAATGTGACCAATCGCATGGGGCAGCTTTCGGTCGGCTCACAACAACTGGTCGAAATTGCGCGTGTGATCTTTAGTGGCGCGCAGATTATTATTCTCGATGAGCCGACGTCGGCGCTCTCGGCACCGGAAACGCGGCGGCTCTTTGACTTTATTGGGCGGCTCAAAAGCCAGAGCAAGACGATCATCTTTATCTCGCACTTTCTCGAGGATGTGCTAGAGATTACGGATCGGATTACGGTACTCAAAAATAGCCACAAAGTGGCGACCTTGGCAACGGCGGCGACCAACAAACATCAACTGGTCGAGTTGATGATCGGCAGCGATGCCAAGATTCTCCAACAGATGTACGAAGAAGCGGGGCCGTTGATCGCACGCCAGCCGCGCGCCTTGGGTGAAGTGGCATTGGGTGTGGCGAATCTGACCCAGCCGGGTGCCTTTGCCGATGTCAGCTTTGCCGTACACAAAGGCGAAATTCTCGGTCTCTTTGGCTTTATGGGCGCGGGACAGATTCAGCTGGCGCGCTGCCTGTTTGGGGCCGAACAGCATCGCAGCGGGACGTTGGCACTGGCCGGCCGGCCCTTGCGCCTGCCCACGACCAGTGCGGCGCGCAAAGCCGGGATTGCCTATGTGCCCGAAAATCGGCGCAATAGCTTGATGCTGCAACAGGCGATCTTCAAGAATGTGACCCTGGCCCACTTGGGTCAATTGATGCCTGGCCTGTTACGCCAACGCAAAGAAGTTGGCATTGCCCAACAACAGATCGACGCGGTCGGCGTGCGCCCACCCCGCCCCATGTTGAATGCCGGTGCACTGTCGGGGGGCAACCAGCAAAAAGTGGTGTTGGCCAAATGGCTGACCCAGCAGCCACAAGTATTGATCCTGAATGAGCCGACGCGCGGGATGGATGTCGGCGCCAAAGATGAAGTGCTGGCGATTGTGCAGAATCTGCGCGACCAAGGGGTTGCCATTCTGCTCATCACGACCGAGCCCGAAACCATTGTGCGCATTGCCGACCGCAGTTTGGTCATGCGCCGGGGCCAAATCACTGCCGAACTGGCCGGTGAAACCTTAACTAAAGAAAATCTCATGCGCAACGCATAACCAACCCCACTATCGAACCCTGAAAGCTACCCTATCATGAGCCAAACCGTTCCGCTATCTCCATCTGTTCCGCGCCGCGGCTTGCCCATTTGGATGCGGCAACGGGCGCGTGATCTTGCGCCCTTTTTCACGCTGCTGGTACTGGTGATCTTCTTTAGTCTGGCCACCGATAGTTTTCTGCGCCTGGTTAATCTGCGCAATATTCTGGCCCAGGTCTCCACGCTGGCCGTTGTCGCCACCGGCATCACCTTTGTCTTGCTCTGTGGCGAGATCGATCTGAGCGTTGCTGCCGTGGCAACCATGACCGGTGTCGTGGCCGCCGCGCTCTTTGGTGAAGGCTTGCGGCTGAGTGATACACTCTATTTGGGCGGCGGTTGGGAATTTGCTGGCGGGGCCATCGCTGTTGTGGGCGGGGCGATCTTTGCCGCGGGTCTGGGCTTGCTCAACGGCTGGAGTACGACGCGCATTGGGTTGCCTTCGTTTATGGCGACACTGGCGACCATGCAGATCGCCACGGGATTGGGCCAATTTTTTACCAAGGGGCAGATTGTGTACACGCTGGCCCCCACGCTCTCCTACCTGGGCGGCGAATATATTGGCGAGCGCGATCCCTGGCGGCTGCCGGTAGTGATTTTGGTGGGGGCAAGCGCGCTGCTGATTGGGCATTTTGTATTGACCTATACCAAATTTGGCCGCTATGTCTACATGACCGGCAGCAACCGCGAAGCGGCACGCCTGAGCGGCATCAACACACAGTGGATTGTCGCCGCGTGTCTGGCGATTTCGGGCTTTTGCGCTGGGGTGGCGGGTATGCTCAACACCGGGCGCCTGGGCAGTGCCCAGGGCTATGGCCTAGAGGATATGTTGCTGGACAGCATCTCGGCAGTCGTCTTGGGCGGCACCAGTCTCTTTGGCGGCGAAGGCGGCGTCAAGAATACGCTAATCGGCCTGTTGATTTTTGGTGTGCTCAGCAATGGCCTGAACCAGTTGCAACTCGATATCTATGTGCGCCTCTGGGTGCGCGGCGTGATTTTGCTAGTAGCGCTGATCATCAACATCTACGCCCTGCGTCTGCGCGATAACGGGGCAACGGAGTAAACAGTGGGAGAACGCTCCATAAAACAACTTTTAAGCAAGTCTGACGCTGCTGAACCTATTGACTGAACGAATCATTTTTGATACAATACAATTTGATGGATGATGAAGAATTAGTCCTCAAAGTACGATTTTATCGGACCGATGCTGGCAATGAACCAGTACGCAGTTGGCTTAAAACTCTTAATTTGGCTGACCGAAAAATCATTGGAGAGGACATTAAAAGCGTTCAGTTTGGTTGGCCGCTCGGTATGCCACTCGTTAAAAAGCTAGAATCAGATCTATGGGAAGTTCGCTCATCGATCAGCACGGGGATTGCACGGGTTTTATTCACTGTGCTTGATAATTATATGGTACTCTTGCACGGATTTATTAAAAAGTCGCAGAAAACCCCACAAAGCGATCTGGATACGGCAAGATGACGGCGGCGTCACACGCACCTGGAGGATGAAGATGGTGAATAAACATATCGGTAGTGATTTTGATGATTTTTTGCGCGAAGAAGGAATTCTGGCGGAGGTGGAGGCAGCAGCGATTAAGCGCGTAATCGCGTTTCAAGTTCGACAGGAAATGGAGCTCCACAACCTGACAAAAACGGATATGGCGCTCAAAATGAAGACAAGCCGGGCATCATTGAATCGCCTGCTTGACCCTACTAATGCTTCCGTTACCCTGCAAACACTTGAACGCGCAGCATTAGCTGTTGGCAAAAAATTAAAAATTCAGTTGGTGTAGGAATTTGACCATGACCTACCAAGCGCTCACCGAACAAACGATCATCGAGTACATCCAGGGTCGACCAGCGTTGGAAAAAATTTTCCCGCCCGATGCGCCTTTAGCGGCCAAAGAAGTGGGCGATGGTAATTTGAACATGGTCTACATTGTGCAACGCACCGATGATCCGGCGCGCTCGGTCATCGTCAAGCAAGCATTACCCTATTTGCGCATTCTGGGCGAATCGTGGTCGCTCACACGCGAGCGGATGCGCTTTGAGACGCAAGCCTTGTTGCAATACAACCAGTTGACGCCGGGCTTGGCCCCGCAAATCTACGACGTGGATGATGCCATGTCACTGGTGGTGATGGAGAATCTGGACCAGCACCTGATCATGCGCAAGGCGTTGGTGGCCCGGCAACGGTTGCCCCACTTTGCCGACCACATTTCGACCTTTATGGCGCACAATCTCTTTTTTACCTCGGATCTCTACCTGACGGGGCTGGCCAAGAAAACGCTGCAAGCCCAATACAACAACCCTCATCTGAACAAAATTCAGGAAGATTTTGTCTTTACCAATCCACTCATGGCATCGCCAGAAAACAATTGGAATCCACTGGTCGATGATGAGGTGCAAAAGGTACGCACGAATGGCGCGCTCAAAATCGCCGCCGCGGAAATGAAAGCCAGTTACATGACCCATGCCCAGGCACTCATCCATAGCGATCTGCACACGGGTAGCATTATGCTCAACGCCACCGACACACGCGTCATTGATCCCGAATTTGCCTTTTTTGGCCCGATGGGGTTTGATGTGGGGGCAGTGCTGGAAAACCTGATTCTCAACTGTTTGTCCCATTACGGCCATACGGATGATGCGGCGGTGCGTGACGATTATCAAACCTATCTGTTGGCGATGGTACGCGACGTTTGGCAACAGTTTGCGGCGAAATTCGAAGCGCTGTGGATCGACAACAATACAGGCGAATTGGCTCCACCCCAATACTGGAATTGGCCGGGTGGCGAGCAAGCCTTTGCCGAGTTTCGCCGCCGCTACATCTTGGATATCCTGCGCGACAGTGCCGGCCATGGCGGCTGCAAAATGTTGCGGCGCATGATGGGTGTGGTCAGCGTGTGGGATATCGCGAGTATTGCGGATCCAGCCAAGCGCGCCATTGCAGAACGCAAGGCGATTCGCATTGGCGCACGCTGGCTATTGGAACACCAACAAGTGACCAGCATTGACGATCTCATCAGCATTGTCCGCACCGAAATGAACACTGAAATGGTGCGTGACGATTAACAGAAATGACTCGCATTTTGGAAGCGATTCTGCGACTTGAAAATCTTCACCACACCTACGGCTCCGCTAGCGAACGCCCCGTTCAGGCCCTCCGCAACGTCAATCTAACCATCCACCGAGGGGAATATGTTGCCATCCTGGGCCACAATGGCTCGGGGAAATCCACCCTGGCGCGCCACTTAAATGGATTGCTGCTGCCAACCGGCGGGGATGTGTGGGTCAAGGATGGGAACACCAAGGATCCAGCCGCGTTGCGCGCCATCCGTGCAACCGTGGGCATGGTCTTCCAGACGCCAGACAACCAGATTGTGGCGACGATTGTCGAAGAGGATGTTGCCTTTGGTCCCGAAAATTTGGGCGTGCCGCACGCCGAGATGGTAACACGGGTCGATTGGGCACTGGACCAAGTGGACATGCAGGCTTTTCGGCACCGCGCACCGCATATGCTCTCGGGCGGCCAGAAACAGCGCATCTGTATTGCTGGGGTCTTGGCCATGCAGCCCGATGTGTTGGTGCTCGACGAATCAACCGCCATGCTCGATCCGCTGGGGCGGGCCGAAGTACTCGCGATTGCGCACCGGCTCAATCGTGAACAGGGCGTGACCGTGGTCGCCATCACCCATTTCATGCAGGAAGCCGTGCAGGCCGATCGCGTAATCATCATGGACGGAGGCGAAATTGTGCTACAAGGCACACCGCGCGACCTCTTTCGCCAGGCCGACCGCTTGCGCGCACTCCATCTGGACATCCCGCCGATCACAGAGTTGGCACTGGCGCTACACGCACAGATCCCTGGCTTTCCACCGGATCTGCTCACTAGTGAAGAATTTGTCCAAGCCTTTCAGCAACAAGCGCTTACCACCCGCCTCGCACCCCTTATCACCTATCCTGCGCCACCCGCCACCCACGCCGCCATCCCCCTCATCGAACTCGATCACGTCGTCCATGATTACATGCGCGATACGCCGCTAGAAGTCCGCGCGCTACACGATCTCAATTTGACGATTCACCAGGGCGAAATTGTGGGCGTGATTGGGCATACTGGATCGGGCAAATCCACCGCGATTCAACACATGAATGCGCTGCTGCGCCCCCATGGCGGGCGTGTGACCATTCTAGGTCAGGATGTCAGTCAGCAGCAGGTGGATGTGCGCGCCATCCGCCAACAGGTAGGGTTGCTCTTTCAGTTTCCCGAAGCGCAACTCTTTGAACGCTATGTGGGCGACGATATTGCCTATGGCCCGCGCAATCTAAAACTGAGTCGGGAAGCGGTGCGTGAACGCGTACGCCATGCCATGGCGGCTGTCGGTCTGGATTTTGTCGAATTCAAGGATCGCATGACCTTTGGCTTGAGTGGGGGTCAGATGCGCCGTGTAGCTTTGGCCGGTGTGTTGGCACTAGAACCCAACGTGTTGGTGCTGGACGAACCCACCGCTGGGCTGGATCCGGAAAGCCGTCGCCAGTTGATGGCACATATTCTAGCGCTGCACCAGCAAGGCACGACGCTGGTGATCATCTCCCACAACATGGACGAACTGGCGGCCATCTGTGATCGCCTCTATGTGATCGCCGATGGCCGCACCGCGCTGGAAGGGTCCCCCGCCCAGATCTTTGCCCAGGTTGATACCCTGCAAAGCTTGGGTATCTCTGCGCCCACCGTCACCCTCCTCATGGCGGAATTGGCCAAAGCCCAAGCAATCCCCGCTACCCCAACCGTCTATACGTTGGAACAAGCAAAGCGTGCATTCCTTGCACTGCTTACTCCATCCTAAAAATCACGGTTGACAGGCGAGAGCGTCTATAATAGAATAGCCGCCAGCCTAGCCTTGCTGCCAGGTCGGGACAGGATCCCCTGGATACTAGCATCAACTGACTGGCGTATTATGAAAAGACGACGTTTATCATTCACAACACATCGCTATCACTTGATAAGGACTTACGCAATTACTCCTGGGAACGCCAGCATCCTGCTGGCTGCCGCCATCCTGGCGATGCTCCCGGTGCGTAAGTCCTGTTGATAAGTGATAGCGACGAAATCAAACTGGCCGCGCGCCTCTATGTGATCGCGGCCATGCGCTATTTAGGAAGTAACAATAACGATGGCTGAGCAGAATACACTGGAGAATCTCCCCGGTATTACCATCGGCCACTGGACCGATCTGGACGCGGCAACGGGCTGTACAGTAATCTTGTGTCCAGAAGGGGCAGTGGCCGGCGTAGATGTACGCGGCGGCGCACCAGGCACGCGCGAAACCGATCTCCTCGATCCGGTTTGTCTGGTCGAAAAAGTCCACGCCATCTGTTTGGCGGGGGGCAGCGCCTTTGGCTTGGCCGCCGCCGATGGTGTCATGCAGTGGCTGGAAAAAGGGGGACACGGCTTTGATGTGTTGGTGGCGCGTGTGCCGATTGTGCCCGCTGCCATTTTGTTTGATCTGTTGGTGGGCCGCGCCGATGTGCGTCCCGATGCCGCCGCAGGCTATGCCGCGTGTGAAGCGGCCAATGCGGGTCCAATTGCACAAGGCAATGTGGGCGCAGGGACCGGCGCGACAGTGGGCAAGATGCTGGGCTTTGAGTTGGCAATGAAAGGTGGCATCGGCTTTGCCAGCCACACCGTCGGCGCAACGGTGATTGCGGCCCTGGTCGTGGTCAACGCCGCGGGCAATATCGTTGATCCCGCGACCGGCCAGATCATTGCCGGTGCGCGTAACCCAAATGGCACAGGGTTTGTTGACACGACTCAAGTATTGGAGCAACGCCTGCTGCACGCCATGAATCCCTGGGGCGGGCGCAGCAATACGACCTTGGCGGTGGTGCTGACCAACGTGGCGCTCTCGAAAGTGGGTTGCACCAAGGTGGCACAAATGGCGCACGATGGCTTTGCGCGCGCCATTCATCCCGTTCACACGGCGGTGGACGGTGATATTGTCTTTGCCCTCTCCCACGGCGAGCAGACTGGCGACGCAGGGATTGTGGGGGCGCTGGCCGCCGAAGTGGTAGCCAAGGCCGTGCTGGCTGGTGTGCGCGCCGCCGCAACGCTGCATGGCATCCCTGCCAGCCAGGATTGGCGCTGATGGAATTTGAGTTGCTGCGCAATGTCACGATTGGGCAATATATCCCGACCGATTCGCTGATCCATCGGCTGGATCCGCGTGCCAAGTTGCTGGGCACGCTGTTGCTGGGCATGGCGATTTCGGTAACATCCAGCTTGGTGACCCAACTCTTGTTGCTGCTGCTCCTGTTTGCAATTGCCAAGGCATCACGGCTTGCAGTGCAATACGTGTTACGCGGACTGTTACCCAGTTTGCGCGTGCTAATCTTTCTGTTTATCATCCAATTGCTCTTCCAAGGCTGGCGCGAACCGAGTGGTCAGGTTTGGGTCGAGTGGTATTGGCTGCGCATTACCGAACATAGCTTGCGCTTTGTGGCGCTGGGGGTGCTGCGCGTTATCGAATTTTTCGTCCTGGTGAGTTTGCTCACCTTGACAACGCCCGCCACCCAATTGACGCAAGGGCTGGAAATCCTGCTGGGACCGCTGCGGCGCATCGGGCTGCCCGTGCATGAAATTGCGCTGATGAACATGATCGCGCTGCGCTTTATCCCCACCTTGGCCGCCGAGTTGGAACAGATTATGAAGGCGCAAGCCAGTCGTGGTGGTGGCGATGGGCAGGCCCCCTGGTGGCGACTGGATGTAATGGCGCGGGCGCGCATTCCGTTGATCGTCCCCCTCTTTATCAGCGCCCTGCGCCGTTCGGAAGAGCTGATCTTGGCGATGGAAGCGCGCGGCTATGTCAGCGGCGCACAGCGCACACGCTTTGCTCGTTTTACTTGGAGCAACGCTGATACTCTGGCTATTCTGGGTATGCTCGGTATTTATCTGCTGGCCTGGCGCGTTCAGTGGCCGGCACTTGATTTCTTTAGAGATTATTGCGATTGGTTATTTCGGCAACAAAACCAGGTGCAATTGTACTTGTAGGTGCGGTTTGTAATCGCACACGTCGGCATCGACCGCGATTGTGCGGTTACAAACCGCACCTACAAATGCACAAAATTAAAGCGGCATAAGGTCTTTTCTATAAACCTTTTCTACGCCACGAATGAGGGGTAAATCATGAATATTTCTACACGGAAAATTGTCGTAGCCGGCATGATGATCGCGGTTTCCGCCGTACTGGCGATTACAGGGCTTGGCTATTTCCCCGTGCCCAATCTTACCAACGATGCGACGATCATGCATGTGCCCGTGATCATCGGCGCGGTGCTAGAGGGGCCGGTCGTCGGCTTGCTGGTCGGCTTGGTCTTTGGCATTAACGCCTATGTGCGCTATTTGGGCCTCCCCTTCTTTGTCGATCAACCGGCCTGGGTGCCGGTCTTGGTGCTCTTTGTGCCGCGTGTCTGCATTGGCTTGGTCGCCGGTTGGGTCTATCTGGCCTTGCGCCGCAGCAACCAAACCTTTGCGCTGGCGCTGGCGGCGATCTTGGGAACCATCGCCAATACAGCCTTGGTATTAGGCTCGGCCATTGCGCTGGGATTGGACTTTGGGGCGCCACCTATGGTTGTCATTACCTCTGCGGTGCCACAAGCCATCTTTGAGATGGTACTGGCCGCCGTGATTACGATTGCCGTTGTCGCGGCCTGGAAGCAGATCGAAACTGGCCGCGGTGGCTCGTCGGTGTAAGAAGCGTATCATTTATTTTTAAGCATCACCTATAGGGATACCATGATGACGATAGCAACAACACCTTCACCTAATCAACAACAATTGCGCATGGTCTGGCCCAAGGCCAAGCTCACGCAGCCCCCTGCGATCCATGTCCCCGCTGGCTATCGTTTGCGTACCTATCGCCCCGGCGATGAGCCAAGCTTTTTTCAGATAATGAGTCTGGTGGGTTTTGAAAAATGGGATATGAGTACACTCTTGCCCTGGTTGCAAAAAATCTTGCCCGAAGGCTGGTTTCTCGTTGAACATATTGGCAGCCAACAACTGGTGGCAACGGCCATGGCCGTCCACAATCCCAGTCCCTACTATCCCTTTGGCGGTGAGTTGGGCTGGGTCGCTGCCCATCCCGATCACACAGGGCATGGATTGGGCGCGATTGTTTGTGGCGCAGTCACCAAGCGTTTGCTGGACAACGGCTATACGAATATCTATCTTAGCACCGATGACTTTCGTCTGCCAGCCATCAAAACCTACCTCAA
>DAOTTR010000348.1:0-32489 GCA_034437715.1 Caldilineaceae bacterium
GCCGTGCGGATGCCGCACTGGGTCAGTTCGGTGAGTTCCAATACATGGCGTCGCCCGCGTTCGGTGGGCGCGTCGGGAAAGAGCGCACAGCGTTCCTCCACCAAGCTGGCCGATTTAACCTCGATCCAGCAGGGGTGACCGGCGGCATCGATCAGGTGATAGTCGATGCGACTATGCACGCCAATGTTTTCTGGTAGGTAGAGCAGTGTTACTTCACGCTGCATGGTCTGGTAGCCGCGGAAGGGGGCGAAGAAACCCGTTTCTAAGCCTTCCTGAAAAATTTGATTGGGCTGGCGTGTATCCAAGCTGACCAGTTGACCATGCTCGGGGTGTTCGACAAAGCGCAAGTCATAGGCAGTTTTGCGCTCTGTGTGGCTGGCCTGGCTGACATGGACCGTTGCCCCTGGTATCAATAGCTCGCGCAGCCGTCCTGGATCAGGGCAATGGGCATTGATGATCTGATCGTTTTCGCGTAGTTGGGCAACAATCCGGTAACGATTGGGGCGTTCCAGAAAGGTCGCCAGCTGGGTAGTGAAGGAGAAGTTCATTTGTCCTTGGCAATTAGTAATTAGCCATTGATTATTGATTATTGGTAACGATCCACCCCTCCCGCGCCCAGAGGCGCGCGCCCCTGGTAAGGGTTTAGCTTTACCCACATCTATGGGTACTAGTAGATCCCGGCGTAAATAAGGTACCCTATTTTTACCATGATGTACACGAGTAACGTGCCTGATTAACTGCCGTGGTATCTACGCCCAACTGTACTAGAGAGCGCGAGCGTGCCGGGGACGGCCCAAAAACAGAGCGTAGTGGCATCAAGCCGCTGGGCCGTCCCCAGCACGCCTTGCCTACGGCCAACTGGTGGGTAAAGGGTCGCAGGTTGGGTGAGGGAACTATGGGCAGCGCAGACAACGCCTCCCCCAACCTGGGGGAAGGATGGGTGGGGGTAGCCTGAATCGTTACGCTTATTGAACATTGATTTCCCATTCCGCCAGCGTTGCATCCAATTCCTCAACCGAGGTGATACTGCGCACAGTTTGTAGGAAGGTGCGCAAACTCGGTGTCAAGCGGCGCAATCGTTCCAGTTTGGGGCCGATGGGGCTGGTGCTGGCAGGGCTGGTGCCGTAGCTGCCGTGAAAGGCAAAATAGGCCTGGTTGAGCACGCGCAAACGATAGCCCTGATCGACAAAAATCAGGCGGCGTGCTTCCATGTAACGTTCTGCTTCCTCTACTTTGCCCAGCGCGAGCAGGCTATCTACCTGGATGCGCGTTTCCTGCATCTCTTGATCAAAATCAAAGAGTGGCGGCGCGTTGGGCGCGAGGGGTGCTGGTTCTACTGTTGTTGTGGGTGGGGGAACTTGGTCAGGATAAAAAGCACGCAGCGCACGGTCACCGATCTCATTGCCCACAATGTCGGCCACCGTTTCATTGATGGTGCTCAGATCGGCACTGGTGAGATAGTTGATGCCTAGCGGAAAGAGGGTCAGATAGTTATGCGTCCACTCGTGGGCCACTGTGCTCAGCACCCAGGGCAGGTTGGCCCGATCGATAACCATGGTAGGAAACGCGCCCATGCCACCAATGTTCGTAATGTAGGCGCTGACCTCATAGCCTTCCTGATAGCTTGCTTCGCTCTGCTCGATTTGGTCGATGCTCATCTCTGCATCCAGCATCTGGCCGTAGGTGGTGATGATGCGATCGCGCGGGCTGATAACCAATTTGCGTGGCGGCTCGACAAAGGTGAATTGGACCGGCGGAAACGCCATGTTGGCCCATTGCAACCCTTCGCGTTTTAGCTCATGCGCGATCTGGCCTTCGATGATCTGCTCGACCGCGGGACGGTTGCGCTGTTGGGTGGCGCGCAACGCTGTGATTTGCTGTTGGAGTTCGGTAATTTCTGGGGTGGATTGCTGCCCCTGTTCGCTAAAGATGCCACTGATCTCGCTTTCCAGCTCGCGGATTTGTTGCGCTCGTTCTAGGTAATCCTGCACCAAATCCACCGATTCGGCATGGGTGAGGCCATGGGCTGGTTGGTTGAGCAGGGCGCGCAGTTTTTCTGTAAGCGCGTTGGCTTCCCAACTCAGCAAATCAAAGTTCCAGCCGGCTACAATCATTGCCATGCCGCGTGTGCGCACTTCGCTGGCCGATAGGGCGCTGGCACCACTTAGGCAACCACTGATCAGTAGCATGGATAGACAAAAAAGGTTGCGGCGTAGGTGCAGCCAACCACTACTGCGGCGCAGTGGCACTGGTTGGGTTGAAGGGATCTGCGTTTGTTGAATCGACATAGCTTCGACTAGAATCAACTATTATTTCACAAATGACCAGAGGAAGAAATCATGGCTGATCAAACGCCAACTCTACCTATCCTTGATTTTATACGGGCAATGCCCAAAGCTGAAATTCACATCCATCTGGAAGGGGCGATCCAACCCGAAACTTTACTGGAATTGGCCAAGCGCCATGGCCGCGAAAACCGCCTGCCCAGCACCGATATTGCGGCGTTGCGGCGCTGGTTTACCTTTACCGATTTTCCCCATTTTATCCAGATCTATTGGACGATCTCGGATCTGTTGCGCACGCCCGAAGACTTTGCCCTGATTATCCATGCCTGTGGCGCGGACATGGCGGCGCAAAATATTCGCTATCGCGAAATCACCTTCACGCCCTTTACCCACACCGATCTACAAGAAAAAGGCTTGACGATGGCGGCTCTGTTCGAGGGATTAGAGGCCGGACGTGCCCAGGCCAAGCGAGATTTCGGGGTCGAAATGCGCTGGGTTTTTGATATTCCGCGCAACACGAGTTTTCAGGCCTGGCACAAGTCCACACGGCTACGGCAGGTTGGTCGCGCCGTGGATGGGACGTTGCGGCGCATGGGTTGGCGCACGGGTGAACGCTATGTGCCCTATCCCGCCGAACGCACATTGGCCTATGCGCTGGCCGGGCAAGATAAAGGGGTGATTGGCTTTGGCCTGGGCGGCTACGAAGTGGGTGCGCCGCCCGAACCCTTTGCCCCCCTCTTTCAGACAGCCAAATCTGCTGGGTTGCTCTCTGTGCCCCATGCCGGCGAAACTGTGGGACCAGCCAGCATCTGGGGTTCGATTCAGGCGCTGGGTGCCGACCGGATTGGTCACGGCGTGCGCGCCATCGAAGACGAAGCGCTGCTGGATCTGCTCAAAGAACGGCAGATTCCGCTTGAACTCAACCCCACAAGTAACATCTGTTTGCATGTCTATCCTTCGCTGGCCGAGCATCCCTTTCCTCTGCTCGATCGCATGGGCTTGTTGGTGACTATCAACAGTGACGATCCGCCGCTCTTCAACACGTCGCTCTGTCAAGAATATGCGCTCCTGGTGACCGAGTTTGGCTATGATCGGGCTGATCTGGCGCGCGTTGCCCGCAACGCCTTTGTGGCATCGGGCGCGCCCAATGATTTGAAGGCGCGCTTGCTGGCTGAGTTTGATGGGTGGGTGCGCGAACAGGAGACATCAGGCATCCATACTGGCAAGCACGGCCTGTAAATCAGCGGGCAGGGGTGCGACAAACTCGCGTTCCTCGCCGCTGCTGGGTAAACGCAACCGCAGCCGGTGGGCATGTAAAAACTGCCGCTCAATTGGCAAGCGCTGTTTGCGATAGCCATAGAGCGTGTCACCGACCACGGGATGTTTATGCCAGGCAAAGTGTACGCGGATCTGGTGGGTGCGTCCGGTGTGGAGTACGACATTGACAAAGGAAAAATGGGCAACGGCTGTGCTGCCGCGTGCGGTGTAGCTATAATAGGCTTGCACGCGATAGTCGGTAATTGCTTCGCGCCCCTGGGATTCGCCCGTGCGTGGATCGGCGGGCAGCACGGCTTGCCGCTTGCGTTCGACGGGATGGCGGCCAATCGGCGCAATGATACGTCCTTGGGCCGGTTCGATGCGCCCGTCCAGCAGCGTCAAGTATTCCTTGTAAACCGTGCGCTCCTTGAATTGGGCCTGGAGATGGCGATGGGCGCGGTCATTTTTGGCGACGACCAGCAAGCCAGAGGTCTCTTTGTCCAGCCGGTGGACAATGCCAGGGCGCCGCGCGCCACCCACCCCTTCAATTTCTGGACAGTGATGTAGCACCGCATTGACCAGGGTGCCTGTATCGTGCCCTGGCGCAGGGTGTACGACCATGCCCGCCGGCTTGTCGATGATCAGCAGGTCAACGTCTTCAAAGAGAATGGGCAAGACGAGATTCTGCGGCTCGACCGTGGGTGTTACATTGGGCAATGGAATCTGGATCGCGACCTGTTGACCACTTTCCAAACGTTGACTGGCTTTGGCGCTGACTTGGTCGATCAGCACATCCCCCTGCTTGATCCAACGCTGGATTTCGCTGCGACTGCGATCCGGGAGCGCGTCTGCCAACCAGCGATCGACTCGTTGGCCAGCAGCCGTGTCCGTTACCGTGAAGGAAAGCATTGGTTGTAGGATAGGCCCAGGGTATTCGTGACGGTGTTCCAATTACAGTTGTTCATTAACTTGTTCGTTGACTTGCGTTTGGCGCTGTTTGCGGACATCATCAACCATAATGTAGATGCCAAGCGCAATGACGCCGACCACGATACTGCTGTCGGCAATATTATAATTGGGCCAATAATAAACCCCCGGCACGCCCATCTTGACAAAGTCGGTGACAAAACCTTGGTTCAAGCGGTCGATCAAATTGCCCAACGCGCCACCCAATTGGAGACCGAGCAGCAGGCGCACAAAGTGATTTTCGATGGGCAGATAGCGCACATAGACCAAAATCGCAATGGCAACGACAGTGGCAATGATCGTAAAGAGCAGGCTCTGGTTTTGCAAAATGCCAAAAGCTGCACCATAGTTGTCAACATGTTCAAAAACAAAATACTCGCCTAGTGCGGGAATTGGAATCATCGAACCATATTTGGGAACGTTCATCCGTATCCATTCCTTGGTCAATTGGTCGAGGGTAATGATAATCCCGGCGACGACCAACACAACCCATGCTTGGCGAAACCAACTGGTAATTTTTTGCATAACGCTCCTTTGCTCATCAGCCAACGTGTCTACAGCCCCTTGCTTCCGGGCGTTGCTGCCGTGGCATTGACCATAACTCACACCTGGCACAGATGCGCCACGCTCCTGGGTAAACTTTCGATTTAGTATCTAACCAGTGAAAAGCTTGAACAGAAAACCAGCATTTCTACCGCAAAGCTCGCAAAGAGCCGAAAAGGTGATCGCGTTTTTCTTCGCGTTTTTTGGCGTTCTTCGCGGTAGAAAGTTTTGGTTCTGGCTTGTCCAGGTTAGGATTATTGTAGCCTAAAATGGTGCAAGAGTCTAATCAATGGGCAATTGTCAACGGTTAATGGCTAGGGGTAGGCTGGGCAATTTTTTGTGCAATAACGCACTGATTACATAGCGATTCGCTGGAACTGTGCTATACTAGCAGGCTATATGATCTTTCCGATGCATCTTTTTGAATAAGTGATCGGCGAACAGGTGTGTAAGGAATGCCGTGCATACACCTGACTGTCCGTTTGCCTACCTATGATCAGGAGTTATCTATGCCACGTGAGGTTACGGTTGCGCTTGTCCAGATGGCACCAGTATTGGCCGATCCTGAGGCAAATCTACGCAAGATGGGCGATTTTGTCGAGCGGATCTGTAGTGAACAAAATACCGATCTGATTATTTTCCCCGAATTGAGCTACACCGGCTCTGAATTGGGCTTGCGCGCCACAGATTTAGCCGAACGGGTGCCCGGCCATGCCACCAATTATCTGGCCAAGCGCGCCAATGATTTTCAAACCCATGTGGTCTTTGGCCTGGTGATCAAAGAAAAAGTAGAGAGCATTCTGTATAATGGGTTGGTCTGTTTGGGTCCCGAAGGCGATGTTGCCGGCGACTACCGTAAGGTGCATCTGCTGGGCGAAGAGCGCCAAGTGTATCGCAGTGGCTTTCGTTTTATCAATGTGGAAGCTGAATGGGGACGCTTTGGGCTGAGCATTGGCAGCGATCTGGCCTTCCCCGAAACGGCACGCAGCCTGACCTTGGAAGGCACAGAAATGCTGGTGGTCAGCGCCAATTGGGAAGAACAATATGCCGATTCGTGGCGCGCCCACATTATCAGCCGGGCCTGCGAAAATGCCATTTATGTCGCCGCCACTAATCGCGTTGGCGAAGAGCCCACCAGTCGCTTTGCTGGTGACAGCATGTTGGTTGGCCCTTCTGGCGAACTCTATACGGCGCTTGATGAAGCCATTGAAGGCTATGCCGTGGCAACCATTGATCTGGACCGCGTGCGCACGGTACGCGAAGAGCGTCAACTGATCCAATATCGCGAACCAGGGGCCTATCGCGCGATTGTCAAAAAGTATTGAAACCGGTTATTGAATCTATCTCAATGGATCTATTACGTAATCTCGTCAATGGCGAATGGCAGGGCACACCTCACCGAATTGATTATCGTGCCGAATGGTTAAGCAACTTGTTGGTAGAACGCGTGACGTGGGATGCAACTACGCCTACGCGCCTGCTTGGTGAACGGGTAATTGCCAATCCTGGCTACAGTTGGCTACGGTTCTGGCTATTGGAAGAAGCGCTTGTGCTGGATAAATATTTCGATGCTGAGCAGCAACCCATCGGCTATCATCTGCCCATTTGTATGCCCGTGAAGCGGCATAATAATGACCTACAGGCGTTATCGCTCTATCTCGCACTCTGGATGACGCCCGATGGCCGCGTGACGGTATTGTACGAGGAGCAGTTTGAGGCTGCTGTTACCAGGGGTGACGTAGCGCCGGTCGAGGCTGAACACGCGGAATATCAGATCCGTGAATTGACAACTGTGATTGCGCGCAACACTTTCCCTCCGGCTATCGTGCGCAATTTTGCCCTTCAGGGGGATACTGGCAAAAAAGACTGACCTTTTCCCCACGCTTTTGTCACAGATTTTCTCTGAAGTAACTGGAAAGAGAAGGTGGATATGATCGCGATTATCGACTATGGCGTTGGCAATCTGCGCAGCGTCTATAAAGCGTTTGAAACCGTCGCACAGCCTTTGCAGATTCCGGTCGATATTGTGGATGCGCCCACCGACTTGACCCAATGGCGCGCCGTGGTGTTGCCGGGGCAGGGGGCGTTTGGCGACAGTGTGGATAATCTACGCCGGCAGGGCTTTGAAGCGCCACTGCTGGATTTTGTGCAGACTGGGTTGCCGCTGTTGGGTATCTGTGTCGGCATGCAACTGCTCTTTGATGGCAGTGAAGAGATGGGCCAACATGAGGGCTTGCACATCATTCCAGGGCAGGTGCGCCGCTTTGCCGAAGGCATTGCCGACCCGACCCACGCTGGCCACACCTTGCGCGTGCCCCAAATCGGTTGGAATCGCCTGCACCAGCAACGCACGGATCCGTTGCTCGACGGTGTGCCCGATGGCGCGTACGCCTATTTTGCCCACAGCTATTTCTGCGATGCCGCCGATCCATCGGCAGTCCTGGCGTTGACCGATTATGGCATCGACTATCCGAGCATTGTGCGCTACAAAAATGCCTGGGGCATTCAGCCTCATCCCGAAAAGAGCCACACAGTGGGGCTGCGCATCCTCGCCAACTTTATGCGCATGGTCGTCGGCATGCCCGATCCACTGGCACAAGTCGCTGCCTGATCGATGCGCCTTTTTCTGATTACACACGCGCACACCCAGATCCAACCGGCGCAAGCTGCTACACAGTGGACGCTGTCTGCAATCGGGCAGGCACAAGCTGAACGTTTGGCCACCTTGCCCCTGTGGCATACGGTTGATCAAATTGTCTTGAGCAGCGAACCCAAGACGCGGCTCACGGTTGAGGCTGTGCTGGCGCAGCACAATCTACCTGTGCGGGTCGATGCGCGTTTTGACGAGTTGCAGCGCCCCGGGTGGATCGAGGATTACGCAACCCAAGTGCAGCGCGCCTTTGCCGAGCCAACGCAAGCCGCTGGCGAAGGGGAACCGGCAGCAACCGCCTTGGCGCGCTTCCAAGCGGGCATTGCCGATCTTTGCGATCAATGCGCAGGCCGGACCTTGGCCCTGGTCGGTCATGGTCTCACCCTCAGTCTCTATCGCGCCCATCTGCTCGGCCAAATGCATGTGCATTTTGGCGATTGGCAGCAACTTAGTTTTGCCGCGATCGCACTCGTTGATCCGGTTGCCCCGCAATTGCTCCAACAATTGCTCCAAGATTTTCGACCTGTGGCCAGCCAAATCGCGCGCACTGGATAGCACACGCGCGCCCATGAATTGATTGATCCTCGCCAACGCGGATGGGATGTTACGTTTATTGGAGCGAATCCTGTGATAAAGTGACTACAGCATGCTCATGCTGATTTGGCTATTGCCATTGCCTGGGATGAGCGTATGGCAAGCTGTCACATATCGTATTCCAGTAAATTTTTGTACTGCATCCGGCGCGGATGGAACAAATTTTTCTGAATAGCTACCACCGGGTTGAGGAAGTGCCTTATCTATGATTATTTATCCCGCCATTGAGCTACGCCAAGGACGTTGTGCCCGTCTGCGCCAGGATAATCCCGATGCGGAGATCGTCTTCAGCGCAGATCCGGTAGCGATGGCGCGTCATTGGGTGGCAGAGGGCGCAGAATGGTTATACGTGGTTAATCTGGATGGCATGGTGGGCGCAACCCAAGCCCAACTGAGCGCGCTTCATCGCCCAGCCACTATCTGGATCAAGCGCCCCGGCGCGGACAAGCCAGAATCGCCAGAGGCCGATCTGTTGCGTCAACTGCCCGTGAATTTGCAACAGCTGCGGGCGATTCGCCAGGCTGTTGCTGTGCCGATTCAATTTGGTGGTGGGTTACGTACACTGGATGATATCCAGTTAGTACTCGAATTAGGCGCGAATCGGGTGGTGTTAGGGACGATTGCGTTGGAGAATCCAGAACTGGTGGCCTTGGCCTTGGAACAGTGGGGTGCTGATCGCATTGTCGTCAGCATTGATGCGTGTGAGGGTAAAGTCGCAACCCATAGCTGGAAATCAGTCTCGCAGGTAGATGCCGTAGATCTCGGCTACCGGATGCACGCAATCGGGATTAAGCGTGTACTCTTTAGTGATATCAATTGTAACGGGGGCGTGAATGGCGTCAATGTTGAAGCGAGTGCGCGCCTGGGCGATATCACCGATCTCTATGTGATTGCCAATGGCGGTGTGGCCGATCTGCATGATATTGCGCGGCTCAAGGCGTATGAGCATTATAATATTGACGGTGTCGTGATTGGCCAGGCGATCTACACCGCACAATTGAAGCTGCGCGAAGTGGTTGCGCTGGGTCATCAAGCATTACGCCGCCGCAGCGCTGGGATTATTCCCTATCGACTTCATGAGGGGCGTATTGAATTTCTCTTGCTCTTCAATCTCTTTTTTGAACAGTGGCAATTTCCGCGCGGCGGCATCCAAGATCACGAAGATGACCAGCATTGTGCCCGACGCGAGTTTGCCGAAGAAACGGGTCTACCGATCTTGAAATTCCACGAAGCGTGCCGAACTGTGTTACAGTATACGGCGTCTATTCGCAACTATCAGATTGAGCGGACCATTATTTATTATCTGGCCGAGGTTGGTTCCCAAGAAGTGCAGCTTGGGCATGAAGATCATTGCGAAGCGCGCTGGTTGAATGCCTATGAGTGCTGGGAATTGTTGACAGAAACTTCGCCAGAACAACTGCCGGCTTTGGATGCGGCTGTCGCCTACTTAAACCTAGAAATCTAACCCTACCTAGCCAATCTGCCGTAGAAATCACCTATGTTAGCCAAGCGCATTATTCCTTGTTTGGATGTTAAAGATGGTCGCGTCGTCAAAGGGGTGAACTTTGTCGATCTGGTCGATGCTGGCGATCCCGTGGCGCAAGCCCAAGTCTATGACCAGGAAGGGGCCGACGAACTGGTCTTTTTGGATATCACCGCTACGCATGAAGCGCGCGATATTATGATCGATGTGGTGCGGCGCGTGGCCGACACGGTCTTTATCCCCTTTACCGTCGGTGGCGGCATCCGCACGGTGGAGGATATGCGCGCCTTGTTGTTGGCCGGTGCCGACAAAGTGAGCATCAACAGCGCGGCTGTGCGCGATCCCCAGTTGATCACCGAAAGTGCCAAACGTTTTGGCAGCCAATGTATTGTCGTGGCGATTGACGCGCGTCGCCGTCAGGGCCAAGAACTGCTGGAGCGGGGCGAAGGCTGGGATGTCTATGTAAGCGGCGGGCGCATCAACACGCGGCTCGATGTGGTGGCGTGGGCCAAGGAAGCCGAACGGCGCGGGGCGGGTGAGCTTTTGTTAACTTCCATGGATGGCGACGGCACCAAAGAAGGCTACGATGTCGCGCTCACGCGTGCCGTGAGCAGTGCCGTGAATATTCCGGTGATTGCCAGTGGTGGCGCAGGGCGTGCCGAAGATTTTGCAGCAGCCCTGACCGAAGGCGGCGCCGCGGCGGCTTTGGCGGCCAGCCTCTTTCACTTTAAGGAATTGAGCATTCTCGATGTGAAAGAATCGCTGTTCCAGGCAGGCGTGCCGATCCGTATGCCATTGGAGCTACTCTAATGACCGCCCAAGACTTATTCGCCGCGCTCAAATATGACGCGGATGGGCTGGTAGCAGCGATTGTGCAAGACGCGCAAACCGGACAAGTCTTGATGATGGCGTGGATGAATGCGGAGAGTCTGCAACGTACCTTGGACATTGGCGAAACCGTCTTTTGGAGCCGCAGCCGTCAAGAGTTCTGGCACAAAGGGGCCACCAGTGGCAACACCCAAACAGTGGTCGATATCAGTGTGGACTGTGATGGCGACACACTGTTGCTGCGTGTCGCGGCCGCCGGCCCCGCCTGTCACACGGGGGCGGTCAGTTGCTTTTTTCGCACTTTATCTAATGAAAAAACTTCTACAACAATTAACCAACGAACCAATTAGATCGATCAATCATGGCAACTGTACTGCAATCACTCTTTGAAACAATTCAAAGCCGGAAAGCGGATCCCACGCCCGGCTCCTACACGGCCAAGCTCTTTGCCACTGGCGAAAATGAAATTTGCAAGAAAATTGGTGAAGAAGCGGTCGAAGTGATCATTGCTGCCAAAGGTGAAGGGGACGATCGCATTATTTATGAGATGTCGGATCTGATCTATCACTGCATGGTGCTGCTCGCCGCGCGCAACCTCGACTGGGCGGAGATTGAGGCGGAATTAGCCCGCCGCGTGAAGTAAGGTAATGGGTAAGCAGCATAGGTCGCGTTTGTAACGTGACAATCCACTAAGGCCGCAACACCACCCTAGAAAAGTCTTGATCAACGATGCTTGTGCCGTTAGTTGTGTAACGTCGATTGGAAAAGGCCAAGGCCATAGGAGCGTCAAACCATGCAACTGCAACCAGGAACAGCAGCAGAAGTGGGAATGTCGGCAACCAGAATCCGCCGCGTGGCGAATTTGGCGGAAGGTTGGGTGGCACAAGGTATGACGCCGGCCTTGGTCGTGCTTGTGGCGCGCCGAGGGGTGATCGTCTTGCATGAGGCGTTCGGTCGCCTGACCCCTGACACCGCCGCACCAGCGTTGCCGCGGGATGCGATCTTTCCCATGGCCTCGATCAGCAAGTCGATCACGGCAACGGCAGCCATGATTTTGGTAGAAGATGGTTTGCTAGGACTCAACCGTCCGGTGGCAGAATACATTGCCGAATTTGGCGGGGCAGGTAAGGAAGCCGTGCTCGTCCATCATCTGCTGACGCATACGTCAGGGCTCAGCGATGAAGATGTCGCAGCCCATGCCGAAAAGAAACGTGGCTCGGTTACCATCCCACCTGTACCGGCGACGCAACATCCACAGATTCACGATTATCTGTTGCATGGCTACGACACACCCTTGTGGAAACCGCCGGGGGTGGAGATGGCATACTGTAACACGGGCTATGAACTCCTCGGCGAAATCATCCGTCGCGTGAGTGGGCAATCGCTGTCTGCCTTTTGCGCGGAACGCATCTTTGCGCCGCTTGGGATGAATGACAGCCACTATGTCTTACCGGATGCAGCGCAGCCGCGAATCGTTAAGCGCGCCCCCGATAACCCGAGTGCTGGATTGGATGATCCGGCCTTCCATGCAACGCCCTGGGCCTGTGCCGGTCTGCTTACGACTGCGCTGGATCTGGCGATCTTTGGTCAAATGCTGCTCAACCGGGGTGTTTATGCGGACGCACGCCTCCTCAGCCCTGCTACCGTACACGCCATGACACGCAACCAGATTCCCGGCATCAGTGCGTACAAGGATGGTGAGTTCTTCCCCGAAGCCGCTTGGGGTTACGGGTGGGATGTGTGTGGCGACAAGAAAGCCATGTACGACGGGGCACTCTACTCGCCGGCCGCATTTCAACATAGCGGCGCTGGCGGTGTCAACCTGTGGGTGGACCCGACTTACGAACTGGTGGGGGTCTATTTCTCGGTTGTACTCGGCAACACGGCCGATGGTTTCCACCGCGTATCGCCGGTGGATCTGTTTATGAATGCGGTGACGGCATCAATTATCGATGAATGACCAGCGGATTACAAGAGAGAACCGCTAATAAGCAAACCAACTCTTGATCATCGTCAATGTCATTAATGCATGGTATGCAACGGACGCTGTCAACGGATTTTGAGAACGAATTAAGCCGATGGTTGGGCACAAATCTGTTCTATGGCTTGCCCAAGAACAGATTTGTCGTCCATGAATCCGCTCGGGAACCCTTTGGGTGCCGCTCCCAAAATCCGTTGACAGTGTGTAACCTACATCGGGCCTTAGTTCATGGCAACGATATTTTTTCCACCCTCTTCTGTCCATATATCAAACTGCTCGACCACTTCTTGGCGGAACTGTTGCGTATAGAGCCGATAGTAGCGACCCTGTTGGCGCAGCAGTTCATGGTGGCTGCCCATTTCGGCAATCTGGCCATTTTCAATCACCAAGATGCGATCGGCGTTGCGAATGGTCGAAAGGCGATGGGCGATGACAAAGCTGGTGCGCCCTTGCATCAACTTGTCCATGCCCCGCTGAATTAACCCTTCGGTCAAGGTATCGATCGAACTGGTCGCCTCGTCCATGATGAAGATATCGGGCTTGGCCAAAATGGCACGCGCCAAACTCAACAGTTGTTTTTGCCCCACCGACAGCAACACGCCGCCCTCACCCACTTCTTCGGCATAGCCCTTCTCTAGCGCCATGATAAATTCATGGGCGCCGACCATGTGCGCCGCTTCCTCGATCTCGGCATCGCTGGCATCGAGTCGGCCATAGCGAATATTCTCGCGGATCGTGCCGGAGAAGAGGTGCGGCGTCTGCAAGACCATGCCAATGCGCGATTGGACGGTGTGTTGGGTGAGCTGCGTATAGTCATGACCATTGATGAAAACTGTGCCATCCTTGGGTTCAAAGAAGCGGCAGAGCAGGTTGACAATGGTGGACTTGCCGCCACCGGTTGGCCCCACCAGCGCAATGGTTTCGCCCTGTTTGACATGTAGGTTGAAATCGCTCAAGATCGGTTCATTGTTGGCGTAGGTAAAGTTCACCTGATCAAAGACAATATCGCCACGCAGGGTGTCGATCGCAATCGCGCCGGGGCGGTCTACAATCTCTGGCTCGGCATCGATCAGCGAGAAGATGCGCTCGCCCGACGCAATCGCCTGCTGCATTTCGGCATAGACGCGCGCCATCTCTTGGATCGGCCAGAGCATAAAGACGACATAGGAGATGAAGGCTTGAATGCCACCAATACTCATCCCGCCAATTGTGCCCCCCGCAATGCCGACACTGCCACTATACCAGATGATGAGGATGACCCCCAGCGAGCTGATCATCTGTACGACTGGCAGAAAGAGGCTCGATAGCCAGACCGCGCGGTAGCTGGCCTGATACATCTGGCCGGTTAATTGGCTGAATTCTTCTAGGTTGCGGTCTTCGCGGTTCAACGCCTTGATCACGCGCACACCGGTAATGTTCTCATTGTACGATCCGGTGAGCTTCGAGTTGATCTTGCGCACATTGCGGTATTCGCCGATGATGCGCTTCTTGAACTGCACCGCAATCACTACGATCACGGGAATAAGCAGGAAGACAATGCCCGCCAACCGCCAGTTGATCAGCGACATAAAGTAGACTGCCGCCGTGATATTTAGGATACCCCACGTCACATCCAACAAGCCCCAGGTGACCAATTCGGCCAGCCGCTCCGTGTCCGACGTAATGCGCGACATGACCCAGCCAATCGGCGTGCGATTGTAATAGGAAAGTGACAACCGCTGTAAATGATTAAACATGACGCGCCGCAGATCATAGCGCACACGTTCACCGAGTAAGCCGGCGACATAGATAAAGGTAAAGACGCTGATCGCTTGCAGCACAATCAAGCTGCCATAGATGGTCAGCAGTCGCCACAGCGCATCCACATCGCGTGCAATGATGCCTTCGTCAATAATGCCTTTGCTCAAATAGGTGAAGTAGGATTCCAAAAAGGAAACAATGCCTACTCCCGTCAAAAAGAGCAATACCCACTGCCAGTAGGGCCGCAACTGCCGCAAGATGCGCAGAATCGTCCCACCGGTAAATTGTGTTGTAAATTCTTCTTCTTCAAATTCGATCATGTCAGACATGATAGCGTGCTCCTAAGATTCTGTGTCAAGGTTGAATCTGTTAGGCTATTCCCAAAAAATAATGATCCAGTACGGGCATGCGGTGTGGCGGGGTAAAACGATGGGTGTCCACAAGGTCTCTTTCCGCCACACCTCGTGCCCCTACGTAAATTGGATCGTTTAAATTTTGAAATAACCTTATTCGGATAAAGCGCTGGGCGCGCTAGCGCTTCGCTAAATTAATGGTAACGATTCGGGCACCCCCACCCACCCTCCCCCAGCTTGGGGAAGGCGCTAATATCGCAGCCAATAGTTCCCTCTCTTCTCAGGGAGGGCTAGGGCGGGGTTAAAAATGTCAAAGCTTATTTGACAGCGTACTAATTGTTGATGGCATTTAACTGGGCCTCAAGTTCCTGCTCCATGCGCGTCTGCGCTTCATAGATGCGCCGGTAGAAGCCATCCTGCGCCACCAACTGTTGATGGGTGCCGC
Organism: Caldilineaceae bacterium; assembly: GCA_034437715.1. Lineage (GTDB taxonomy): Bacteria > Chloroflexota > Anaerolineae > Caldilineales > Caldilineaceae > JAHBVH01. The sequence goes on from DAOTTR010000348.1 coordinate 15,126, forward strand.
GTTGGACAATGCTGCCTTGGTGGAAAACCAAGATCAGATCAGCGTCCATGACAGTCTGGATGCGGTGGGCAATGATAAAGGTCGTGCGCCCGCGCATCAGGTTTTGCAGCGCTTGGCGGATCTGCGCTTCGGTCTCGGTGTCCACTGCGGAAGTAGAATCATCCATAATCAGAATGCGCGGATCCTTGAGCAGGGTGCGGGCAATCGCAATGCGTTGCTTTTGCCCACCCGATAGGGTGATGCCGCGCTCGCCGATCAGCGTGTCGTAGCCCGCGGGAAACTTGCTCAGAATGACATCGTGAATGGCCGCGGCCCGCGCGGCCTCTTCCACTTCGTCTTGCGTCACAATACGCCCCACCCCATAGGTGATGTTATCGCGCAGCGTGCGCGAGAAGAGAAACGGCTCCTGCTCGACAATGCCGATCTGCTGGCGCAAGTAGGCGCGCGCATAATGATTCAGTTCTACGTCATCCAGCAAGATACGCCCGTCGCTATACTCATAGAAGCGCGGTAGCAAGTTGACCAGTGAACTCTTGCCCGAACCGGTTGGGCCGAGCAAGGCAATGCGTTGCCCAGGCTTGCAGTGAAACGAGATATCTTTCAGCACCAGCTCATCCGTCCCCTCGTAGTGAAAGTTGACATGGCTAAAGATCAACTCGCCGCGCAAGGGTTGGGTTGGCTGATAGTCGCTGCTGCTATGCGGTTCGCGCTCGGCCTTGATCACTTCGCCCACACGGCCAAGCGAAACAAGCCCGGTTGACATCTGCACAATCAGCCGCCCCAAGTTACGCATGGGCCAGATGATCCAGATCACCAGCCCGGCGTAGGCCAGATAATCACCAAGGGTGATTTCGCCGCGGATCGTCATGAGCCCGGCAAAGGCAAAGCCGCCGATCATCTGCGCGCCGCAGATCAGGTCCGTCACCGGCCAGAAAGTGGCGTGGGTGATGAGGAGCTTTTTCCCCAGCGTATATTTGCCCCAGTTGATCTTGTCGAACTTCTTCGTTTCATATTCCTGGCGCGCAAACGCCTTGACCACGCGTACCCCGCTGAGATTTTCCTGTACCGTGGTCGAGAGCAACGCTTCCTGGTTTTGATAGGCTTCGTAGCGCTTTTCGACCAACTGAAAGAAAAAGTACGAGACGACCAACACCGGTGGAATCACAATCACCGAGATCAGCGCCAACTGCCAGTTGATGTAGAAGATGGCGGCAAAGTTCACCACAAAGAGCATCACCACGCGTCCGCTCTCAATCGCCTGATCGGCAAAGAAGCGGCGAATGGCATCTACGTCCGACGTGGCGCGCTGCAACAGATCGCCGGTCTGCATCTTGTCGTGGTAGGTGAACGACAGGCGCTGAATGTGATCATAGAGATAGTCGCGCAAACGCCTGGTAATGCCTTCGGCTGTCTGTGCCGCCAACTTGCGGCTCTGGAAGGTGAAGAACGCTTGCGCCCCTGCGAGGCTCAGGAAGCCCAGCAAGATCAGCCACAAACCCACCGCTTGCGCGCTGCCACCCAGGTAGTCATCGATAAAATAGCGAATTAGCAGATAGGTGCCGGTGTTGGCAAAGGCCGACAGCCCCAGACTGATGGTCGCGCCGATATAGTGCCGATGATAGCCGGTCATCAAGCGCCAGATGCGGCGCAGCTTGCTCTCCTCGGTAACGACGCTCTTGAGATCAAAATTTGCTTGGTTACGTGCAATCGCGCTTTCTAACATGGGAAGATGCCTTTCGTGTGATGAATATTCGTGTGATTAAAAAATGTATGATTGAAAGAGAAACTTGCTACGTGCTGTGAATATAGCATGTGCGCGCCGGCCAGTCTTGCTGCCATCGGCCAGGAATGCCCTGTACCAAGGGACAGCATCGCGCTTTTTGTATTGCATAACGCCAATATAAAAATTCCAATAAAAAAGACATAGGCGGTTGGAACACATTCCAATGCCTACGTCTTTGGTTGCCCAGCCATGATCGACAAAAGCCATCATGGGCAAGGCAAAAAAAAGCCGCAGGCATCAAACCGAATGCGCTGCGGCTGCTGTATCGATTACATACGGCAACTAATGGTCAGCAGACGCACCACTCCCCTGGTCGGTAACTCCCGTTTCGCCAAACTGTGCGAACCAAATTCGATCGCTTACCATTGAGCCTCCTAATACCGAACCTACCCGATTGGATAGCGGTAATAACAAATTCATATAAAAATTGAACAATGCTATGAAGTTTGATAAATTATAGTAAATACTATAGTAACAAGCAGGCACTTGACCGCCTATCACGTACGATAGATTGCATAGCCTGTGGTAGGCTATCATACCATTGGGATGCTGTCAAGTGGCAAAATGCTGAAAAATAATATTCTATGCCGATTGGCTAGCCGTACACAGCATTCTACACATTATTACGCACGATGGCGTAGGCTGGCTAGCGCGTGATCTGATAAATTGCGCCAAATTTGCTGTGCAGATAGTCGAAATAGGGCGCAAGAGTAAGTGATCCACCCGTGACGCGTTGGACGAGTTCGGCGGTCGTAAATTTGGCACCATGTTGGTAGATGTTTTCGTGTAGCCAATTGTGGAGGGTGGCAAATTGACCCTGCGCAATCTCCGCCGGGATCGATGGATGGGCTTGCAGGGCTTGCGCATAGAATTGGGCTGCTAAAATATTGCCCAGGCTATACCCTTGGAACGCGCCACCAATTGTCCCTGCAAACCAGTGGACATCCTGCAATACGCCATCGCGCTGGCTGGGGGCTGTGACACCCAAACTGCTCTGATAGAGTTCACCCCAGGCGTCGGGCAACTCCTTGACGGCCAGTTTGCCTTCTAGCAGGGCCAGTTCCAACTCAAAGCGAATGGCGACATGCAGATTGTAGGTCAATTCGTCGGCATCAGTGCGAATCAGCGATGGCTGGACTTTGTTGATCGCACGGTAGAACGTTTCCAACGCAACCTTGTTCAGTTGATCGGGAAACGTTGCTTGTAACTGGGGATAGTAGTGTCGCCAAAAATCTAAACTGCGGCCCACTTGGTTTTCCCACAGCCGCGATTGACTTTCATGGACACCGGAAGAGGTGCCATCGGCCAGGGGGGTGCGTTCAAAATCGGGATTGATGCCTTGTTCGTAGAGCGCGTGGCCTGCTTCGTGCATGGTGCCGAACATACACTCGCCCAGATGATTTTCGTTGACCCGCGTCGTAATGCGTACATCGCCCAGCGAAAACTTGGTCATAAAGGGATGATGCGTCTTATCCTGGCGACCACGCGTAAAATCATAGCCAAATTGCTGAATGACGCCTATACCAAAGTTCAACTGTTGCTGCTCCGGAAAGTGTTGTGTCAAGCAACGCGCGTCAACTTGCGGTTGATCGCTGATCGCTTTGACCAATGGCTGCAAACGCGCCCGTAATTCACCAAAGAGTGGCCGCAAGGTTGCAACGCTCATCCCAGAGTCACTTTCATCGATCAACGGATCGCCAATATGCTGATAGCCGGGAAAGTAATTGGCTAGTTGCCGACTGAAGTCTAAGGTTTTTTCCAGGTATGGAGTGACAAGCGCAAAATCATCCGTTGGCCGCGCCTTGACCCATGCTTCGTAGGAATCGGCGACATGATTGGCCATTTGTGCGGTAAAGCTGGGCGGCACCCGTATCGCACGTTCATAATCGTGTCTCGTTTTGCGCAGGAGTGCTGCCTCATCTGCTTCTGGGGGCAGCGTTGCGCGGTAGCTCTCTAACTGGTCGAGCAGTTGGCCGATGGCGACGTCTGTAAACTTTTCGTGTGCCAATCGTTCCAGTGTTGCGAGTTGTTTGCCTCTGGCATCGGCCCCACCGGGCGGCATGTAGGTAGTCTGATCCCAATTCAGCAAATCCGCTGCCGATTGTAGATCATTGACTTCGCCCAGAAGATCGAGCAGCGTTGTCAATTTTTTCTGAATTTCTGGAGATTGCGTTGTGATTTTCACGGAATGGTAAATCTTTCTAGCCATCTACTGGAACGAGAATGACGCGCGTTATCACCAAATTATAGGCCAGATTGGGCTGAGCAACAATTTTCTGCATCTTTTGTAATGATCACCGCCGTTATGATTCGTCTATTTACAGATATTTAACGCGCATTCCCTCAGATCCAGTTGCGCCAAAATCCAGCTTTTTGCTGGTCAAAGAATCATGCAATTAGCTGATCAAGCAGGCCAATCGCGGGGCCGCAACCCTTCCCTATTTGCCAAAAAAGGATGGGAAATTTAATATGTTCCAATGTTCACAAGCTAGATAAATCTTTGGCATATCCGTAGGCAACAGGTATAATATTTTAATAGCAGATATTTTTTATTCAAAAGGTATTCAAAAGGTAGAGGAGCACAACGTCGTACTAGGCCACAAGAACAGGGCGGGATCTGTTCGGCTTGCGGCGTTGTAAGTGTCGGGGAGGCAAAAATGAGTAACGATACACAAACGGGTGTGGCCGGAATGGATGTCGCAATCGAGGATATTGACGCAACATCCTCTGCAGAGAATGTATTAGTGACGCCTTCAGCCGCGGAAGTTGTCGCAACACCCTCCGCAGAGGACGTCGCTAACAGCGCTGAAACAGCCGCCGGCGAAACAATGAGCGGGGAAGGGCTGACTGATGAAGAGGGCCGCGTCGTAAAACTGCTCGCTGTTGGTCAACAAGTTGTCGGTGTTGTGAAACGGGTTACAGAATTTGGTGCCTTTGTTGACATTGGCGTGGGGCGCGATGGCTTGGTGCATATTTCCGAGCTCTCTGTCCGCCGCATTGGCAAAGTAACCGATGTCCTCAAGGATGGCGAAGCAATTACGGTCTGGATCAAGAAGCTGGATCGCGATCGCAATCGGATCAGCCTGAGCATGATCGAGCCAGGCACGAAGACAATTCGCGACCTCGAGAAGGGTGAGCTTGTCCAGGGAACAGTCACACGCATTCTCCCCTATGGTGCCTTTATTGACATTGGCGTGGGGCGCGATGCGTTGCTGCATATCCGCGAGATGAGCGAACGCTATATTGCCCGCCCCGAAGATGTTGTGACCGTTGGCGACGTGATCGAAGCGCGCATTATTGAACTCAGCCGCCGCCGTCAGCGCGTTGATCTGAGCATGAAAGGGCTACGTCCCGAACCAGAACCAGAACCGGTGGTCGCACCGGTTGCCGAACAGCCAACCGTGCCAGCCGAGCCCGAGGTGGCGGAAGAAGTTGACGACTTTGCCGATATGGAAGTGCTGTCGCCAATGGAAATGGCCTTCAAGCGTGCCATGGAAGCCGAAGGCGTCAAGCTCGATATGGGCGACAAGAAGAATCGCAAAAAGGGCAAGCGCTCCCGCTCGATCCAGGATGAGATCATTGCCCGCACATTAGAAGTTGCCGGCAAGCACTAAGTCGCGCGCTTTTTGCAGTGCATTGCATGAATGACTAGCGAGGTAGCCTCACGTGGGCTATCTCTTTTTATTTGCGCCGAGTAGACTGTTACCGATTCAGAATATTCATGCGCGGGTTGGCCATTCTGCGTCGCCATAGAAATCGCCATGATCTTTGTCTACAAAAGCCTCGATCTGCGCCCGCACATCGCCTAGCCGGAACGATGGGCCGTGGCCAGGGTAGCATACACGGCCATTAAGTTAAGAGGCGAATTGTCATTCCCCCATCTACATGAGGGCAGGCTCTGCGCAGGCAGGAATCCATACGCTAGAGCGGTGGACCCCTGCCTGCGCAGGGGTGACAATCCACACACCATCCTTAACTTAATGGCCGTGCCCCAATAGGGTACCCCCATGTTTGCCTGTGCCAGCGTGGCGTATAAACAGAGGATCAACAGAATGAGGCTATGTAGCGGAGATCGTTGATGCAGAAAGTTCGTTTTGATGCGCATTCCAGTTTGTTCACGAACGTGCCATTAAAACTGGCGTTTGCCAGTGGAAAAGCCAACAGCGGCATTGTAACATAGTGCCGCTAGCGTGTAAAAATAGCTTTACAAGTAGCTTGCATTCCTCAGTCTTTGTGATTTTGCCTAGTTCTTCGATTGGCAATTTTCATGGTAAACTTATGCTGACAGCCGATGAATCAACCGCAACAAAGGAAGCAAGCATGAGTACACAGAATTTGGCAGGCAAAATCGTGATCGTCGCCGGGGCCAGCAGCGGCATGGGTCGGGCGACCGCGCTGGCCGCCGCCGCGGCTGGGGCACAGGTGGTGTTGGCGGCGCGCAATGGCGAAGCATTGGCGGCAGTGTATGCACAGATTCGCGACAGCGGCGGCAGTGCCCTGGTCCACACCACCGACACTACCCAACCGGACGCCGCACAAGGGTTAGTTGATGCCGCACTCGAGCATTATGGGCGCGTCGATGTGCTGATCAACAGTGTGGGCATCAACATCCCGCGGCGCACAATTGCCGAGTTGACAGCCGCCAGTTGGGCGATGATGATGGCAGTGAATCTGACCTCGGCCTTTCACCTAACCCAGGCGATTATCCCGATCTTCCGTCGCCAACAAGATGGATTGCTGATTCACATCACCTCGGGCGCGGCCAAGCGTGCCGATCGTTCGGGCATTGCCTATCAAGCGACCAAGGCGGGTGTCAGTTCGCTGGCGCATGGTGTGATGGAAGAAGAAAAGGAGAACGGCATACGCGTGACCGTGATCTACCCCGGCCTGACCGAGACACCCTTGGTCTATCAACGTCCCACGCCACCCACACCGGAACTGCTGGCCAAGGCTTTGCAACCAGAAGATGTCGCCGCTGCCTGTCTCTTTGTCATGGGGCTGCCAACCCGCGCCTATGTGCCAGAATTGGTGGTCTATCCCAGCCGGTTGTGATCACGGCACTCCTCTTCAGCAGTCATTGTAGGAGCTTATGCGCGCACAAAATCGCTGGAAACGCATCGGGCAGGCAGTGCAACAATTTGTGGTGCTGGTAGTGGGCACATTGGTCTCGGCGCTGGCGTTTAGCGTCTTTCAAGCGCCGTATGATCTGGCGGCGGGTGGCGTCTCGGGCATTGGCTTGATTGTCAATGCCTTTACCGGCTGGTCGGTCTCGCTTTTTTATTTTATTGCCAATATTCCCTTGCTGGTCTGGGGCTTTTTCTATCTGGGGCGCTGGCGTTTTGTCGTCAAGACGGTGGTGGCGGTGGTGATCTTTTCCGTAGCCGTCGAACTTTTTGATCGCTATCTGCCGGGCTACGTCGATCAATGGCCGCTGACCGACAATGTCTTGCTCAGCGCGATCTATGCGGGGCTGGTGGGTGGCATTGGCGGTGGGCTGATCTATGCTGCGGGCGCAACCATGGGCGGCACCGGCATTATTGGGCGGGTGATTCAACTAAAAACGGGTATTCCCCTCAGCCGGGTCTACCTCTTTGTCGATGGGGGAATTATTGTGGCGGCAGCGCTTGCCTTTGGCTGGGAGATTGCTCTCTATGCCATGTTAACGCTGCTCCTCAGTGGGCTGGCCACCGACTATGTGCTGGAGGGGCCCAGTCGCGCGCGCACAGCCTTTATTGTCACCAATCAACCACAGGCCCTAATCCGCGCCTTTGATCGCCAACTGGGGCGTGGTGCTAGCTATTGGGCAGCAACCGGTGGCTATCAAGGCGACGGGCGCACAGTGGTCATGTGCGCCATCTATCGCCCGCAGGTTAATGAACTCAAGGCCATCGTCGCCCAAATCGATCCCACAGCGTTTGTCACCATCGGCATGACGCAGCAGGTGCTCGGTCTCGGTTTCACAAAGATGACGGAATAGCGCAAGCACTTGACGTATAGATAAAATCCTTAAAAGTCATCCATAGCGTCGTGTGTATTATTGAGTTGATTGGGATGACTTTTAAATGGTTTGTCCATTAGCGCTTGCCAAACGCTTGACGGATCTCTTCCATGCGCTTGCGGTTAACACCCAGATCCGATTGGCCCAGGCGCGACGCCGAGCGAAAATGAATGAGATGGGCAGCGTCATCCAAATAAAATTCGACATCGTCCACAAAGCGCATGAGCCGCGAGCGAAATTCAACATGCAGGTAACCCGGCTCATCGATCACCAGTGTCATCCGGGGTATGGAGCGGATAACCGTCAGCAGGTGGTGGCGTGCATTGGCCAGTGTATCGGTGTAAGCAATGGGTTCAATATAGTGTTCTGTATCGGCAACCGGGGCTTGCGTCGAGACGCAGTTGGGTGTAGCCGGGCAAGGCGCAAAGCGCTTTTGGGCGCGATCAAAAGTCGCACGCACGTTGCCACCCTTGCCACGTTCGAGGGAGGACCAGAAATTATCTAACAAATTCGCAACAGCCATTTTCATTCTCCAAAGTTTTTGTGCAATCTTTGCTCAATGACTTCTACTATATCGGTTCATTGCTTGATTTGCCGTACCCTCCCTCCCTATTAAGCTCTGCACCTTTACACATCTTTTTGCACCACTGGTGGCTAGCGTGCCGGGGACGGGATGGCGGGATGGCAGTGCTACGGCGTATGTTTGGGACGTCCGACTGCCGTACTTTTCGTTACATAAAACCTTATTTTCACTCCACAAAAACCGAGGAGAAAAAGATGGCTGATGAGGAATCTTTTCAACTTGAACTCTGCAAATTGTTGCTCGATGAAGATCGGTTAAAAATCCTGGGGCAACTGGCCCAGACCGCGCTGCGCGCCGAGGAATTGGGCACTGGGCTGGGAATCAAAGAGCGCGATCTCACGCGACATTTGAAACAGTTACAAATGGCGGGCTTGATTTCAGCACAGACGGATGAGGCAACAGAAAAATTTGTGCTGGATGTCAGCACCATTCATCGCTACAAAAAGCAACTCTTTGGCGCGCCCATGGCGCGCCATGCACAGAGCGAAACCGAAAAAACGCTGGCCGCTTTTGTCAAGGCTGGGGTGTTAACCGGTTTACCGCTGCAACATGGCAAGCTAGTCGTGATATTGGGCTGGTTGGCAGAACGCATTCCGCCAGGGGTAGACTACGCGGAACGGGCGATCAATGAACTGCTCAAGGGGCATGAAATTGATCATGTAACGCTCCGCCGTTTGCTGATCGATCATGGCTTCATGACGCGCGCCGCCGGCATCTATCGGCGCAGCCCATGAAAGGACTTACCCATACGCAGGCCGAGCGCACAAATCACTTCTGTGATCAAGCGCTGCTTGTCGGCAAACGGCGCGGAGAAAATTTATGCCTTGGCACCGAGGATGACAATTTTTCCGGTTGGGGCAGGGCTGCCGCTGGCGGGCTCAACGCTAATACCAATGGCATTATAGGTAAGGCCATCGGTTGGCAAGGTAATTTGCTGGCGATTAATATCGGTTGATTGCATGGCTAAGAAGCCAGCCGAGACCGGATCCGCATCGGGCGGAATCAGCCACAACTGATAACTTTGGTCGGCGGGCAATTGGGCTAAGCCATGTACAACCAAAAGGCCGCGTTCATTATGCTGATAAAAGACGCCACCCGCGCCAGCCGGGGCATCCGCTGTGCCAGTAAGGGCAACAATCTGCGTCGGCGCGGCGAAGAAGGCCAATTGCAAACGATTCTGCTCGATCTCGGCGTCTTTCACCTGCAATTGTTGACTCAGCTCGGTAATGGTTGTATCGCGATTGGCCAATTGGGTTTGCAATTGGCCCACCTGGCGCTGAACACCCATATCGACCCAGATAATAAAGAGGGCCGCGACGGCGATGGCCGCGGCGGCGGCCCAGCCAAAATTGAATTTTTGTGGGCGCGTGGGCGCGGGCAAGGGTGGTTGCACGGCGCGTGGCGCTGTGCGTAGCTGCTGTGTACGCCCAAGGGCCAACGCGCGTTCCTGGCGGCCATCGGGCGTGCGTTCTGGCGGACGCTGGACAAGCAACGGATTGCTGGGCAGATTGATAGGCGGCGCAGGCGTGCTATCGGCAGCCCTGGCCACAGTAGGCAAACGCTGTGTATTGTCGGCCTGGGCGCGTACCTGGGCCATCAGATTTCTTTTCACATTAGCCGACAGCGGCACAGCCGGCGCAGCATAGGCCAACTGTGCGGTAGCAAGAGCAAGCTCTGCCACACGCGACAACAAGGTTTGCTGGCGTTGCAAATAGGCTTCCACCGCCAACATCTCATCGTGCTCCAGCGCGCTGATGGCATAGGCAGGCAGTAGTTCCACTACTGTCTCGTACGTTACCTGGTTATCCATTAAAGATCACCTCTGCGCAAACCCGTTGCCCCAAGAAGTCGTTCCAATTTTTCAACACCCATTCGAATCCGACTCTTGATTGTACCAATCGGCAGGGACAGATAATCCGCAATTTCACTTTGCGTCATTCCTTCAAAATACGCTAACTCAAGAATTACTCGTTGCTCCTCCGGGATGGAAGCGAGACTCTGGCGCACTTGCTGCTGTTCCCAGCTTCGCTCTACTGTCGTCTCTACCGAAGGGAGTTGACCATACTGTGCAAACACAGCGGGCGCCTCTTCCATCTCTAGCGCCACCGTCTGCGGCCGTGCATTGCGCTGGCGCAGACGATCCAACCCGCGATTGCGTGCGATCCGATAGATCCACGCCGCGCCAGCACCAGCACCGCGATAGTCGCTGGCCTTTTGCCATACTTGCCAAAAACATTCCTGCACCAATTCTTCAGCGGTGCTGGCTTCCCCGATAATCCGCAGCAATAAATTGTAGATAATCTGGGCGTGCCGGTCGTAGAGCGCCTCGAAAGCGTCTGCATTGCGTTTGGCAATGAGTTGTAGAAGTTCTTCATCTGATGGCTTTGATAAATTCACGCTGGGATTCCGTTTTGACAGTCAGGGCAAAGGTGCTTTGTAAAAGCAGATTACCAATAACCAGCGTTTCTGTCAAAACTATTTTACGCTTTCAAAGTAAGAACCCATGCATTTGAATTTTTAGGCGGCGACATGCTTCTTAGGCGCAACCGCTTTCGTTGGGCAGTTGATCGCATCTTTACATTATAGACCTTATTCCGATTTAATTTTATGCATTCGTAGGTGCGGTTACAAACCGCACAATCAGGGTGGCACCAGCGTTGTGCGGTTTGTAACCGCACAATCAGGGTGGAGCCAGCGTTGTGCGGTTACAAACCGCACCTACCAGAACCACCATACCCTGTTTTGTCGCCCAAAGAACAAATCGGAATAATCTCTTATCATCACCCGCCATCAGCGCAAGGTGCTGTACCATAGATTGACGTAAAATTGGCGCGCTTGGATCACATAGCGTTGGGCATACCGAGTTTGGTGATCCGGTTGTGCGAGACTGCTCAACTGACCGCAATCAGAATCACGCCCAGTGTAATCATGGCGGCCGCCGTGATGCGCAGGTGGCGCGCCGGTTCGCGAAAGAGCAGCGAGCCAACTACCGCGCCAATTACAATGCTAAATTGGCGCATGGCGACAATATAACTGGCTTGGGCATTGATCTGGTAGGCCCACAGAATCAACCAATACGAGGTAAAGACACCAATCGCCGCTAACGCCGACCAGCGCCAATCAGTGCGCAACTGTTCGAGCCCGGTGGGTAAACCAAGCCAGCGCAGCGTGCCGCCCAACATGATAAAGGTAAGCGCCGATTCATAGATATAGTAGCGGGCCGCCATTGCCGCGCCGGGGGCCATATCTTCGGCCGCTAATTTGTCCACAACCGAGTAGCCGACGGTGCCGATGGCTGCCAGCAGCACCCAGAACATGGTCCGGTTGCGATAGACGGCCCACTGGAGATTGCGAAAAGAAGTATGCGGAATTGCTAGGCAGCCCAGCGAAACCAAGATCATGCCCAGCCAGGCCAGCGGCGCGGGTTGGTTGCCACGCAGCGCGTCAAAGAGCGCAATAAAGAGCACAGGCAGGGCGCGCACAATGGGGTAGACCATGGTAAAATCGCCATGTTCATAGCCGCGCAACAGGCCCATATAGTAGAAGCTCTGAAAAACGCTGGTCAAGATCAACATGGCCCAGACAAAGAACGAAAAAGGTTCGCCCACCCATTCTGTCCACAGCGCCAGGGGCGTGCCCAGGATCGCAATCAGCAGGGGCACACGCAGCAACATGCCATTGGCCCCGCGTGAACGCACAACAAGATTCCAACTGGCGTGAATGATCGCCGAGGTAAAGACCAGTACAACTGAAAAGATCGCCATTGTCACTATCGATTTCTAGGGTTGACCATAATTAATGCATGAGTAGAGATTAACTTATCATTATACTCTGTTAGTCGCGATGTTGGAGGGTCGCGATGTCGGAGGGTCGATTGGCAAAAGTTCGCAAACGTATTGTAGGAGATATCCATGCAACTGGCAGCGCGCCTGCTCTATTTTATTCTCATCGGCACAACCTGGGGGGCGGATCTGCTGGTAAGCACCACGCTGGCTGTCTATTATATCCGCGGCGCAGGATTGACGCCCTTGCAACTGGCCGTGGTGGGCAGCGCGCTGGCAGGGGCCAAATTCATCTTTGAAATTCCCACGGGCGTGGTTGCCGACAGCTATAGTCGCCGTCTTTCGATTATCATTGGCGTTTTGCTCACGGGTGGCGCGTATCTGCTCGTGAGCTTCTTTCCCTACTTTTCGCTGATCATCGTGGCCCAACTGCTTTGGGGGTTGGGCAATGCGTTTACGAGTGGCGCTACTACCGCCTGGATCGCCGATGAATTGGGCACAACCGATGTGACGCCAATTTTGGTGCGCGGCGTGCAAATTGGTCAGGCCTGTGGCCTGGTTGCGATCATTGCCAGTGGCTTCCTAGTCAATCTGGGCTTGGGTGTACCGATCCTGCTAGTACAGTTGGGCGTAGATACCACGGCCGTTATATTGAGCAATGCCATAGATGATAAAAATTTACAGCCATTTACCCTGGTAATGCATTATCATCTATGAGCTATTGCGGTATAATCAGGCACGTTACTCGTGTACATCATGGTAAAAATAGGGTACCTTATTTACGCCGGGATCTACTAGCCCGATTACGCCACTCTTCGAGGCACATCTCAATCGCCAACTGGAGAGCGCCACGCGCGCCACCATGCTCTCCTTCAACAGCCAGATGGGCGCGCTCGGCGGCTTGCTCGGTGGTCTGTTATTGGGGTTGATCGCGGCTCGATCGCTGCGCGCGGTGTTGGTGGTGAGTGCTCTAGCCGTGCTGCCAGCCATGATTTTTATCAAGCAATCGGTGCGTGAGCGCAAGTGAATTGTGTTATACTGAGCCAACACAAATCGTCCAGGAGGAATTGAATGGCAGATGCAGAAAAGCGCTATGACGTGGCAATTATCGGTTCGGGGATTGGCGGCTCGACGCTGGCCGCGGTCTTGGCGCGCCAGGGGCTGTCGGTGATTGTCTTTGAAGGCGGCACCCACCCACGCTTTACGATTGGTGAATCGATGATTTTGGAAACGTCGGAAGCTATGCGCGCTTTGGCTGAATTTTACGATGTACCCGAATTGGCCTATTTTAGCTCAGAAAATTTTTATCCCTACATTGGCCTGTCACACGGCGTGAAGCGCCATTTTAGTTTTCTCCACCACACGATGGGGCAGAAACAGGCGGTGACCCAAAGCCTGCAAGCGGTGATTCCCAAGCTGCCCTATGGGCATGAAATTCATATCAATCGCCAGGACTCAGATTACTTTCTCACGTCGATTGCGATTTCCTATGGCGCGACCGTCTTGCAGGGTACGTTGATTCAAGATATCCAAATTGATGGGGCGGGCGTCGCCATCCTTACCAGCAAAGGGGGCACCTATCGCGCGGGTTATGTGGTCGATGCTGGCGGTATGCGTTCGCTGCTTGCCAACAAATTTGCCTGGCGGCATCAGGATCTGTTGGCCCACTCGCGCACCATCTACACCCACATGATCGATATGCCTTGCTTTAATAACACCGGCCCTTCACAAACGGCCTATGGCTTTCCCTATCCCGTCTCCCAGGGCACGTTGCATCACATCTTTCACGGCGGCTGGCTCTGGATCATCCCGTTTAATAATCATCCGGGGGCGACGAATCCCCTGTGCAGTGTCGGGTTGCAACTCGACCCGCGTATCTATCCCCAACGCAACGATCTGAGTGCAGAGGCCGAGTTTTATGGCTTTATCCAACAATTCCCCGATCTATATGCCCAGTTGCAACATGCCCATCCCGTGCGCGATTGGCAGCGCGTTGATCGCTTGCAATATTCGGCCCAACACATTGTTGGCGACCGTTGTGCCCTGCTCGCCCATGCCGCCGGCTTTATCGATCCGCTCTATTCCAAAGGGCTCTATCTGACCCACATGAGCATCTTCTGGCTGACCGATCTGCTGCTCAAGGCCAAAACCACCGGCGACTATTCGGCAGCCGCCTTTGCGCCGCTAGAAGAGATGACCCTGGGCTACATCAACATGCACGACCGCTTGGTGGCTAGTTCCTTTAAATCGTGGAGCAACTACAAACTCTGGCAGGTCTATGCGGTTTTGTGGCTGTTGGGGGCCTATCTGGAATATTTGCGGCTGGTGATCAACCGTATGCGCGCCCAAGATCGGGCAGAATATCTGGCACTGATGCGCCCACACCGGCTGGCCGGCGGCGGCTTTGATCGCTTTTTTGTGATTCAGGAAGCGATTGACGCGCTGATCGACAAGGTCGATCCAACTGACGAGGCAGATGTAGATCGCACCGTAGCCGCCATCAAAGGATTGCTCACCGCCTTTCCTTGGCTACCCTCGACTTTTCACGATCTGCTCAATGGTGCAAATCACTTGCCCGACAACAAGTTGCGGCTCAACCTGCTCAACCGTAGCAGTGGCTTCATGGGCAGTGGGGCCTATCGCCAACACTTTTTTGGTGACAAATCGCTGGCGACCCTGCTGCGCAAAGCCGTGGCCGACCAATTGCGTTACTCGGTGCAAGGGGTGAAGCGCCAGCGCCATACGCGTGCGCGCCTCGCCAGCCAGACTGCAAACGCTACCCCGTAATTCCATCAACCAATGCGGTGTTCGACCAAGGTGCTGTTCAGTGTGCGCTTGCCGATGCTGACATAGAGCTGGCGATCCGTCACCGAGAGGGCAAGCGTGGTGCGCCGGTCGAGCAGGCTGGCCGCTTCTTCGACAAAACGCCGGTCGAGTGCATAGATCGGAATCGCGCTGGCTTGATGAATCTTTTTGCTGGTATATTGTTGGAGCAACTG
This sequence comes from Caldilineaceae bacterium, assembly GCA_034437715.1. Classification (GTDB taxonomy): domain Bacteria; phylum Chloroflexota; class Anaerolineae; order Caldilineales; family Caldilineaceae; genus JAHBVH01. Next base: position 30,271 of record DAOTTR010000348.1, read on the forward strand.
ATCCACATCGCGATGGGTATAGACGGCAGCGCGACCCGCCCGTTTGCTGCCCCGATGCAACCGCTCGGCATCGGGTAACCCCACCTCGATCCACGCCGTCACCTGGCCGGTGAGATCCAGGACATGGACCGCCGGTTCGTCGCCGGCGGCCACGCCTTGGGTAAAGGCGATACCCTCAGTATACTCCAAACAATAGGCTACCAGCCGCACAAACAGGTATTCAATCGATTCCGAGGGCTGGCGCGCCATGCGCAGTTCCAGCGTCTCGTACACACCGCGGTCAATATCGGCTAATTCGACGGTCAGGTTATAGATGGTTGCGCTTAAGGCCATAAGATTTCGCTTTGCTTTGCTTGGCTTGCAATAGGTTGCTCGGTTAGCGAATTGTACAAGTTGCAAGCAAGCATGTTGTAAAGCCTGGATTCAGTATGCCAGTAAGCACTGTTCAGATGACAGATCAAATCTTGCTCACTTTTTATTCAATTTTCGTAACGATTCAGACAAGGTTAAATGCGTGTTGAATTCATTCAGAGCAGCAGGTGATGAAATTTAACTGTGCGATTTAAACCGAGCGATTTAAGAAGTAAACCGCCGCCACTGCCGCCACGACATGCATCACCTCGAGAAAAACGATCATCAACGTGGGCGCGCCAGGGATGGTAAAGGGTGTCACAAGCATGACGACAAAGACAATCGCGGCCAGGATGGTGAACCAACGATTCGGGTTATGCGTGACGCGGCTGAGCACCGTATAGACCAGGGTCGCAACCAGAATGGGCAGCACCGACATAATGGCAACAGGCATTAGCGTCATCGGCGCGGCGGTTCCCCCCATGCCTGGAATGAGAACATCACTGGGAAAAGCGTCGATCGCCGAGCCGACAAAGAAGAGGATTACATTCACCAACGCGGATACCACAGCAGCAAGAATGCCACCGAACCAAATACGCGCGATGGGGGGTTTGGTTTTTTGAATAACAGACATGGGTTTATTCCTTGCAAATTACAATAGACTGCTTGATATAATTAAAAGATTTAGTGGGGTGCGGGTGACCCGCTTAACAGAAAAGTGCGGATTTCCTCGGCCACAATCCGCAAGGGTTGCGCGCTGCGTTCTGTCCGGCTGAGAATCATGGCCCCTTCCCACGCCGCGGTAATGGTTAAAGCCAGAGCATAAGCGCGCTCCGCCGTGAAATTACCGGTCAACAACTTCTCTTCCAATGGCAGGCGAAATGCTTCATAGGCCATTTGGCAAGACGCGCGTAGCCGCTCACTCGAGTTGGCTGTTTCCAAAGCGACCGCCGCAATGGGCGCGCCCCCCGAGCAATTGCCACTCGCAACATGGTCGGCCACATCCAACAGATGATGATAGATGGCCGCAACCGGATCCGCATAGGCGGCTAAACTGCGCCGTGTATGCGCGACGATTTGTGCCGCGTTAAATTGGATCGCCTCGGCGGCTAGTTCCTCTTTGCCTTGTGGGAAATAATGGTACAGCGACCCGCGCGGCGTTTCACTCTCGGCGACGATCTGATTGAGCCCCGTCGCATGATAGCCCTGCCGTTCTAGCAGAAGCGATGTTTTTTCAACAATCTGTTGGCGTGTCGTACTCATCCTGTCACCATGCCCAAATTATACCAACTGGTTAGTATATTGTCAATTCAGAACCCGCTTGCGGGTCCATTCCACTTTGGGGGTAAATTTTAGAAGTAGCGAGCAACATGTGCCGGAGACGCGCGGGGTGCAGTTTGTCAAACCGGTGTGGTCTTCGCGCGTCCCCGGCACACTTTCCCCAAACTGAAGTACACCCCACACTTGATATATCCGCAAAAAGTATAATCGACTAGTAGATCCCGGCATAAATAAGGTACCCTATTTTTACCATGATGTACACGAGTAACGTGCCTTATTAACTGCCGTGGTATCTACGCCCAACTGTACTAGTACAGAGCGGCCTAAGGCGCTTTCAAATAAATAAGGATCCAGCGCTTGCCAAACAAAATCATGCGTAGGGGCGGCTGCAAGCCGCCCCGCGTTTGGCTTGCTGAGAACGGGCGGCTGCAAGCCGCCCCTACTGGATACTTTATTCTTTCTACTGTCCTAATAGGCAAACGGCAGGGGCAGGGAAATCACTTTGCCTTGCTGCGCGGACAGGATGCCCGCTTCTAGAATTTCTTGGGCATCGCGGCTCACTTCGGCGCTGCAAATGCCTTCGATGG
>DAOTTR010000349.1:0-38300 GCA_034437715.1 Caldilineaceae bacterium
CTGACTGAACTGCATCTAGCCAACAATCAACTGAGCACGCTGCCGGAGGTGGTCACAAAGCTCACCAGCCTGCAAGCCCTGTATCTAGCCAACAATCAACTGAGCACGCTGCCGGATGCGATCACAAAGCTCACCAGCCTGCAAACTCTATGGCTAAACAACAATCAACTGAGTAGCTTGCCCCAAGGAATTACTGCATTGGAAAAGCTACGCACCTTGCGGGTCGGTGGAAATCCCGATCTGATTAGCCCGCCGCCCGAGGTTGTGGCGGCAGGTATGGCCGCCGTACGCGATTACTTTGCTTCCTTTGAGATTTCTCAACGCTTGCCTGAAGCCAAGTTGCCGCTGGTGGATGAGTCACGTTCCTCCAAAACATCGCTCAGAAATAAATTGGCGATTCCTGATTTTCACCAGAACAAAGACGGGCAAAGCACCAACGGCAATTACTTTGCTTCCTTTGAAACTCCCCAACGCTTGCATGAAGCCAAGTTGCTATTGGTGGGGGAACCGCGTGCGGGCAAAACGTCGATTCGGCAAAAATTGACCATTCCCGATTTTCGTCTGAACAAAGATGAAGCCAGCACCGAAGGCATTGCCATCACCACCTGGACGATCCCGGCCAGCCAAAGTGGCTTGCCCGATGATTTTCGCCTGAATGTGTGGGATTTTGGTGGGCAGGAGATCTACAAAGCCACTCATCAGTTCTTTCTGACGCGCCGCTCGATCTATCTCTTTGTCACCGAGGCGCGCAAACATGAAGATACCAGCACCGACATCTTCTACTATTGGTTCAATGTGGTGCGCTTGTTGGGCGGCAACAGCCCATTACTGGTGGTGCAGAATAAATGTGACCTGCCCGCCGTCCAGCTACCCATGTCTGATTATTATCGCGACTTTCCTAACATCCTGCCGGGCGAGATGCGCGTCAGTTGCGATGATCAGCATAGCGAGACAATTGATGAGCTGAAAGCGCGCATCATTAAAATTGTCAGACAACTTTATGCCAAAGAACAGGTGGGCATGGAGTTGCCCGCCAGTTGGGTGGCCGTGCGCGAAGCGATTGCCCAGCTCCAAGATGATCATATTCCGGTCGAAACCTATTACGCACTCTGCCACAACCATGGGTTGGACCAGACGATTGCCAATGTGATCAGCCGGGTCTTTCACGAATTGGGCGTTTTTCTGCACTTTCAGGATGACATTCGTCTCCAAGATCGCATCTTTCTCAACCATGAATGGGTGACCGATGCCGTCTATCGCGTGCTGGATAACCCTGAGATCATCGGGCAGCATGGCCGGTTTTCGCCAGCCGCTTTACGGCACATCTGGCATGAAGCACGCCATCGTACCATGCGCCAAAAGCTGATCGATCTCATGTGCAAGTTTGAATTGTGCTATCCGCTGGCCAACGGCGACTATCTAGCCCCGCAACTGTTGCCGGGCGATTTGGACAAGCCAGTCGAGTGGCGTAGCGATCAGCACAATCTGCACTTTGTCTATGAATACGACTTTTTGCCGCGTGGAATTCTCAGCCGCGTGATTGTGCGGCTGCATCACAACATTTACGAAGAGACGCGTTGGTATTCGGGGGTGCTGTTGGAATGGGGTGGCACACGTGCCCTGGTGCGCGAAGAACGTGCCCAACGGCGTATCAGTATAAGACTGGAAGGGGGCGACCGGCGTGGTCTGTTGGCGATTGTGCGCCGCGAGATCGAGCAGATCCATGCCAGCTTTGGCCCCGAACTGCGCGTGGCCGAAAAGATTCCCTGTAATTGTGCCACCTGTGTCATGCTGACAGAGCCGCATTTTTACGCCCACGACCAGTTACAAAGTCGGCTTGACTCGGGCAAATATACCATCGACTGTGAGCAGAAGCCGCATCATGCCGTCCAAATTCAGCCGCTGCTTGCCGCGGTGAGCCCCCCCGACGAAAGAAAAGATGACCTAGATGAACTGAAAAGGCACGAATCGCGTTTTGGTGACATTCGTGCTGAAACCGTTCATATTACAGTGATTGAAAACTCAGATATCAAACAGGAGAATACTATGCCCCCTTCCACGTCTAAACGTAGTGTGGCTACCAAACGCAACAATGCTTGGATCAATGGCTCGTTCTATTTGGCCGCCATTGCTATCCTCGCCGCGCTTTTTGCTTGGATCGGCAATCAGGTGCCCTGGTACGTCTTCCCGATTGTGTTGATCGGCGCAATCCTGGCCGTCGGGCTGATTGGCGCGTTGCAACTGCGCAATGATGATCGACTCACCCAGAAAAGCTTTATGGAACTGGTGATTGAAACCTATAAGCGCCTGCCACTCCTGCGCCAGAAGTAGGAACTGATTCTAGAAGGAAATTCAATACATGAACATTCGTATCCCTTGCCCGCACTGTGGGCCGCGCCCGATCCAGGAATTTGTCTATGGCGAGATTCCCGTTGTGCCGGACACCATCACCGACCCAGATGCGCGCGATCTGGACCGCGCGTTTATGCACGGCAACCCCGAAGGCCCCACGACCGAACGTTGGTTTCACACCTATGGCTGTCGCCGCTGGTTGACCCTGCGCCGCGACACGCGTACCGATGAAATTCTGAGTGTTGGATAACCTAAACCTATCCCACAGTATCCCACACGCGCGTGTGGGATACTGTGGGATAGACGATTCAACGATGGGGAAGCTCGTGAAGTGTCGTTTCTAGTCTAGGGCAGATCGGCGCAAGGTGTGGTATAGGTCACATATTGGGTGCTGCCAGAGATCCAGCCGAGTTCACGCGCACCATCTTGCACATGGATCCAGCCACAGTTGTCGGTTTTTCCAATCACGGTCAATGATTGGCCCGCGTTGACGCTGGAGACGACGCCATAATTGGTGCCAGGACCACTGCGCACATTCAACCCTTGCACTTTTATGGTGACGGTAGATGGTGCGCCCGGTTCAGGCGTGCCGGCTGAACCGGGCGCTGGTGGCGTTCCTGTCAGCGTCAGAATAATCGCCTCGCGTGTCTGCACCAACGCTGTTACGGTGGCGGCGGCGTCAAATTGCTGGGCCAGCGCGGTGGGTGGCGCGGCATAACTCAGATAACTGGCGAGGACGATCACGATGATCCATAAGCCAATGCTAGCTTGCTTGCGCATGAAATTTTTCCTGCTTTCTCCTTTGACAATCCGCAACCGTCACGTGACTCTGGCGCGATAACGCTGGCACCCTACGGCCCCCAACTTAACCGTTCCTGATACCAATCATAGTCACCGCTGCCATAGCCGCCATTGAGATCAAACAGCTTCTGTTGATTGCTGCCATCGAGGTTCATCACATAGACTGCCCAAGCCCCCTCGCGGTCGCTGACAAAGGCAATGTGTTGGAAATCGGGCGAAGTGGTGGCCAATCCATCGCGTGCTGGATTGTCCGTCAAGCGCGCAAAGCCACCGCCATTCCAATTCACCACATAGATATCCCAGTTGCCATCGCGATTGGAGGTGAACAAAATCCGGTCACCCAGGCTGTCGGTGGGAATATCGGCGGTCTGATCGGTTGCCTGATTGGGCTGACCGCCGCTGGTATCGGCAGTGTAAATGCCACAAGAACTGCCGCCCGCCCAGAAATTGCACCCTTGATAGGCGATGCGCCAGTTATCGAGATAGACCGGATATTTGCCAAAGAGCTCACGCCCGCTGTAGGACATGGGCGATGGGGCAAATTGAGCGCTGGCATCTTGTTGCCAGTAGATGCGCGACTTGCCATCACCCTGATGGGTGGAGGCATAGACAAGACTGTCGCTCGACTTGGACCACTGGGGATGGCCGTCTTCGGGGTGCATGGTCACGCCCTGTTCGCCACTTGCGCCGATGCGCACAATATCATTGACGCCACCGCCATCGCCATTGACCATTAAAATGCCGCCACGGCTAAAATCGGGCTGGCGCTTGTTGGGCAGGTGAGGTCCGCGGCCACCATCGGCCAGGCGATAGACATAGACATCCATGGTGCGGCCATTAAAGACGGAATAGGCAATGCGGCCTTGCAACGCGCTGGCGGTGATGGGCGGCGCGCTGTTGGGATCGGGGGCGGCTGGTGCTGTTTCTGCCACTGTGGTGGGTGCCGCGGCGGGTACTGCTGTCGATGTGGGTGCCGCGGACGGCGGGACAGGTGCGGCCAGCCCGTCGCTTGCTTGCAGTGCATCCAAGTAGAGAACGCCATTGCTCTCAACGCCATCGGGCACACCATCGAGAACAATGGCCTTGATCGACAGCGGTGGTGTCAATGCGGTTGTTGCGCCACCGCTGACAGCGCTGACCGGCCACGGTTGATCCAGGGCTAACGCTGCCGTCAACGTTGCCCAGCCGGTATGGCGGATCTGGCCAAAGGTAAATTGCCAGGTGTGATTGGCGGCATCGGCCACCCAGATGTTGAGATAGTGACCGCTGCCGTCGCCATAGACTTGTAATTGGAGCGCGGCAGGGTTACCTGCAATGGGCAAGGCGGGTACCGGTTGAAAGACCACATAATTACGGTTACCCGCCGCTGCCGGAAAGGTGTAGCGTAACTCGGCGGCAAATGTGCCTTCCGCTACCTGGGTTTTGGATTGGGTAAGGGTGCCGTTGGCTTCGTCGCCGCGCTGCCAACGGCCAAAGGGTTCAAAACCAGTAATCAATCCCGCTTGGGCAGGTTGGGCGGGCGCGGGCGCGCTGGCAACGGTTGGCGTCGCCGTCGGCACGATGATCGGCGTATTGATCGCGTTGACCGCGGTGGCGGTTGGCGCTAGGGGCGTCGCCGGCGTAAGAAAAGGTGCCAGGGCGGTCAGTTGGCGATCAATGGCGGTCAATGTAAGCGGCAGGTCTAGGGTAGCTGTCGCTGTGTTGTCGGGCGCGGCGGTTGAGGTTGCCCGCGTGGTTGGGGTCATGGTTGCTGTGGCGGTTGCTGTGGCGGTTGCTGTGGCGGTTGCTGTGGCGGTTGCTGTGGCGGTTGGTAAGGCCGTCAATGTTTTGGCAACCGAGGTGGCAATCAGCCCTGCTTGGGCGGTTGTCGTTGCGTCACTGTCCGGTGTGGGGGTTTGGGTGACGGTTGGCTTTGGCGTCGAGGTGGGCGGCTTGGTCGCCGTATTGGTCGCAGTCGCCGTGTGGGTCGCTGTACTAGTCGCTGTACTAGTCGCTGTATCGGTCGCCGTGTGGGTCGGTTGCACAGTCGGCGTTGGGGTTGCGCTGGCCGTTGGCGGTGGCGCGGCGAGCAGACGCGTCGGCAGCGGTGTGGGTGACGGGCTGGCCGTGGCAGTTGGTTGTATTGTAGGTGTAGGCGTTGCTGTGGGCGCGCTGGTGGCGGTTGCCATTGGCGGTGTGGTCGCCGTGGCTTGCGCGGTGGCGGTTGGCTCTGGTGTGGCCGTTGGTGTGCTGGTGGGCGATTCGGTTGGCGTCGCGGTGGCGCTGGCCGTCGGTGTTGGCTCGGGCACCAAGATCAGGCTGCTGAGAATTGCGTCATAAACCTGATCGAGTGTCGCGCTTTGGCTGGGGTCGCCGCCCAGACCCAACACAAAATAACGTTCTCCGTCGCTGATACCCAGGAGGCGTACATCCGCTTGCGCGCCGCCCATCAGCGTGGCGTCATAGTACTGCTCATGGGCAGGATAGGGGCCAACCGCGCGCGCTTGTTCGGTGCGCAAGGTGGTGGCGCGAAAGGGTGTTTCCTGGTTTGCCAGGTAGTAGGTCAAGAGTCTCTGGGGTGTGTCGATGGGTTCGCTCGGGCTGATGCGGTCGATCAAGAGCCACACCAACAGATCCGGCGCTTCAAAATAGATGACCCCATTCCGCGCCGTGCGTTGCCACGCTTGTGGGACATTGAGTTGCAAACGCAGCGCTGGCTCGGTGATGGCAACGAGGATCATGGGGGTTGGGACCAGTGTGGGCGTGCTGGCGATCACGGTTGGGCTGAGGGTGGCGGTTGATGTGATTGCCCCCGCACTGTTGGGGGGTTCCGCCGTTTCGGGGGCTGGCAGGATCACAACTGTGGGCGGTAATGACTGTTGCCATAACGAATTGAGCGGACTCAGATAAGGCAAGGCGGCATTGCCTGGACGAAGCAGAAAAAATGCCGCCGCGACAAGCAAGATCAGCCCCAACAGTAGGGCCAGAATGGCGAGCCGGTTAGATTTACGCGCGGTGCGTACTGGCGGCGTTGCCAAGGTAAAATGCCCTGCGGCTGGCGGTGGGGTTTGGGCACGCGGCGGTGGCTGTGTCAGCGTGTTCCAATCGCGGCGGGTGGGTGTCCAGGTGATGCCCTGTTCCAATGCGCCGACAAATTCATCGGCGGTGGCATAGCGTTGTTGTGGCGTCTTGGCCAAGACCCGTTGCAAGGCATAGACGACCCCGGCTGGCAGCGCAGCATTGACCTGTTCGGGCGGGGTGGGTGGCTCATCGATGATCTTGCGCAGCAGCACAAGTTGGCTATCGGCATCAAAGGGCAGGGCATGGGTCAACATGGCGTAGGCGACCACGCCCAGGCTGTAGATATCCGAGCGCTGATCCAGATCATAGTCACCGCGCGCCTGTTCTGGCGACATGTAAGCCGGTGTTCCTACTGAATAGCCGGCCAGCGTGACGACCGTGTGGTCGGTGGCCAGGTGGCGCGCCACACCAAAATCCGAGAGCAGAATCTGCCCGCTGCTGCCGATGAGGACATTGCTGGGTTTGATATCGCGGTGCAGAATGCCGCGGTGGTGCGCATAGTCAAGCGCTGCCGCCACCCGGCGCAAGGTGGGGATCGCTTCCTGCACACTCATGGGGTGGGTGCGCTCTTTGAGCAGCGAAGCCACGGTGCCGCGCGAGGCGTATTCCATGGCAATATAATGGTACCCATCACTGGTGCCCGCTTCAAAGACGCGCACAATGTTGGGATGGATCAGCCGTTTGGCATTCTCGCCCTCTTGTTGAAAGCGGCGCAGGGTGATTGGATCGTGGCTCAGGTGGGCCAGCAGCACCTTGATCGCCACCGCCTGCTGGTTGCGCGTGTCCACGGCATGGTAGATGATCGACATGCCGCCGCGGCCGATTTCACGGTCAATTTGATAAGGGCCAAGTTGTTTACCGATTAGATCCATACATGCTTTCAATAACACCGCGCCGCGGGTGAGTGATTGGTTGTTGCTGATGCGCGTTTGTTCCCGTTGCGCGCATCACAAGCCGTTTTTATCGATTTCACTTGATTTTTGTAGCTAAATAGTTGAAATATCGTAACGATTACGCCAACGTTAAATTGGTGTTGAATTCATTCAACACCTGCGACGGGAAACGTGTTTAAACACGTTTTCTATCCCAGGCTCTGAATGAATTCAGAGCAGCAGGTGATGAAATTTAACGTTGGCGTACGCTTCAGCCGGGAACGCGCCCAGGGGGCTCCCGATCCTGGCGGCCTCCGTCACTGGCCGCCAGGGATGGCGCGGGAACCCTCTGGGTGCCCAGTGGTGAATGCGATTGGCATGAATCGTTACGATATTTCAATCTTATCGATCTCCACCACTGGGTGAATCGCTGCCGGAATTCGGTGAGGAATATTTCACACTAATCAAGTATTGTCCACCCAAATATTTCACCGGTTCATAAGGATCTTTTTTGACAAGTCGAATTCCCCAGTAATATTCACCTTCACCGGATGATCTAAAAACTTCGGTAGTTACGGAAACACTGGTGCCTGTGGTCGTACCACCATAGCCCCGTCCATCCTGCATGGGATCTTCGCCCGCGCGCCAGAAGATTGGTTCAAAGGCATAGCCAGGGGGTAGGGGGCCGCTACTAGACCAAGTGAAAGTCAATTTACTGTCGAGGGTATCGCCATTATTGGGCGCGAGTAAACTAATGCTAACCTCGGGCACACTGTCTGATGGTGGATTGCTATTGGGGCTATTTGCAGTCGCAATTGCTATCGGTATAGGCGTATGTGTTGGCAGATTGGTTGGTGTATAGTTAGGTGTGCTGATAGACGTGCGCGTGCTGGTGGGCGTGTGAGTTACTGTTGGCGTCGCCGTTGGCAGATCCGAGACAGGTGTCGAAGTTGGTGCGCGCACTGGGCTACTGGGCATACTATTTTTTAGCGTGGTTGCGATACCATTGCTTACTTTTGTAAGTTTCTGCGCAATATTATTTAATAGCGTTGTCGAGCTAAGATTATTGGCCGCGCCCGGCGTGCTAGTAGAAGCTACCCTTTCAGTTGCAGAAGGCATAGCTGTCGGTGTGTCGGTTGCGGTCGCCGGTATGGGTGTTGCTGTGGGGGTAACGGTTGATGAAACAAGGGCAAGTTGATCTGGCTGTGCTGTGGCACTGTTGACACTTGGCATCCCACTTTGCTGCGGGGCCGCGGGCGAGACAGTTATAGCCGATAGCTGGCTGTTTACATTGAGAAAACTAGTGAAGTTCCCACCCCATGTTTGTACAGCAAATAGCATAAAAACAATTATTCCTGCACCTCCTGCCAAGATTGGCCATCCTGTGCGCGTGCGTCGCATCTGCGATGGCAGCGGAACAACTTCGCTGCTGGGTTTGGGCATGACCGCTTCTACATTTTGACGTGCTATCACCGGCACTGGATCTGCTGCGACAATGGCTGGCCGTAAGGCTGACCACTCTTGCTCGGTTGGCGTCTTGGTGATGCCCGCTTCCAGGGCATAGACAAATTCACCCGCGCTCTCATAACGTTGCGCTGGATTTTTAGCCAATACGCGTTGTAAAACATAGCTGATCCCCGGCGGCAACTGTGGATTGATTTTTTCTGGTGGGACAGGCGCGACATCAATTATTTTTCGCAACAAAACAAGTGGCGTAGTGGCATTAAAGGGCAGCGTCTGGGTGAGCATCGCATAAGCCACAACCCCCAAACTGTAGATATCGGAACGGTGGTCAATCGTTTCATCCCCAAGCGCCTGTTCCGGTGACATATAGGCGGGCGTGCCTACGACATGGCCGGTGGCTGTAACAACGGTATAATCTCCCCCTAGCTGACGCGCAATGCCAAAATCGGAGAGCAAAATCTGGTTATTGGTGCCAATCAGAATATTGCTCAGTTTGATATCGCGATGGAGAATGCCGCGATTATGCGCGTAGTCTAGTGCTGCTGCAACCCGATAGAGAATTTGTAATGTTTCATTGACACTCATCGGGCGCGAACGTGTTCTTAGTAGTCCAGCCAGCGTGCCACCTGCCGCATATTCCATCGCAATATAGTAATGACCATCAATATGATTTGCTTCGTAGACGCGAACAATGTTGGGATGAATAAGGCGCTTGGCGTTTTCCCCTTCTTGTTGGAAGCGGCGACGGGTCTCCACTTCATGGGCAAGATGGGGCAGCATGACCTTGAGCGCAATGGTTTCCCCCTTGCGCGTGTCCACGGCGCGATAAATGACAGCCATGCCGCCGCGGCCAATCTCATCCTTGATTTGATAGGGTCCTAGCTGGTTATTGGTGAGGGTCATTTTTACTTTCGGTAATCCCGCGCCGTACTCAACGAAAAGCAGAGCAACGTAGTTGACTGTAAGCTATAGCGTCAGCATCCAAATTATGATCATGATTTTGGCACGATAGGTAAATAAAGGTAATATGGTGGATTGCGTGTACTGTTACTACGTATGTATGAGCGTTTTTCAATATATATCCAACCCATATCCATGCCATCGTTATAAATGACTTCTTCGTCATCCATGATTGCTTGTCCGCCCGTGGCTATGACCGTATTTGTTGTCGTTGCCGTCCGACTTATCTGATAGGAAACAAAACCACGTTCATTGTCTAATAATGAACGTTGCAGCGTCCAGGTAATTACACTACCTGGCGTATAGCCGGTATAAGTATGTGTAAAGCCGCTACTCGCTTTTATTGTGTCCGTAACTAGTTGGGTATATGCAGGTATCGTATCTGTAATTACCACATCTGACAGCGCCTCACTACCAGAATTATTAGTTGTATAGGTAAGCGTATAGGTTAGATCTTTAGTAACTGCTATCTCACCCGTTGGTTCAGCAACAAGCAGTAAGGCTTTAACACCTGGTAGCGCTGTCGGTATGAAAGTTGGTGTTGGTGTCACTGTTGGTGTTGCTGTTGGTGGGTTTGTCGGTGTTGGTGTCGGTGTGGGCGCTTCAAATTGAATTACCACTCGCGGACGTTGATCTACATTACATTCGCTATCTTTGCAGTCCTTTGCCCAAAAGTTGCGTTCATGATCGCCGCTAGTTTGGTCACCATCTAGTCGTAAGCCTAGATCAATACGTTCTGGACTATGGGCCCATTCTTGCACTAGTTTTTGAATATTCCACTCATACTGTTTGAACTCTCGACCTACTGCTATGGTTGTTGAAGTGTCAGCAGTAATGGGTAGTCCTTCGTGCGCATTCCAAGTGAGATTTTCACTCCACTGCTCACTGAGAATGCGGTTAACGGTAACGTTTAGTGGGCCATCATTCTTTGTTGTGCCTGATAATGTTAGCAACAGCCTGGCTGATTGAATAGTGCTGCCAATCGGAATCTCCTGTATAGAAATTTCAAACTTAAGCAAGGCTCGTTCGGTGGCAAGTCCATTTGTCTGGTTATGTCCTAGCCAAAATATTTTAAGATCGGGAGCACTGGGTGCCGTATTAGGGCGTCCTGACGCAACATAGGTATCCGCTATAGGTATTTTTTCAAGTGTTGTCTGTGGTAATCCTGTTTCTGCGGTTATATTGCTACTCAGTAAACCAATACTCAGTATTAGTAAACTCAGAAAAAAGGCAAATAGTATTGATTTGTACCAATTTGTAGATTTATACATAGATGTCATAATTATCGACCTCCCTGTCCCTCTGTCCCACCATTATCTTTTTTATCATTGTTGGGTTCAAAGAAAAATTGATATCCAACGTTATTTAGTAATTGCAGCCTTTTGTAAGGACTATTTTCTACTAGTAACACACTCCATTGATACTCACCGCTTGTTAATTTTCCTGCATTATATAAGCCGTTGAGATCCACTGTTACTTCATGCTCCGTAGTTGCTCCAATAATCCCAAATGAATTGACAAGTGGAACTTGGCCTTTTTCCCAAAAAACGACTTCAAATGCTTGTCCGGCTTGTAATTGTAGATTAGGCTGCCACGCAAACCGTTGTCTGCCTTCTCCACGTTGACCATCCGTAGGACTTATCAAAGTTACATCCAAATTACTGCTTTGTTGGGTAGCTGTGACTTGGATGTTAGAGTTTGTTGCTGTTGCTATTACTGTCTGTATAGCAATTGGCGTCCGCGTCAGCGTACTGATGGGTGTGCGCGTACTGGTGGGCGTGGGCATGGGGGTCTGCGTATTTGTGGGTGTTGGTGTCGCCGTTGGCAGATCCGAGACGGGGGTCGAAGTTGGCGCGCGCGCTACTGTGGTGGGGGTATTGTTATTTAAGGTGACTGAAATACTATTGCTGGCTTCGCTAATTCCTTGCACCACATCGCTGATTGTCGTTGTTGAACTGAGATTGTTGGCCGCGTACGGTGTGCTAGCACCTGGAACATCTGTGCTCGTGGCGGCTACGGTCTCCGTTGCAGAAGGGGTCGCGGTTGGTAGATCGGTTGCCGTCGCGGGCGCGGGGGTGGCGGTTGGGGCCGCGGTTGGCGCTACCGCTGGGGTCATCTGCACGGTGGCCACGGCGGCGCTTGTGGTCGCTGTCGCGGTGGCGTCTGCGCCCGCCGCTACGCCGGGATTGCCTGGGTTGCGCAACAAAATAAATGCCACGGCTGCAATTGCCACGAGGATTACACCCAAAATGGCGGCCATTAAAGGCGAACGGCGGCTGCCTGGGGTTGCCGCCGCGCCCGCTGGCTGGCGTTGCAAGATGAGCACCGTAATGTTATCTGGGCCGCCGGCGTTGTTGGCCAGCTCCACCAGTTTGCGCGCGGCTTCCTGGGGCTGATAGCGGCTGAGCGTCTGTTCGATCTGTTTGTCGCTGACAACATCGGTCAGGCCGTCGCTGCACAGAAATAAAATATCGCCTGGTTGCAATACCAGTTGATCACTTTTGGGCCAGTTTTGCGCCTGTTCTGGATCGAGCGGCCCACGATTGATATCGACCAGGGTAGCGTCAATATCAACAATAGGCGCAATGCCCAGAAAGCGCTTGATCACATGGCGATTGGGATGTTCACGCGCTTGGGCTGGTGTCAGGCGACCGGCTTCAATCGCCTCTTGGGCCCAAGTGTGATCCAGCGTCAACTGGTAGGCTTTGCCCTGGCGGATCACATAGGCGCGGCTGTCACCGGCATGAGCCACATAGAGTTTGTCGCGCACAAGCGCGGCGGCAACCAGCGTGGTGCCCATGCCTTGCAACTCGGGCTGATCCAGCGTTTTCTGATAGATGACATTGTTGGCCTCATCGATCGATTCGATCAGCCGCTGGCGTATGCGTTGGCTCGTATTGCGCCCCAGCGTATCGTGAATGGTCTGCGCGGCGAGATGGCTGGCCATTTCGCCGGCCACATTGCCGCCAATGCCGTCGGCTACCACAAGCACCTGTACGGCTACCTCGCCTGCGATCCCCTCTTCATCGCTGGCGCGGGTTTCAAAGATGAGATAATCATCTTCATTGTTTTTGCCACTGCGTCCGGCGTCGCTCAAGGCGGCTACGCCGATGGTCGGGTCGCTGATTGCACCTATATATCGCATAGTCTGACTTTCTCTCCACCGGCCATTGTTATTTATCTATCTCCACTGCCATCACTGGCTGACGATTGACCGCCACTTTGCACGGCAAAACGCCAGCCGCCACCCAAATATTGGAGCCGCTTATATGGATTCGTTTCAACCAACAGCACGCCCCACAGATATTGATCGGGGCTGGCACTGTCGAAATTAATGATTTGGCTGGTTGCCGTGCTGGTGCCACCCCAACCATAGCTCTTGCCCATGGGATCGTCACCCTCGCGCCAAAAGACTACTTCAAACGCTTGATTGGCCTGAAGCGCAAAGGTTGCTTGCCATTGAAATTGGACCTTGCCCTGGCCACTGGCACCATTACTGGGGGCCAGCAATTCTACGGATCGCTGAATTTGCGGTTTGGGCGTTGGTGTAGGCGGCGGGGCATGCTTGGTATCCGCGGCCGCGGGTGTGGCTGTCGGCGGCGCTGTCGGTGTGGGGGGAGGCGACGAGGTAGGTGATGGTGTCGGCGGTGATGTATGAACTGGCACCGGCGTAGACATGGCGCGCCCGGTTGTAACCGGCGTCGTAGTCGTCGCTACGGGTTGGAAGGCTTGTGTTTTGGATCCGTCTACCGGGGTTGAAGTTGGGCGGCGCGGTTTCGGAGTAGCTGTGGGCCTGGGCGTGGGCGTCTTGGTCGCTGCCCTGGTCGCTGTTTTGATCATCGTGGCCGTAGGCGACAAGGGTGAGGGGGTGGCTGTTGGCAGCAGCCGGACCTGGGTTGGCGCTGTCGTTCCTTCTGCCGGCGCGGTCACCTGGGCAATGGCGATGGCTGGGGGTATCGCTGCAACGGTTTGCATGTCCGTAGCAGTTGGCGTTGCTGTCCCCTGTTCGGTTTCATTGCCGATTGCGCGCAATCGATCCCACCAAGGTTGTCCGCTCCTGGCTAACCCCGGTTGCGCGAGCAGCCAGGGTTGGCCTGTCTGCAAAATGGCGACTGCCTCCAACGCGATTACAAATAGGATAAGCACGGCCAGCCCAGCCAGAAATGGCCGCAACCGTTTGCGGATGCGCCAGGCGCGGCTTGCCCCAATCTGGGTTGAGCCAGTTAGTTGTGTCTGCTGTGCGCCACCGGTTTTGGCAATCAACGTGTCCAGTTGCTGCACCAATTCGCCAGCCGTGGGGCGATTGAGTGATTGGCGGTTCATGGTCTGCAGAATCAATTTCTCCAGGTTCGGCGAAATATCGCTGCTGTATTTGGATGGTTCGGTCGGATTGCCGGCCAGAATTGCCGAGCTGATGCCGTTGTCTGTGCGCCCATCAAAAGGCCGCCGCCCCGTGAGCATCTGATAGAGCACAACGCCCAAGGAATAGACATCCATAGAAGGTTGGGGCCGGGGCAGCGTTTCTGGCGCGTTGCCACGGTTGAGTTGGACGCGTTCGGGGGGCGCATAAAAGAGCGTGCGCGCTTCTAGTCCTTCCTGGCCGGTATTGCGCGCAATGCCAAAGTCGATCAACACCGGCTCAATGCGGCCCCCATTTTCCAATGGGTAGCGAAAGATAATATTTTCCGGCTTGATATCGAGGTGTACCTGATCGTTGCGATGAATATAATCTAGCGTTTCGGCCAGATGATGCGCAATTTTGAGTGCCAGGCTTGATTGCAATTTGCCGTGATGTTCAATCAGGTCTGTCAGTGAATTGCCGGCCAGGTATTCGAGCACAAGAAACCAGGGATTTTCGGGCAGGTTGCTCGCTCTGGCGGCATAAGGCAGTTGCCGCATTGGGTTGTCAGTTTGGATGGGCAAGATGCGCACAATTCCTGGGTGGCGCAATTGGCGCAGCCGTTCCGATTCGTTATAGATGGTGTCTTTGAAAAAATCTTGGTTTTCGTTTTGTGCTTTGGAAATTTTAATTACAACTAGATCCGACGGTAACACTGCCTCCACTGTGCCAATGGTGGCAAGATAGACATCGGACATATTACCATAGCCGTTACCCAGCGATTTCAGAATACGATACGGGTATGGCCCAATCCGGCTACCGGGTTTGATTTTAGCCATAAAGCCTACTCTTTCGCATAATTGCTTACAGCGAGCGTTGATGCTTGTGAAAAATCAATCCTCGCTGTTGCTTACTCTTTAATTTCAGTCTGTACTGCCGTGCTGGGTGTGCGAATGTAAGGTTCTGTGTTGTCATCACGGTCAAAGCGACGCGTTGGCTCACCGCCACCAGATGGTGGCAAACCAGGGATTTCAAAGCGATAGATTAAAGGCCCAATCCCAACCAGATCATTGGGCTGGAGCACCTGGCCGTTAATATTGACTTCTTGGTCGTTGATATAGGTGCCACTTGTGCTGCCTTCGTCGAGAATGCGATAGCCATTGGTGGATGGATCTTCTACGATGCGGCAATGAAGCTTGGAAACGCGCCGGTCAGCCAAGGGTACATTGACTACGGCTGGGTCGCGCCCAATCCGCACGCCTGCGCGCGAGATGGGAATTACCGCGGGCATGCCTTGCGAGCCGCCATCATTGACCAACACCAATTGGGGCTGCAGTTCATTATTGGTGCCACCGCGCCGCGGGCGGAAGGGTTCGGTCGCGGCGGCAATCGTGCCGGTGATGATCTGGGTTGCCTGGCGGCGGCGGTCGCGATTGCTAAGAATATAGAAGGCGTAGGCCAGCGCAATCACCCCAAAGCCTACCGAGGCAATCGTGGCCCAGGTCAATGTCTGCACTTGGCTGACTGCTTGTGCTGTTTGAGCTTCACCCGCTTGAATTTGTGCTACTTGCTCGGCTGAACGGGTGGCGACAACAACTGATTCTTGGGTTGCCGTCGCTGCCACGATATCTGCTTCGGCTGCTTTGGCTACGAGTGCTCCATCCGGGGTTGGGGTTGGGGTTGGGGGTCGGACTACAGTGATTGAAAAATCTACAGACTGCGATTCACCCGCTAGGCCCAATTCATCAATCGCACGGACGCGAACCGAATAGGTGCCCGTGTCAAAGGTGTCAATGGGAAAAGGAAATGGCTCGTCAAAGGGGGGGCTATCGCGCACTTCAATGCGCTCGCCTACCTGATATTCTACCCGACGCAAGGCGCGTGGATGGTTGTCGTTCCAGCTAAAGTCTGTATTGATATTCATCTCTAGTGGGCTGATCACACCCAGTGCCGTATCATAGGCCTCGGCATATTTGAGGATTTCCGGGGTATCTAGGGCAAGTGTGGCATCCACAACAACGGGTCTCAGACTGACGCCGGGAATATCACCCGTCGTCGCCAGGGTGCGGCCATCGGGCAGGGTCAACGCTACGGTGATGTTGCGCGCTTGTGCCTGCCGGGAGCGATAGGTCAACACACGTTGATGCTGGCCTTGGGCGACGCTCTGCCACAGCGGATCCAGGTTTTCAATTGAAGATAGATGAAAATATTGACCATCGGTCAGGGTGGAAAGATATTCGAGGTTTCTGCGTTGGGCGGCTACTTCTGGCCCAAGCATGACGGGGTGGATGCGAATATTGCGTTGGGCGGCTAGATTTACCGCATCAGTTAACCCGGTGTTGCTGGTGACATCAATGCCGTCGGAGAAGACAATGATGGCGCGTTCCTGGCCGGGTGGCAATACAGAATCGTCGAAGAGTTTCAGGGCAAAGCGCAGCAGATCATACAACGGTGTGTTGCCAATCGGCACCGGTTGGTAGACGTAAAGCGAATCAGCGACGGCTTGGTGGTCCTGACTCCAGCCGGTGAGGGCTGCGATCTCTTTGTTCTGGTTGAAAGCAATCGAGGTGAGCCAATCGTTGTCGGCCGAGAGCAACCCTTGTTGCACAAGGTTGCGCGCGGCACGGCCCACTTCAATGTAGCGCGGATCGCCGGTCGGTCCTGGCAAGCTAACATTGCCGCCAGCATCGAGCACAAGCGCCACCTGGACGCCGACTGGTTGGATTTGGTCATCATCAATGCTGACCGGTGTGCTATCTTCTTGCAACGTTGCTGGCAGGGTTGTCATGTCATCGGCAACATGATCCCCTACGACATAGACCGCAATGTCGGGGAAGTTTGATACATCGATGTGGGTAATGCGGATCGTGGGCGGGGGCGCGGTTTGGGCCAAGCTTGGCGCCCCTGTTGCCAACAGGAGCGCAGCCACGAGGATGGCTGGCAAGGTGCGCCAAAGCCAGCGAGACCATTTCGGGGAATTGTACATGGGCTCCTCCACGACAATACAGATTTGATTGGGCAATTGATTGGGTAGTTGTGTACTTGGTTGCTTGACATTCATCATAACATAATACCGAAAAACTGGCAATCATTTTGTGGAAAATTGTAAGTAATCAGTCAGCTTTTTCAACTTTGATAATGGTTTTTTTACCTAACCGGATCAGCGATAGTTCATTGACCGCTACTGGCTGCCTGGGCGGTATGGGGGTATTGTCCACAAAAGAACCATTGGTACTTTCCAAATCACTCAGGTAGAAGTGACCACTGCGCACTGTAAGCCGGGCATGACGCCGCGAAATATGGGCGTCGTGGGGAAGGTTGAATTGGCACCCTTCGCGCCCAATATCACAAGGAAATTGGTAGATAACCTTGCTGATGCGATCTTCAACATGTTCGGTATGCACAACGCTCAGGCGTACACCGGGCTGCCGGCTACCGCCATAATTTTCGGTGAGCGTGGTGCCATTAATGGGTGGGCGTGGCGGTAAGAGGGGTTCGCGCCGACCCTGACCATTCTGCATGGCCAACCAGCCCACCAGCGCGATCACAATCACCAACATGGTGGTCAGCAACACCGGGTTGCTATTCAACCCGGTGGATAAGCGGCTGAAAAAGCCCGGCGGTGGTGGGGGCATGGGTTTAAAACCGCGTGGTTCAGGGCGAATGGGTTGGTCATCTTTGGTGGTGAGCACCAGATAGAGTTCATATTCGCGCGGCGCGGTGGTGGCGGCAATGGCTGGCGGCAACGCTTCCTGAATCCGTTTGTTGGCAAAGACGCCGGGCCCAAAGTCATGAATGCGTGCGCCCGACTCTTTGTCGATCACCCAACCTTCAAATTTGCTGATCTGAATCGCATCTTCATCGCGAATATCCACATCGATCAGCATAAGTTGGGTGGCAAAATCGACGTTAACATTCAATATTGCGGCCTCAATGGGTTTGGCTTTGGGGAGAATATGGGTGAATTCCTTGGTTGCCAAGATGGCTTGCTCAGCTTGATCTACTGTATTGTGCTCATCTTGCTGCAAAATCACGAAGTCAGCATAATCAATTCCCCCGATTTTGATCAGATAGGCGCGCTCATCTGCCAGCGTACGTCCATCCAGGTCAGCAATGATCGTAGATCGGCCATCCACTGTAAAGCGGATTTCACTGACGAGCTTGCCCGTTTCCTTCTCTTCCACGATTAATACCAACTGTTTGACAAAGCCGGGCTGAGAAATGCTGATCGAAAGGGTGTATAGATTGGTCGCTTCATCATAGCGCAGGCCGTTGATCTGAATACCAACGCTAGGTTGCTGGGCTACGTTGGCTGCCGTAAGCGTGAGGGGCTGTAACAGCCAATGCATAGCCGGAAGCAGCGCGAGCGCAAGTAGTAGGTAGTTGATCCCGGATCGAGAAAAACTTCGTGGGTTGTGCTGGTTCCGCAACGGATATACTCCTATTCTGACGGTGAGCGGATTGAATGTCTGGAATACACTTTGCTTGTCCTATGGAATTGACAGCAAAGTGTAAGCCGATTTACCTATTATTAACGCTATTGATTTAGCCTATTATAGGCCAAAAATAGTCGGCTGATCTATCGGAAACCTATCAAAAACCTATCGGAAATCTACACAATTTTTTGTGAGCATGAGAAGCAATGTAGCAGCGGGATGGAATGAAGAGAGAGATGACACTAATTCGCCACTGGAGAGAAAGGATTTTGGCCTAATTTTAGGATAATCTCTGTTGTATTCCTAATTCTGATCTAAAAATACACTAAAAATTAAAGCTTGACAAATTTGTATGATCTATATATACTCAACGCAACATTGATCACCATCATTGTTTCCACGCATACCTTTCATCATTACTCATCCCAACAACGAATCCTGTATTTGTATCACCCGATGTTAGCCTTTTGTTTTGCATATTCAGGAAAAACCAAGTTATTTTACGTAAAAGTCGATTTTCGATTCACTATCATGATAAAGGAGGTTTCATTTATGGCTGATGAAATCCGTGCTGATTATGAGCAACTGGAGCAGATTGCCAGTCGCTTTGCGAGTCAGGAGCAAGCGGTTCAGCAAATGTTGCAGCGGGTTCGTGGCAGCATGGGCAAGCTGGAAAATGGCGGCTGGATTGGCCGCGGTGCAGAGGCATTTTTCTCTGAAATGGATGGCAAAGTATTGCCAGCCTCTAACCGTTTGCAACAAGCGTTGGGCGAGGCAAGCCACAGTGTCAAAGAAATTGCGCAGACTATCCGTCAGGCCGAGGAAGAGGCAAGTGCCGTCTTCCGTTCCTCGTAAGCGCGTCCCTACTAAAAACTAATTTCACGTAAATACCATCGGGGTAGGCTCGAAAATCCCCACAAGGAGCAACGCATGTCCGATAAGATTAAACTTGATTATGGATTGGCAGAGGAGATGATCCGCACTTTTGAGCAAGGTGTCGAGCAGTTGCAAGACACGATGCAAGAAATGCAAACGATCGCCAGCATGATCGAAAGTGGCGCGCTGCTTGGGCGCGGTGGCGATTCATTCAAAGAGGCGATTCGCAGCAAACTCTGTCCATCGATTGGGCGGCTCACAGATAAATTTCAGGAGTTGTCGCGCGATGTCGATGCCGCCGTAAAGTATATGCGCGAGGCCGATACCCAGACCAAAGGCATGTTCGGCGACTGATTAAGAATTTTATTGATAGGAGAGCAATGTATGTTGAAACAAGCCTTATTGCGCTTTGCACGCTCGATGGTACAGAATGCGCTTTCCCAGCTTACCCAGCAATTCAATGTTGTGCAACAGCAAGCCCACCGTCCCATGCAAATGATGGTGCAACAGGTGGTGGGGGGTGTTTGGGTTGGCAAGGGTGCCGATGCTTTTGTCCAGGAAGTATCGAGCTTGGCCATGCCCAAAGTCGATCAAATTGCGCAGCGTATTACGCGCACACAGAAAAATATCCAATTTGCCAGTGACTGCATTGACCGTGCCGACGAGCAAGTCCGCACCAAAGTCAATGCGCTGGGTGACCGCTTTGGGGCCATTTACTAGGAGGGGACACATGAACTCGACACAAGGTGTATACATGGAGATCCCCGCGGTGCGGGGCATGTCCAAGAATTTTAGTACAATCAGCGATGTATTGAAGGCCGTGAGCAAGACGCTGGAAGCCATCTCCAATGCCCTGAAAGCGACAGCGTTTATTGGCTTGGTGGGTGGCTATGCGGTTGTCCAGTTTATTGAAGTCATCAAACCACAGATCGATGAGATGGCCGAGAAGACGGCTGAACTCAGCAAGGATCTGGGCGCTGCCGCAGATGCCTACGAACGAGGCGATGCCCAAGGCGCAACCAAGTTTTATTGATCGCAAGGTAATTCAGACACGATACTTTAAGTCCAAGACCATTCAAACAAGCCGACTGCTCGTTCCACGCTCTGTAATGGGAACCAGCCATTCCTGATTTATCTGAATGGTCTTGGCTTTACGTCCACCTTGTTCGATTCTTAATAACTTAATTTGAAGACAGATTACCAGAGGCCAAAACCCTGGTTGATTGCTAGCACAAGCAATAAAACAATCAAGAGGATGGCTCCCATTACAATCAGCATTGTGCGGCGGCTGGGCAGGCGTCGTTGTTGTTCTTCGGGCAATTCGCCAAATTGGGAGAGTAGGGCGCGGGCAATTTCGCGAGCGTTGGGCTGGCGTGCTTCCACTTTTTGATTAACCGCTTGGAGCGCAATGTTGGCCACACTTTCGACATCCTCCATGCGATTCATGGGCACGCGATCCTGTTTTTTGATCGCTAGGGCAATCTCGGCCGTGCTGCGCAATTTGTAGGGAAAGGCTGGTTCACCAATCAACAGTTCGTAGAGCATCACGCCTAACCCGTAGACATCGGTGCGATAATCTGGTTTTGCCACGCTGTTGTCGATCAATTCGGGGGCCATATAGGCCGGCGGAATAAAGAATTCATCCCACTGACGCGCCAACTCTTGTTCTTTGCAGGCAATGCCCAGATCAAAAAGAATGATGCGTGGCGCATTGTGTTGTGGATCAAAGCGAACGAGCACCACGTCCGGGCTGAGCCCATAGTGATAGATGCCCTTGGATTGCAGATAGCCAACTGTGCCCGCCAATGTCGCTAGCAGCCACCCCACATGGTGGATCCACATTTGTGGATTTTTCAACAATAGGTGACGCAGTGGCTCGCCCTCTGTATAGGTAAAGAGAAAAAAGTAGAGCAAATGCCCTTGCAACATCGATTTACCATAGGCATCCACACGCAACGATGTGTTGGCATAGGGTGGCAGTAGGTGGGGTAACTGCTTGCCGAAACGTAGACTCCCCTGGAGTGAACGCAACAATTCGGCTTCCCGTTTGAGACGTTCCTTGTTCTCCTTACCAGGGTGGGCCACCTTGAGATAGACCTTCTGCTTCTGGTGGATGGCTTCATAGAGCACCGCAGCGCGCAGCACAATTACGGGTTTGACAATTTCGATATCGCCCAGCCAGTCGCCATGATTCAGAATTGTCGGTGACATCTCGGCTGCACAATAGGTTTCTTGGCAAAAAAGATTGCCCGACGGCGAAGTACGTTCACATAATAGACAAACTTGCTTCACAGCCATACCTCAACTTTCTGGAAGACTTGCTGTATAGAAGAGATTATTCCGATTTGTTATTTCGGCAACAAAACCAGATGGAATTGTTCTTGTAGGTGCGGTTACAAACCGCACCTACGCATGCACAAAATTAAAGCGGCATAAGGGAATCTGGGATCAGTAATGGGCAGTGATGCGGTGGATGAGGGCATTTCTGACGTTATCAATTTGTAACTACTACGCCAACGTTAAATTTCATCACCTGCTGCTCTGAATTCATGCAACACGAATTTAACATTGGCGTACGATTCAGGCACCTCTCAGGGCGCGGGTGGGGTGAATAGTAACATCAATTTTTGAATCGATAACAAGGTTGCTTGCATACATTACTGCGTTCTTAATAAACTGTCAAATTGTTGACAATCACCTAATCATCTTTGCTCGTTAGGGTCTGCCAGATCGTAACGACTAGGCTAACGCATGAACGATTGACATGAATAAAAAGATTATCATCGATCGCCCGCCGCGCATTCAGCCGGAATTGCCCTTTGAACGCCTGGAAATTCCCAATCCGCCTGTGCAAGATGACAACAACCTGATGCAGTTGTTGCAGATGGCGTTGCCGCTTTTAATGATCATGAGCATGATCCTTGTGACCGTTTTTAGCACGGGCGGACGTGGCTATTGGCTGGTGATCCCCATGTTGCTCTCTGTGATAGGGATGGCGGGCTTTGCCTTCTTTAGCTATCGGCGCGAGCGACAGAAACGCGAAGCTGTCCGCAAAGCCTATCGGGCGCGCCTCGTCGATTTGACCCAAGAGATGCACAATTATCATGATATGCAGCGGCGCTTCTATGACTACAACTATCCTGAGCCGCTCTCGCTCTATCGGATTGTGCAGGAAACCCAGCGCGAGGCCCAGCGCGCCGATCCGCAACTGCGCAGCGAAGCGCGCGTCTGGGAACGGCGCACCGCCGATGAAGATTTCGGTGTCTTGCGTTTGGGCATGGGCACACTCTCCTCAACCGTGGTCTATACACTGAGCCAACAAGAAAGTGTCGAAGACGATCTTGTGCGCGAGGCGATGAAGCTGGCCGATGACTCGTGCTATGTGGACACCATTCCAGTCATCATCTCGCTGCGTCAACCAAACGTGAAGACACCCTCGGCCAATGCCGACGAAGCGCCCGCCACCGCCCAAGACGACACGCCGCGCACACCCGTCACCCATGCGCTTGGCATTGCCGGCGACAAGCGCACTGCCTATCAATTTGCCCATGCGCTTGTTGCCCACTATGCCGTCTTTCATGAACCGACCGACGCGCGGCTCTATATTCTGGGTACCACCAGCAAAGCGTGGGGATGGACCGAAGATCTGCCCCATTGTCAGGCCGATCAACAGGGAGACCCGCGCTGCTTTGTCGCCGAGATCGCTGCCCCCGAGCCAGATCGCGCGGTCATTGACACCGAAGGCGACGCATTGGAACAGTTTCTAGAAAATTTGCGCCGTACCCTGGCCCACCGCAAGATCCGCTTGCAAGATCGCGATGGCAAAGAAACCCAGGAGGATCCAACCCTACCGTTTCTGTTGGTGATTATCGATCTGCTCGACAACGAGCTTGTGAATCAAAAAGATAAATCCGGCCAAGCGGAAGCGCTGGGCAAACTGAGTAAGTTGGAGTCTGACGCCGCGCTCTCGATTCTCTTAGAAGAAGGTGCCACATTGGGGGCCGCCGTCATTTTTCTTGTCCCCGAACGTAGCAAAGTGCCAAGCCGCTGCACCGCTGTGATCGAGGTCGAACGCACGACCCCCGCCACCAATAGCAAGATCCAGCAGTTCCAACGCATTCACTTTCGCTATACCGAAGTCGGCATCAATACCTTTCGCTATGTGGGGACGGCAGATTTCATTGATCAGCCCGAGCGCATGGTGGCGTTGGCCCAACGATTGCGCCAAATGGAGGTACGTCAGGGCTTTGGGGCTAATGTGCCCGCCAGCGTGCCTTTTCTCGACTTTATGGGCTATCGTTCGTTGGCGGAGTTGCGCCAGGATGCCTTGCGTCAATGGCAAAAGAGTGTGCTCGATGAACAGGCCGATTGGTTGCGGGTCAAAATTGGCTTGATGTCCGGCAACAAAGCGCGCCGATTGGTCTTTTCTGCCAAACGGGATGGCGTGCATGGCATGGTGGCGGGCAGCACCGGCTCTGGCAAGTCTGAATTGCTGATCTCCATGATCACCGGATTGGCGGTAACCTATGCGCCCTCGGTGCTCAACTTTGTGCTGGTCGATTACAAAGGTGGTGGCGCATTCAAAGGATTGGATGATCTGCCGCATGTGGTGGATATGATCACCAACATTCAGCGCGATGGTGTGACGCGCATGTTCACCGCTATTCAGTCGGAAATGCAGCGGCGGCAAGCGCTCAACGTGGCAACAAATACCAAAGACATTAAGGAATATCGCCAGAAAAATTTGCATGTGACCGGCAAGCCTTATCCCTTCCTCTTTATCATCATCGATGAATTTGCCGAGATGATCGCTGCTCGACCCGAGTATAAAGCCCAACTGGAAAGCATTACCCGCGTCGGGCGTGCCCAGGGTGTTTCGCTCCTACTGGCGGCCCAACGTCCTAGCGGTGTCACCGATCAGATGCGCTCTAATATTAAATTCCGTATCTGTCTGCGGGTGGAGACCAGTGGCGAAAGCCGCGAAATGTTGCGCCGTGAGGATGCCGCCTACCTGCCTGGGAATATCCCTGGCCGCGGCTATTTGCAAGTCGGCAACGATGAGATCGAATTGATCCAGGTGGCCTACACGGGTGACAAATATGTTGATCCCGAACATGCGCGCGCCGACGTGATCTGGCCCGATCGCAATTCCCAGTATGATGTGCAAAGGGATGAGGAGCCGCCCGAACTATACAAGGCAATTGTTGCACTCCTGGCGCAACTGGCGCGGCAGCAAGGCCTTGATCTGCCGCGCGCACCGTGGCCCAACCCACTGCCCCTGCAACTTGCGCTCTCGGAATTGCTTATTTCACGGGATTCACTACAGAAGGCGATTACGTCGGGTGAATATCTGCATGAAAATGATCAGTTGCGCATTCGCCTGGGGCAGCACCCCGATGCCGATTTGACCCTCAACCCGGCGGTCAACCGTTGGCTCAATGGCGATAGCGGTTGGCTCGCACGGCTAAATTGGGAGCGTTATGCCATGCGCCCAGTTGTCGGCCTGGTTGATGATCCTGTGGAAGCCAGGCAACTTGCGCTGATGATCGACTTGCCCGTGGGACATGTGGCGCTCTTTGGCGCATCGGGCTGGGGCAAGACGACCTTTATCCGTTCGCTGATCATCAGCCTAGCGGCGACCCATTCGCCTGACCATCTGCATATCTACATCCTCGATCTCGGTGGGCGCAGCCTGGGGCCATTACAAGCCTTGCCCCATGTCGGCGCGGTGATCACCCCCGATGAAGAGGGCTATCAAGAGCGCGTTGAGCAATTGTTGCGCGAGTTGGACGAGATCGTCGAAGCGCGCAAGACCATCCTCGCCACTGCTGGTCTGCCTGATCTCTACAAATACAACGATGCCAACCCGGCGACTTCCTTGCCTGCGATCCTGGTGGCCATTGATAACTTTGTGGAGTTCAAAGAAACCTTTGGCGGCGGCAAGGATGATGTGGAAACGCCAATGGACAAACTGGTCGCCCTTGCCCGCCAAGCCAAACCCTATGGCATTCATTTTGTGATCACGGCTGGCCGTCTAAACGATTTGCCCCACCAGATTTTCAGCTTGTTTACAGAACGATTGTCGCTCCAGATTGCCGACCCTGGCGATTACCGGGCCATTGTGGGCAGCGCAGTGGAAGAGTTCGGTGGTATTCCTGGGCGCGGTTATATTAAGATCGGTCAATCATCGTTGGCCTTCCAAGTGGCCCAACCCTTTACCACGCAAGCCACCGATGATCCCACATCGGAAAAACAGTTGCTTCAGCAATTTGTCCAGTCTATCCAGAGTTTTATGGTCGCGCAATCCCACCTTTATAAATTGCCGGTACGGATTGATGCGCTGCCCCAATCGACGTTGCTCAAACAACTGCTGGCCCACCAACACAAATTGGACTTGAATGAAAATTTTCTGGCGCAGCTGCAACAGGCGGTTGCGCAGCAGTGGCGCACGAGCCTGCTGGCGTCCAATGCCGACTGGTTGCGCGTCTTACTGGGCGTAAAATCAGGCAATCGCCTCTGGGAAATGAATCTGGAAGCCAAAGCCGACGGTGTCCACGGTATGATCGCCGGTGGCACTGGTTCGGGCAAGTCGGAATTGTTGATGACCTTGCTGGTTAGCTTGGCCCTGGCCTATGATCCTAGCATTCTCAATTTTGTCCTGATTGATTACAAGGGCGGTGGCGCGTTTCAACCCTTCCAGGGTTTGCCCCATGTGGTGGATATTGTCACCAATCTGAACAAATCGGCGGTGCGCCGCATTTTCACCGCCATCAATGCCGAGATGCAGCGCCGGCAAAAGCTCAACGCCGACACCGGCACCAAAGACATTGTTGACTATCGGGCCAAGGGGTTGCATCTGAGCCATGCACCCTACCCCCATCTGTTTATCATCATCGACGAATATGGCGAGATGATCAGCGACAGCCCCGAATTCAAGACGGAGTTGGACAGCATTACGCGCGTGGGGCGCGCCCAAGGGGTCAATTTGTTGTTGGCGGCCCAACGGCCAACCGGCGTCACCGATCAGATGCGCGCCAATATCAAATATCGCATTTGTCTGCGCGTCGAGGAAATTGACACGAGTCGCGAGATGTTGCGCCGTGCCGATGCGGCCTACTTGCCCAATGGTATGCCCGGTCGCGGCTACTTGCAAGTGGGCAATGAAGGCATTGAGTTGATCCAGGTTGCTTACACGGGCGAACCCATTGCCGAAGCAGAAGCGTTGGAGAATGGTCGCCAGCCCAAGTTCTATGATGTGGCCGTGCAATTAGCCCAGAAGTTGCTGCCCGGCGAAGCGCCGCGTTCGCCGTGGCCACCCTTTCTGCCCACCAAGTTAACCCTTGCCAGCCTATTAAAAGCCGACTATCAACAGCGCGACTATACCGCACTGCGCACGTTGGGCCAACCAGATTTACCCCTGGTACTGAATCCTTTTGTCCAGCAGTGGCTCGTCGGCAATGCGGCTTGGCACGGCATCCACTGGGCAACAACCGCCATGCGCGCCATCGTTGGGCTGGTCGATGATCCCTATCATGCCTATCAGTTGCCACTGGTGTTGGATCTGACCAAGGGCCATGCTGTGCTCTTTGGCGCGTCGGGTTGGGGCAAGTCTACCTTTCTGCGTACGCTGGTGACCAGCTTGGCTGCCACCCATTCGCCCGCCGAGTTTCAAACCCACATTCTCGATTTGGGGGGGCGCAATCTGGTGATGTTAGGGGAGTTACCCCATGTCGGTTCGCTCATCCTGCCCGATGAGCAGGGCTATGAAGAGCGCATTCAACAGTTATTGCGCGAGTTGAATGCCCTGGTGGATGCGCGCAAACTTAGCTTTAGCAAAGTGGGCGTTTCGACCCTTTACGAATATAACCAGCGGGTTGGCGTCACCGTCGAACCGGCGATCTTGGTGCTGATTGATAACTTTGCTGAATTGATCGAAACCTTTGGCGGCCATGAGGAAGATGAAACCAATCCCTTTGAAATGCTAATCGCACTTATGCGCCAGGCCAAGCCCTTTGGCGTCCACTTTGTTGTCACTGCCACGCGGCTCAACGTGTTGTCCAATAAATTGCTCAGCCTGTTTACCGAGCGGCTAACCCTGCGTTTGGCGGATATCGAGGAATACCGGGCCATTGTTGGCGCGATTGGCGGTGGTAGCATCGGCGAGATCGACGAAATCCCTGGCCGGGGCTATGTGCGCATTGGCCGTATGCCACTGGAATTCCAGGTTGCCCTGGGCGTTGGGCAGTATGATGCCGCAGGCCAATTTCAGGACTTCCACGCGCAGCCAAGTTCCGAGCTTGAGCAGATTCGCACGTTGGGGCAGATGATGCAAAAGGCGTGGGCCGGCGCAAAACCCTTCAAAATTGGCGCGCTGCCCAAATCCTCTTCCTATCGTCAGCTGCTGGCAGAGACAGGGCAATTTGACCGAACGGGTTCCTTCCTAGCCCAATTGGAGGAGGACACGCGGCGCAAGTGGGCACTAAACGCAACGGCTCACCAGGCCAACTGGCTCTCGGTGCCGTTGGGCATCAAGTCGGGCGATAAGCCGCGCACACTCCATTTTGCGGCCAATGCCGATGGCGTTCATGGCTTGATCGCCGGCGGCACTGGTTCGGGTAAATCAGAATTGCTGATGACGCTGATTGTTGGGCTGGCACTCAACTACTCGCCCGATATCCTCAACTTTCTCCTGGTCGATTACAAGGGGGGTGGCGCGTTCAAGCCTTTTGAAAAGCTGCCCCACTGTGTGGGCGTGATCACCAATCTCAACAAGGCAGCAGTCAACCGGATCTTTATCTCGATTGACGCTGAAATGCGCCGGCGGCAATCGCTCAATGCCGAGACGGGGACCAAGGATATTATTGAATACCGGCGCAAAGGTTTTCATGCGACCCACGCCCCCTATCCTCACCTTTTTATTATTATTGATGAATATGCCGAAATGGTCTCGACCAATCCTGAATATCGCGCTGCGCTGGAGAGTATTACGCGTGTTGGGCGCGCCCAGGGCGTCAACCTGATCCTGGCTTCCCAGCGTCCTACGGGCGTTTCGGATCAGATGCGTGCGAATATCAAGCTGCGCATTTGTCTGCGTGTGGAAGAGACCGACACCAGCCACGAAATGTTGCGGCGACGTGACGCTGCCTATCTGCCCAGCATTCCTGGTCGTGGCTATATTCAGGTGGGCAATGAAAACCTGGAATTGATCCAAGTGGCCTATGCCGGCGAACGCCAGCCTGATGAACGACCGGTGGCGGTGGAGTGGCCTGCGCGCACGGGGCTGGCGACACAGGACGCGCTTGATCAAAGCAGCGAAGATCCCCAGTTTTTCGAGACAGTGGTGGCGCTGACCACCGCGCTCTATAACGAAGGTACACCTGCTGACGAAGGCCCCTACAAGCAGACGCGTGTGACCGCCAAGCCGTGGCCTAATTTTCTGCCGACCCACTTTAGTTTGCAATCACCATTGGCGGACGCCCAGGCGCAACGTACCTTTACCCTGACCACCGCTGTGAGCCATTGGCTCAATGGTGAGCATGATGATCTTTGGCCAGGGGTGAATTGGCAACAGGAAGGTCACTGGCCCGCTCTCTACCCGGTTGTTGGGCTGATCGATAACCCGGCAGAGGCACGCCAGGAGCCAATGACGTTTAATCTGAGTCGCTATCATCTAGCGGTGCATGGCGATGCGGGCATGGGCAAAAGCTCTTTTCTGCGCACGCTCATCGTGAGCCTGACGGCGACCCATTCGCCCGATGAATTGCATATCTATATCCTGGATCTGGCTGGCCGCAACTATCGCAGTTTGGAAGCACTGCCCCATGTGGGTGATGTGATCTACGCCGATGAACCGGTCTTTGACGAGCGCTTACAGCGTCTTTTGGAGATGGTCGAGCGCACAGTGGATGAGCGGCAACAACTGCTGGGCGAAGCGGGGGTGAGCAATCTCTTTGAATACAATGTCCGCTATCCAGGACAAAGCTTGCCCGCCATCTTGCTGCTCGTCGACAACTTTGCTGAACTCACCGAAAGCCATGATACGTTGGTAGAAACGGTGATCATGCCGTTGGTGCGCCGGTCGCTGGCAATGGGGGTGATCTTTGTGGTGACCACCAATATTCCCAATAATATACCCAGCAAGCTCTACAATCTTTTTGGCGAGCGGATCACGTTGAAGCAAGGGAACTTTGACCGGTACATGGATATTGTGGGGCGTGGCGCGGTCGAGATCGACGACATTCCTGGGCGTGGCTACCGGCGGGTGAGCGGCTGGCCATTGCTCTTCCAACTTGCACTGCCCGTCGGCGCATTGGGCACACCTGGCGCGCCCAATGAAGCGGCGGATCTGCGCACATTGGCGCACCACATGCAAGCGCGAATCGCAGATGGCAACTTCGCCTGGCAGCACCCGCCTGAGCCGGTGCGTGTATTGACAGAACTGGTGACACTGCGCGAACTGCTGGATGAAGTGGGAACGCCGGTGGGTACAGGCGGGCGCGCGCGTCGCATCGAAGCCGTATTGGGGCGTGCGATCAACTTGCAGCCGGCGCTCTTTGATGTAAAACGTATGGGGCCCCACTTTGCCGTTGTCGGCCCGCCGCTTTCTGGCAAAACGACCACCTTATATAATTGGGTGCTTTCGTTGACCTATCGCTATACCCCCAGCCAAGTACGCTTGGTCCTGGTGGACTTGCAGCGCCGGTTTGTCGATTATGGCGGTGTCCAGAAATTGAGCGAGTTACCCCATGTGCTCGCAACAGTCTATGAAATTGAGGAGTTGGTCACATTGGTTGCCCAACTGAAGGCGGAATGTCTCACCTTGGCTGAAAGCGAAGGGGCTGGCGAACTCTTTGTAATCATCGACGACTTTGATGACTTTAGCGAAGAGTTGGAAGAACAGCGCACCCTGGGCCGTGATCTGGCGAATCTGGCGCGCCGCCATGGGCGCGACGGGGTACACTTTATTGTGGCCGGGGCGCTCGAAAGCAGCATTAACGAGCTCAAACGCCAAGTGCAATCTTCTAATTATGGCATCGGGCTGCGTACGGCACAATCGGTGGACACCCTGCGCGTGCTGCGCCGGCCACCCGGTCTCCAAGATCGCGAGTTGACTGTGGGCCGCGGCTTTATTGTCAAATCTGGCCAGCCCACTATGATCCAGGTTGCCGCGCCCTATGCCCTGCACACAGACATGACGGCGACCGCAATCGATGATGACGCTGCTGCCGCCCAAAAAGCCCATACACTTGACAGTTGGATGCGCTTGATCAAAGGCAAATATCCGGGGCAACAAGCCGCTTGGTTACAGGCAAGCGCGGCTGCGCACAGCACGCCACCAGGCAGCGCGGTGACGGGCGATCTGCGCAAAGCCCTCGACTTGTTGCGCAAGATCGCGGCGCACAAGGCGGGCAATGGTGATGCAAAAGTGGATGATGTTACGCTATTGGCTGGCTATGTCCGCCAAGAAATCGAGCGTGCCGTCGGGCCGGCCATCTTCATTCTCAGCGAGACGACCGATCAGGTGCTCACCGCAGCGGCGGATCACCTTGACACGCTGGATACCAATGGCCATGTTGGTTGATCGTAGCCCATGCCCAACCGATAAATTCGGGCAGCAGCCGTTCTGTTGATGCCCAACTTTCTCTGAGTAAAAGGAGTAATGTGTGACTTCTACCCCAACGCGACGGACCTTGCGAATTGATATTTTTGAACAGCAAAATCAGCGCGCCTTGGTGCTGCCCACGTTGACCCCCACGGCCTTGGTGGATGCCATTCTCCAGGAATTTCGCGAAATTGAATATTTGAGTGACAACCCCGCCGACTATCGTTTGCAGCGTATAAACGAGCCAACGCCATTAGCCGAAACGATCACAGTTGCACAGCTTGCCCAAGAGGAGCGGCTCACGCTGGTCGAAGCCGATTTGCCGCTCCCCACTGACGCACAGCGGCCAACGCACCCCATCTATCTGCGTGAACAGCAAAGCGGCAAAGTCTATAAATTGCATTGGTGCCCGGCGGTGATTGGTCGTCCCGATCCTGGGCAGGCGCAGAATGGGCAGTTGGCCGTGAATTTGGAAGGCTACAAAGGTGGTCTGCGTGTCTCGCGTCGTCATGCCTCTATTGTGGAAGAGCAGGGAGAATACTTTGTCTATAGCTTGTCGCCCCGCAACCCCACCTATCATCAGGGCAGCTCTGAGCAGCGCAAACTCATTACAGAGCACAAACATCCCCTCCGTCATGGCGATACGCTCTTCCTGGAAGGCAGCGATATTACACTGAAATTTCTGATCCGCGGCCAGGGGGCCACTGGTGAATAGCGGGTGGCGAGCAGCGGCTACCTGCCATACTGTAACTAACCTGGACCCACATCTTTCTTGTACTAGTACAGAGCGGCCTAAGTAAGACAGTAGTTCAGTAGTTCAGTAGTCCAGTGAGTCAGTGGCTGTCTACTGTCCTACTGTCCTACTGTCCTACTGTCTCACTGGACTACTATTGTATTGGTTTATTTACGCCGTCCCTACTGCCGCCTTGTGGGTAAAGGTTAGCATAAAGTCAGGAGATAACAATGACCGATGTGATTCGGGTCGATCATGACGCACTGGCCAAGATTGCAACTAGCTTTGGCAAGGAAGCTTCTGCCGTGGCGCAGACATCCAAACAGGTGGCACAGGCCATGCAGCAATTGCAAAATGGCGGCTGGATGGGGCGCGGTGCAGAGGCATTTTTTGCCGAGATGGAACAGAAGGTAATCCCTGCTGCGCGCCGTTTGATCGAGGCGTTGGCCGAGGCCGATCGCACCACCAAGGCGATCAGCATCCTGATGAAGGATGCCGATGAAGAGGCATCCGCGGGTTTTCGCCAGGATATTGCCGGTGCTGCTGCTGGCAGTGGCGGCATGGGCAACAGCCGTACAGTTGGATCGGACAGTGGCATGGGTGCCACCGGCGCTGATTTCGGCCAGGGTATGGGCGACCCAACCCGTGGCTCTGCTGCGGGTTTCGACAGTGGGAGCGGTGGCGGGATGGGTTATGCCAGTGATACAGGTACCGATGGTTCTACGGCTGGCCTGGGGAATGACTTTGCCGCCAGCGGCATGGGATCGGCTGGCACGGGTACCGGTCTTTTTGATGGCGGCCTGGGCATGGCTGCCGATGCGATCAACCAATTGCTTGACACCGGTTCGTCACTCTGGGGTGATGATGGCCTTCTGTCGGGCAGTGGTCCTTTTGGCGATATGCTTGACCGCAACTTCTTTTCCGACCTGTTGGGTGATGCCTTTGGCGTCGATGCCGATTATGGTATTCCGGCTGATTGGCTGGACGGGCTGACCGATTCGCTCAGCGATTATTTGCAAAGCAATTTTGACGATTACGGCATCCCGCGCGATTGGCTGGACGGCATGCAAGAGGCCCTATTAGGTGATCTCCAAGGTGGTGAGCTGGGGGATGGTGAAGTTGCCAGCAGTGATGCGGGCAGTGGTGGTGGCAGCAGTGGTTCGGGTGGTGGTACAGGCAGTGGTGATGACACGGCCATGCCGGAAGCCGCACCCACGAGCGAGAGCGGCATGGGCAGCGGCTCTGGTGGCGGAACAGGGGGTGGCACGGGCGGCGGTACGGGCAGTGGGCTTGGTGACAGTGGCTTGGGCAGTGGTTCTGGTGGTAGCATGGGGGGCGGCTCTGGTAGTGGCATTCCCAGCCCCACGGGCTACCCGTCGTCAGCGTTCCCCGATAGCACCTTTGGCGATCAGACGGCACAACGCGAGAAAGTGCCACCTGGGCCATTGCGCTTTGCCTATCAAGCGCTGGGCGGCAGTGGCAGCAGTGGCGAACCGGCAGCGCACCTCTTTACGAGCTTTGGCGCATCGGGTGGTACGCTTCCCGCCGTAGGGGCTACCCAGGCGAGTATGGGGTTGCCGATTGGCCTGGCCGCGCTCAGCCCATTGATGGCACTTCTGGGCAAAGGCCTTAAGCCTAAGGGCCGCGAGCGCTAAGGCCATTGCAAAGAAATAAGTATGCAGTAGGGGCGGCTTGCCGCCGCCCGTTCGCAGCGAGCCAAACGCGGGGCGGCTGCGCGGGCGCCCCTACGCATGAATTTGTTGGGCAAGCGCTGGATACTTATTGCTTTGAAAGCGCCTAAGTTTTTAAAACAGCCTTGTTTTCAATGATCTTGAAAGATGCGCGAGAAAAGGGTGAGGGAGAAATGATGTGAGCGAAAATGGCATGAAATTGATCAATGTTCTGCTCGCGCGCGAGGAGCTGCTACTAATTCTGCGCATGTTGCGCGCACCCGTACTGGCTGGTCTCGACGACGATCCCGCTGGTGTGCTAAGCCTTGAACAACAGAGCTTGGCGTTGGCAGTGGCTGGCCGGGCGTTGCGGGCGCGTGAACTGGCACAATTGCGGGAAGATGGCGAGCTCGCCATTCATACCGCTTTGCTGGCGGCGGTGGGTGTCTGTGCCTATCCCCAAAAGACGGTCTTTGTCTATCATTGGCCAGCCAATGCTGATGCGGTGATTCGCTACTTTGGTCATGTGCGCGAAAATGAAATTGTTGCCCACACGCGCCCGGCAGACGTTTTGCACTTATTTACCCGCTTGCCTGCCCCGGCACATCTTGTCACACAACTCTTTGCAGCCTGTGGTTGGGAAGATGGCCCAACGGGCGCGGCGCAGGATTTTAGCGTACCCGCTGCTGTCTTTGCCGATGTCCGCCGGCTGGCCACGGAAGGTGCTGTGCCGGGTGCGGTTGCGTTGTTACGCAATAATCGTGTTGCTGCCGACAGCGCACGCGCGTTTGTAATGACGCTGGCCGAAGCGCCGCGCCTGTCGATTATACAGATGCGCAAACAAGGGGATGGCCGTATACAAGCGCACGACTTTACGCTGGTGCAGAACAGCCAGCGCAGTTGGCTGGTGACCAACCAGCCCAGTGATAATGCTGGGCCGATCGCAGTAAAGACGACTGACCGGGCAGAGATTAGCGCACTGTTAACCGATTGGTTGCGTTGAAATAAAGGTGAAGAAAAGGTATGAGCGCTGAGGTAATTCAGACCAAGTATGAAGATCTCGATACGATAGCCCGCCGCTTTGGCCAACAGGCGCAAGCCAATCGCGAACTGCAACGGCGTGTGCAGCGCGGTGTGCAAGCCCTGCGCGGTGGTGGCTGGGAAGGCAAGAGTTCTGTTGCCTTTTTTGCTGAAATGGATCAAGCCCTCTTTCCTGTCATGGGGCGGTTGATAGAAGCGCTGGCCGAAGCTCAGTCAACAACGCTAGAGGTCAAGGAGATGATTCGGCTGGCAGAGGAAGAAGCGGCCAGTGTTTTTCGGTTGGAACTTGCTAGTCAATCATCCCTATCATCCACGATTCACCCGAATGAATCGGTGGGGAATGCAAACAATCGATTGGATGGTGCTTCCGCTACACCGGCTATTGCCCAAATTTCTCCCTACGACTATGCATTGATGAGTCAAGCTGCCTATACCGAACGCGGTGAGTTGCCACAAGTGTTGCGCGATAAAGGTTGGCGAGTCTTGCATGGTGGTCAGACCGCTACGGGTTATTTCGGTATGGCCTATATCAATGATCAAACTGGGGAAGTCGTGATTGCACATCGTGGCACCAATCCAGACTTCGGTGATGCTGTGGATGGCTTTGCGATAATTACTGTACCCACGCTTGCGATCAGTGGCGCTGGACGCACCATTTTTCGGGGCGTTGGTATCAACTCGGATGGCAACGACTTGGATGATGATGCAATGATTTCTATGGGAAAAGCGCCTGATCAATATATTGAATCGCGCCCTTTCGTGCAATCTGCTCTTGAACAGATGAAGGCATCGGGCCGTGGCGGTTATCGGGTCACGCATACGGGACATTCTTTGGGCGGAGCGCTTGCTGATCTACACGCAGCGGGGGACGGACATCAAGCTATCACTTTTGATAATCCTGGTACGCAAGAAATTCTGCATGATATGGCGCGCTCCTATGATAAAACAAAACACATTTCTTATCAATCTCATGCCAATCTTGTCAATCAAACCAATACACCAGCCGGTTATTCTATCAATATGAAACTGCGCACAGAATCAGATAAATTTGGCTTTGTCCGTGATCTATTGCATGACCATTCTCTGGACAATATTGTTGATGCAATTGATCCCAACACAGGGCGACCCTATCGCGAGCATGTACTTATCGCACACTAGTACAGTTGGGCGTAGATACCACGGCAGTTAATCAGGCACGTTACTCGTGTACAGCATGGTAAAAATAGGGTACCTTATTTACGCCGGGATCTACTAGTCCATGAGGGCGGAAATAAAACCAGGGGTATTTATCCAAATTCACGCGCGCTAGCGATTGTAGGTCACGTTTGCAAACGTGACCTACGAAAACTGCTGCGTACCGATTGGTTGATTTGTGACGCAGTGTACTAAATTTTATTTAACGCCTGCCGCACATCGGCGATCAGATCATCGGTTTCTTCCACGCCGATGCAGAAGCGTACCAGTTCATCGCGGATGCCCAATGACAGGCGCTCTTCTTCGGGCAATTCGGAATAGCCCATAATCGCCAGCGGACTGATCATACTTTCGACGCCGCCCAGGCTGGGGCCGATGGTGGGGATTTTGAGCGCGTCGATAAAGCGGTAGGCGCGCGCGGCGTCGCCGTCGATCTCGAAGCTGACAACGCCGCCAAAGCCACGCATGGTCGCCTTGGCCAGGGCGTGATCGGGGTGGCTTTCCAGACCGGGATACCAGACGCGGCGCACTTGCGGCTGCTCTTCCAGAAACCGTGCCACGGCCAGCCCATTGGCATTGTGGCGCGCAATGCGTAGCGCCAAGGTTTTGATGCCGCGCAACATTAAATAGGCCCCATGCGGATCGGCGATGCTGCCAAACATGCCCTGGGCCTGACGCACGCGTGTGGTCAATTGAAACGAGCCAAGCACTGCACCTGCCATCAGATCATTGTGGCCGCCCAGATATTTGGTCAGGCTGTGGATCACCAGATCGACGCCAAAGGCCAGGGGGCAGCAATTGATCGGCGTGGCAAAGGTGGCATCGACCAGCGTCAACAAGTTGTGGCGGCGGGCAATGTCAACCAGTTTCGGATAGTCAATACAGCGCATAAAGGGGTTGGATGGCGACTCGGTGTAGATCATGCGCGTGTTGGGTTGGATGGCCGCTTCGATGGCTGTGCTGTCACCACAGGGCACAATCGTGCTCGCAACTCCCCAACTTGGCAGAAACTTGGTACAGAACTCGCGCGATTGATGGTAACAATCATCGGTAAGGATCAGGTGATCGCCCTGTTTCAGCAGCAGCAGCAAGGTATTGGTCACCGCGGCCATGCCACTGCTAACCAATACGGCATCGTCAGCGCCGTCCAGTGCCGCCAGCTTGGCTTCGACGGCGCGGATGGTGGGATTGCCATAGCGGCCATATTCTTCGCGCTCGACCTCTTCCCAAAACATACGCTCTTCAAAATAGTTGAGAAGATCGGCTGTTTTGTCGAAGGTATAGACTGCGGTCTGCACAATCGGTACGGTGAGGCTATGATGGGCGCGAAAACGCCGTTCGCCAGCGTGGACGGTTTCGGTAGAGCGAGGGCCTGTTGGTTGAGCGTGTTCCTGTGTCATCGATTTTGCGCATTCGGTCGTTGTTGAGACAAGGGTGATTGATTTGGGAGCCAGCCATCGGAAATGCTACGGAAAGCGCATCAGGATCAGCGAGCCTAATGCGCTTCCGATTAGCCGACCAGCTTGGCGTTGAGTGTGATCTCGCTAACGCTGGCCAGGGCTTTCGAGACGGGACAAGCGGCTTTGGCCTGTTCGGACAGATCGGCAAATTTGGCGGCGTCGAGGCCGGGCACTTCGGCTTCGGTCGTCAATTCAATTTTGCTGATGGCCGGGCCAGCACCCAAATGAACCTTGGCTGTAGTGTGGACGCGGGTGGGGGTATGACCCTCTTTGGTGATCAGCGCCGAGAGGAACATGGAATAGCAACCGGCATGGGCCGCACCCAGTAGTTCTTCGGGATTCGTACCTGTGCCGCCTTCAAAACGTGAAGCATAGGTAAATGGGCCTTCATAATGGCCTGCGCCGACCTTCATCGTGCCGGACCCTTCTTTGAGGGTGCCTTTCCAAGTGGCTTCGGATGTGCTTTCTGCCATGAGTTTCTCCTTATGGTCTTCTAGTAAGATCGATCTTTTGGGTGCCATCATGCACACCCAATCAACTCAAATTTTAGCGCAGACACGGTTGATTGGGAAATTGTGAGATTCAGGAGATTGCAGGGGACATTACCACTGCGGCCTCAACTTGCCTTCGCCTTCGCCCGTTATTCGGTAGATTTGTTGCCCAAAGCAAGCAACGAATACAAGTTTGGGGTACAATGTGTTTGGGCTTATGGTAAGGCAAGGGGTTTTGACGTAAAAGTGAACTGTTTACATTGCGTTGCCCATTTGTTACAACATTGGGTGAAAATTGCATGTGTATAGTAAAATTGTAAATAGGTATACAGACAATTCGCTAATCTCTGCCCAAAAAACCAAAGTCTCTAGCACTATCCTAAATTGTAAAGACTAAGTAAAGACTAAGTAAAGACGAAATCGTCAAGTAAAACCGTCAAAAACAATTGAAGTCAAGCAGAATACGGTAGTAAGGACTTTGGTTTTCTCCCGATAGTTTTCTGACTATAGCGGAGACTGAAGTTTTAGCTACTGATGCCAATGATTGATTACCATTACATAAGTTATTTATTTTGAACATCCAGTATTTCCCCTCGGTAGCGCGTTGCATTACGGCTCTGAAGCGAGTTGTAAGCATTTTCCGAGGAACCCAGCCTATCAGGAGGACGACATTCATGACCGCACCCGTAGTGACCGGAGGGTCGAAAATAGTCTCAATGGACGCCAGCATTCCTTCATCGCAGGCGCTCAATGGGCATGAAAATGGCGTATTATCGACCGAACAGCTTTTGCAAATGTATCGCAGCATTGTGTTGATCCGCCGTGTCGAAGAATCGCTGCTTATGTTAGCTACATCCGGCAAGATTGGTGGTGCCATGCACACGGCGATTGGCCACGAAGGCAATGCTGTAGGTACAGCGGCGGCCCTGCGCCCCGATGACTATCTTAC
>DAOTTR010000350.1:0-7468 GCA_034437715.1 Caldilineaceae bacterium
ACTACATATTAGACGAAAGTTGTGTTCGGAACCGGCTGAACGTGCATGAATTCGTCATGTGTTGCCCAAAAACCCAACCTAATGTAATCTAAATTCCCGTTCGAATTTATAATTGCTGAGCGAGACAGTAGGACAGTGAGACGATCATGTCTCGTGTCTTCTCATAGATCGCCTTCGAAGAGGACGCGATGGGCGCGCAGGCCGCCTAGGGCAATCGGCTGGATGTCTGCCACCCAACGATCACCAACCTCGGCCAATGTCGTATAGCCTTGAAAGTACATGCCCACACTTTTGGAAAAAAGCAGCACCGGCAGCACCCCAATCAAC
Source organism: Caldilineaceae bacterium (assembly GCA_034437715.1). Classification (GTDB taxonomy): domain Bacteria; phylum Chloroflexota; class Anaerolineae; order Caldilineales; family Caldilineaceae; genus JAHBVH01. Next base: position 328 of record DAOTTR010000350.1, read on the forward strand.
ATGGTGACAAAGCGCTCGAACGGTTTGCGCTTGCCACCCAGAATTAAAGCTACCAGCGCCACCAAGACCGCACTGGTCACCAAATTGGTGCCACAGTTGGGGTGAAGTGCCAAACTATGCTCTCCCGCTTGCAGGCGTAATAAGGCGTCGCCCACAGCGCGGCGCACGGTATATTCGTCGGGCGCGCCTGTGATGATAAAGCCCAGCGGATCGCTATAGCCGCTGAAGCGCTGACCTGGGTGGCGCGCCGTCAATACATGTAAGGTTGCATGTTCAATCGCATGGTGCTGGCGTGTACGACGCACCATTTCCTGCAACATAACCATCATTTTGATTTATCCCAACAAACGCTTGGCATGGGCGACCACGTTATCGACAGTCAAGCCTAATTCCTGATAGACACGCTGATAGGGCGCACTGGCCCCAAAGCGATCGACCCCAATCATGACGCCTTTGCTGCTGTCATTGCCGATCCAACGTTCCCAGCCAAAGGAAACGCCGGCCTCAATTGCCACTTTGGGCGTGTTGGGCGGCAAGACTGCGTCGCGATAGTCGGCGCTTTGCTCGGCAAAGATTTCCCAAGAAGGTAGGCTGACGACATGCACGCGTCTGCCTGCACTCGCCAATTGCTGGGCCGCATCATAGGCGATGCTGACTTCGCTGCCGGTGGACACTAAAATAATTTCGGGAGCCGCGTCGCTGCTTTTGTAGAAGGTATAGCCGCCGCGCAATGCGCCCTCGGCGCTGCCCATGCCTGTGCCGGCCCGATCATAGATGGGCAAGTTCTGGCGTGTGAGCACCAAGGCCGTGGGGCCCGTGCGATTTTCAATCGCCAGCCGCCAGGCCTGGACCGTTTCGTTGGCATCGGCGGGGCGAATCACAATCATGTTGGGCATGGCACGCAGGGCCGCCAACTGCTCGACGGGCTGATGGGTTGGGCCATCTTCGCCCACCCCCACGCTGTCATGGGTGAGCACATAGACAACCGGAATGCTGCTGAGCGCGGCAAGACGCATACTGGCGCGCATATAGTCGGTAAAGACAAAGAAGGTGGACCCAAAGGGAATGACGCCGCCATGCAAGACCATGCCGTTGAGCATACCGGCCATGCCATGTTCGCGCACCCCAAAATGGATATTGCGGCCCTGGAAATTGTCCGGCTTGAGGTCGCCGCCACCCTTAATCGTGTTTTTATTACTGGCCGCCAGATCGGCACTGCCGCCGATCAGATTGGGCAAGACTGCGGCAAGCGCATTGATCACTTCACCGCTTGTGTTGCGCGTCGCAACTTCGCTGCCTGGTTGGTAGGTGGGCAATGCAGCCTGCCAACCCGCGGGCAACTCACCACTCATAAATTGGCGCAATTCGGCAGCTTCCTGTGGATAGGCAGTAGCGTAGGCCGTAAGTACGTCGGCGTCGGCTGTGGCGAGCGCTTGCCCGCGCGCGACAAAGGCGGGCTTCAGCGCTTGTACCGCTTCTGGGACATAGAAGCGCGAGCCATCGGGGAAACCGAGGTGGGCGCGCGTCTTGGTCAATTCTTCTTCGCCAAACGCGTCGCTGTGGGCCTTGGGGGTGCCGCCGAGCTTGGGACTGCCATAGCCAATCACCGTCTTGCAGCCAATCATACTGGGACGTGGATCCGCTTGTGCCGCTTCGATTGCTGCTGCTACCGCTGCACCATCCATGCCATCAATCGACTGTACATGCCAGCCATAGGCTTCAAAGCGTTGTGCCCAATTTTCTGTATAGGCCAGCGATGTATAGCCGTCGATAGTGACGCTGTTATCATCGTAGAGATAGATGAGCTTGCCCAGGCGCAGATGACCGGCCAAACTGGCTGCTTCGCTGGCAACGCCTTCCATCAGATCGCCATCGCTGACAATGCCATAGGTGTGATGGTCAATCACCGTGTGATCGGGGTGGTTGAACCGTTCGGCCAGCCAGCGCTCGACCATTGCCATGCCAACGCCGTTGGCAAAGCCCTGTCCCAACGGTCCTGTTGTTGTCTCGACCCCTGGTGTATGATGAAATTCAGGATGGCCCGGTGTCTTGCTGCCCCACTGGCGAAAATGTTTGATCTCATCAAGCGACAGATCATAGCCGGTAAGGTGGAGCAGCGCATAGAGCAACAGCGAGCCATGCCCCGCGCTGAGCACAAAGCGATCGCGGTTGAACCAGAGCGGCTCGTGTGGGTTGTAGCGCAGATAGTGAGTCCATAGCGTGACAGCCGCCTGTGCCATGCCCATGGGCATCCCCGCATGGCCAGATTTTGCTTCCTGAACCGCGTCGGCGGCCAACATGCGGATCGTATTGACGAATTGTGTTTCAACCTCGGCATCCAATTGGAGCGGTTTGATCTGGGGGGCGGCAGAAGATGTCATATCCATGGTTCCTTTATACTGAGACTTATCTAAAAATAGATCCACAACTTTCTCTATTCGGTGCGGATTGAGTTCATACAATAGGTGACAGGTATTCAATTTACCCGTGCATAGGTGTTCCTATTGTCGCTTGTTCATCGCCGCTTGTCAACTTATTCTGTGTTATTATCCTCGTTACGCTTTTTGGTCATCTGGTCGTTTTGATTTAGTATGTGTCAGTTGTCCGTAAAGCGTTGATGGACATAGACGGGCGACAGTTGGCGATTGTTTGGTCAGCACGTCTAGGCGATAGGGGACTACATCGCAGACTATATGACACCGGTGAGATGTAGCTATACAGAGGAAAATTTATGACGGTAAATGGGTATTCCAAAGGTTTACCGACACTGCTCTACAACAAAGCATGGCAGAAACATCTGCTCGGTGGGATTGGCCTCCTGACTGGCCTAGGTGCTGGTCTGGCCAGTTACGCAATTTTGCAGGAGCCGTTTCATGTGATCTTGGAACAGTTGACCATGCGGATTCCCAATGCCCAAGGTCGCTTGCCCAGCGATGGTCTGCGCATTCTGCATCTATCAGACACGCATTTTCAGGGTATCGACTGGCGCGAACAAGCGAAAATTGAGAGCATTCGGCGTTTGACCGAGCATCTCTCCTATGATCTGCTTGTGCATACGGGCGATTTTTGGCACAATGAAAGTGGTCTGGACAATATTTTGCGGCTGATCGATAGTCTGCCCACCCCGCGCCTGGGTAGTTATGGTGTCTTGGGCAACCATGACTATGTTTGTTACAGTCATCATGATCTGTTGTCGCTCAATTGGGGCCGTTATCAACTACGCGCCGGCAACGGCAAAGAGGGTCGTCGCACGCCTGGGTTGACGGCACTCTATGAACGGATGGGTGAATTTTATCGCTTTGCCCAATATTTTATGAATATGCCATTCGATCTCAAGCGCGTGCATTTTAATGATGTCGCACGGTTGACTCAAGGGTTAGCCGACCATCATATGCAGATCTTGCACAATCAGACCCTGCATATCCAGCATAAGCCGGGGCAGCGCGACGGAGTAGACATTTACCTCTCTGGGGTGGATGATGTGGCAGAAGGCACGCCCGATTTGCACCAGGCGCTGCTTTCCCTACCCGAACATACCCCCAATATTCTTCTGAGCCACAATCCAGATATTTTAGGCGATCCGGCCTCGCGCCGCGCCAATGTCATCTTGGCCGGCCACACCCATGGCGGCCAGATTGTGTTGCCTTTTATCGGCGCGGCGCATACCCATTCCGAGCATCTGCATCGCCACCAAGCGGCGGGCTACCTATGGCGCGACCAGACCCAGGTCTATGTGTCGCGTGGCATTGGCGAAGGCATCCCGCTGCGCTTTCGCGCCCGTCCCCAGATCGCGTTGATTACCCTGGTAGCCGAGTAAAATGTTTTGTTGCTAGTTGCAGCTATGGAGAACACAATGGGCAAGCGTACTTCACTGTTCCAGCCGTGGCGGTGGCGTGCCAATCTCGTCGCCAACCTCACCGGCGATGTCTTGGAAATTGGCGTGGGCGAAGGCGCGAATCTGCGCCATTATGGGCAGGCGAATCACCTGTGGGCGATTGAGCCTGACCCTGTGCGCGCCGCACGGGCGCGGGCCGTTGCCGCAACTTGTGCCATCCCCATGACCATTGATGTGGCTGGCGCAGAAGCGTTGCCCTATCCCGCCGCGACGTTTGATCATGTGGTGAGCAGCCTGGTCTTTTGTTCGGTCGCTGATCCGGTGCAGGCATTAGGCGAGATCCGGCGTGTGCTCAAGCCGGGTGGTACACTGCACATGGTCGAGCATGTGCGGCCACAGACGCGTTGGCTGGCTGCGCTTTTTCAGGCGATCACGCCGTGGTGGCAGCAGGTCGCCCACAATTGTCATCTGGACCGCACGACCGTCGAGCTATTACAGGGTGAAGGGTGGCAAGTACAAATTCACCGGCGGCGCGCCATGGTTGTCCGCATGAGCGCACACAGTTGACTTGACGGCAATTGCCCCACTTTGTATACTACAGCACTGTAGTTTATAAAATCATTCACTATAGTAGTATAGTCTGATATCAATATTGCCTTCAAAAAAGCTTTCGAGGAGGAAATCATGGCTTTTACCTTGCCTGAACTACCCTATGCCGAAGACGCGCTAGAGCCCAACATCGATGCGCGTACAATGAATATTCACCGCACCAAGCATCACAATGCTTATGTGACCAACTTGAACAATGCCCTGGGTGGCACCGAGTGGGAAAACAAGAGTATTGAAGAGATCCTGCGCAACATCGACAAAGTTCCGGCTGACAAGAAGACGGCTGTCCAGAACAATGGCGGTGGTCACCACAATCACAGCCTATTTTGGAAAGTCATCGGCCCCAATGCCGGCGGCGATCCGACAGGCGCAGTAGCCGATGCGATCAATGCCAAGTTCGGCAGTTTCGCAACCTTCAAGGAAAAATTTGCCGCCGCTGCCACCACCCGCTTCGGCAGTGGTTGGGCTTGGTTGGTTGCCAAGAGTGATGGCAGCGTAGATGTCTACAGCACTGCCAATCAAGACAGCCCCTTGATGCAAGGCGACACCCCCATCCTCGGCTTGGATGTGTGGGAACATGCCTACTATCTGAACTACCAGAATCGCCGCCCAGATTACATCACCGCTTTCTGGAACGTCGTCAACTGGGCCGAAGTCAACAAGAACTTGAGCGCAGCCAAGTAAGTTTGTCGCGTAGGTAGCTCGCTTAGCTTGAAAAAAGAGGACAGACTACTAGTACACGACGGCGTAAATAGACCAATGGGAGTCCAGCGAGACAGTGAGACAGTGAGACAGTGAGACAGTAGGACAGTAGACAGCCACTGACTCACTGAACTACTGTCTCACTTAGTGTCTGTCCAAGAATAACATGGATGATTTTAGACAGATTTACTTGGGTAACATCACGTAAATTCACTATTTTATTTCTGGACAGACCCTAAGGCCATTTCAAAGAATAAAGTATCCAGTAGGGGCGGCTTGCAGCCGCCCGTTCGCAGCGAGCCAAACGCGGGGCGGCTGCGCGACCGCCCCTACGCATGATTTTGTTTGGCAAGCGCTGGATACTTATTTCTTTGAAAGCGCCTTAGGCCGCTCTGTACTAGTACAGTTGGGCGTAGATACCACGGCAGTCAATCAGGCACGTTTACTCATATACATCATGGTCAAAGTAGGATGCCTTATTTACGCTGGAATCTACTAGTGGAGTGATCACTTAATCTGTAGAAATCAGACGGGCACAAGGTGTGGCGAATAAATTCGGTGCGCGAGGAAAGATCATCGTCGCCACACCTTATGCCCCTACGCCGTAATTCTAAAAATTAAGTGGTCGAGCAACGATGCAGGCACAGGCTTTTACCACCGGGAACGCCGCCATCCTTGGCAGCGTTCCCGACTGAATCGTTACGTGGTCGAACCAGTAGTCTGTCACCTTTTTTATTATCGGCTCTGTTGCCCGATCAAGCCCGCTTTAGTGGGCGTTGCTTTTATAGCCTGGTGGCTTTAGTCCCAGGCGGACTAGGCGCATGTGGCGCAAAGCTAGAATCAGGGCGTAAAATCCTCGTCGCCACGCAACCCGACCATGAATTCGGCCAGCAGATCGGCAGATCGATCCAGATCATCCAGCGCAATCATTTCGACGGCACTGTGCATGTAACGATTGGGGATGCTGATCAGCCCAGTCACCACACCGGCGCGCACCAGTTGAATGGCGTTGGCATCGGTACCGGTGCCCCGATTGTGGGCCGCTAGCTGATGACCAATCGCTTTGCGCTTGGCTGTCTCCACGAGCTGCGTAAAGAGCTTGGGATTGACATTCGGCCCGCGCTCGATGACCGGCCCACCACCCAGCTTGATATCGCCTTGTTGGCGCAGATCCATAGTGGGGCAATCGGTGGCGTGGGTGACATCCACCGCAATGCCAATGTGGGGATCGATGCCAAAGGTGCTGGTCTGGGCACCGCGCAGGCCAATTTCTTCTTGCACGGTAGAGACGGCGTAAATCGCACAGTTCAATGGCTGTTGCGCGGCACGGCGTAAGGCTTCAATCACGACCCACACCCCGGTGCTATTATCCATGCCGGGGGCATTGGCCAGGCCATTGCGCAATTCTTGGTAGCCAAGCTCCAGCGTGACCGGATCGCCGATCATTACCAGATTGCTGGCTTCTTCTTTGTCCTGCGCGCCAATATCCAGCCACATTTCTTCCAACTTGACAACCTTGCTGCGTTCTTCTTCCTTGAGCAGATGAATCGGCTTGCGCGCGATCACAGCGGGGATGGGGCCACTCTGCGTCCACACGGTCATGCGTTGGCCGATCAACTGCTGTGGGTCCCAACCGCCAATCGGTTTGCTGTAAATGTACCCTTTGTCATCGATATAGGTGACCACCAGCCCGATCTGATCACAATGGCCAGCCAGCAGCACACGCATGGGCGCGCTGGGATTCATGGCAACGATCACATTGCCATGCACATCCGTCGTCACCTGATCGGCAAAATCTTTTACATAGTTGCGTACCACCGCCTGGGCGGGTTGTTCATAGCCGGAAGGACTGGGCGCGAGTAGCAGTTCTTTCAAAAATTCGTGGGCTTGCGATTCCATAGTATCACTTTCTTTTATTTTAATCCGCGATCGTCATTTCGTATAAAGCTATTCTACACGCAAAGCTGTGCTCCGGCTAGTAATATTGAGCGCGTT
>DAOTTR010000351.1:0-9654 GCA_034437715.1 Caldilineaceae bacterium
CCCCCATCTACATGAGGGCAGGCTCTGCGCAGGCAGGAATCCATACGCTAGAGCGGTGGACCCCTGCCTGCGCAGGGGTAACAATCCACACACCATCCTTAACTTAATGGCAGTGACGCTATCACCGCGGGATGGTCCTTGCACGCCGCGCCGTAGAGAGCGGCAAGTTGGGCCAGATCGGAAGCGCGCGTGTGAAGCTAAACTGGTATCGGCCGCAAACCTATTATCGGGGTTGGCACGGCACCTGGGATGGCGAGGGCGGCGGCGCGGCCTTCCACCATGGGCGCTATATCCTCGATCCGTTCCTGTGGGTTGTCAATTCGCCCGTGGTTGAGCTCTTTGCCTATGCCGGCCCCATGTTGCGCCAGGTCGAGCACGAAAGCCTGAGCCAGGCCGTTGTGCGCTTCGCCAACGGGGCTACTGGCGCCATCCACGCCTCGTTGCTCAACCACCGCCAGCCATTAACCCCAGAGGGCCGCATCGAGATTCTGGGTTATGATGCCGCCCTTCTGGTGGGTGAAGAATATTATCTCAACGATGCCGGAGTCTTGGGTGGACGCGGCAACTACTGGCAGGCGGATACGACCTTTGGCTCCAGCGACAACCCGGCGGCGATGAAAGCGCTTGAGTCTCTGCGCGCGGAGGTAGGGGCCATCCCCGAACGGGCGAGCGAGGAATATCAGAGCCGGCTCTTTCTGGAAACGATCGCCAATGACACGGAACCGTTGGTGCCGATTGATGTACCTCGTCACCATGTCGAGGTCGTGCGCGCGATCTATAAGTCGGCGGAAGAGGGCCAGCCAGTCACCCTGCCGTTGGATAAGGACGACCCGTTCTACCGCAGCACTGGGCGACTCACCCACGGAGTCAAGCGTGCTGCGCTAAGCAAATAAAGTCAGTCCCAGGCGAAGGTAACGGTGAGCCAGTCGCTACCACCCGCGGCGATCATGCGATACATCTCTTGGGCACGTGCCGGCGAGACAATGTGGGTGAGTAGGTGGTCAACCTTGAGCTGACCGGACGCGATGAGCCTAAAGGTGGCGCGGCGGTTGCGTCGGCGGGTCCACCGCCAATAGGGGTGTGGCTCGAGCAGGCCGGTCTCGTAGTTGCCGACGATGGTCAGTTCGCGGCGAAGCAGCTCGACCTGGAGGCCGATCTCGGCGGTGCCTGGCGCGCTGCCGGACAGGACAATGGTTCCGCGGTCAGCGGCGGCTTCCAGGGTAGTCTGGAGGAGTTTGGGGTTGGCCGAGCAGTGGAAGACGGCCTCAGCGCCCCGACCGCCGGTGGCAGCGCGGACGCCCTCGACGGGGTTGCCCTGGCTGGCATCGACGACGTGGGTGGCGCCGCTCAGGCGGGCCTTGTCGAGGCGGCTGGGAACGAGGTCGACGGCGACGATCGGGTAGGTGCCGGAGATCCGGGCGAACTGAATGGTGAGTTGGCCGACGGTGCCGGCGCCGAAGACGGCGACAGATTCGTCGAGTTGGAGCGTGCCGCGGCGGACGCCGTGGAGCGCGACGTCACCGAGGACGCCGAAGGCTGCCTGCTCGTCGGTGATGCCGTCCGGCACGCGGTCGGGCTGGGATTGCCAGTCTCCGCCGTCGGTGGTGGTGAGGGAAACAAGGCAGTGCGTGGCGTGGTTGCCGAAGCAGAGGACGCGGTCGCCCTCGCGGTAGTCGGCGACGCCGAGGCCGAGCTTTTCGACGTAGCCGACAGTGGCGTAGCCAATGGGTCGGCGGACGTCGGGCTGGTTCTGAATGGCGCGGATGCCGTTCATTTCCGAGCCGGCGCTAACCTGGCTGCGGGTAACGCGGACGAGCATCTGGTTGGGACTTGGATCGGGAAAGTCGTGGTCTTCGATTTCAACGGTGATACCGGCGCTGGCAATGAGGCGTTGACCGTGAGTAGGCATGTTGTTTCTCCTGTGGCTTAGATGCGGCGACTGGTGGTAAAAATCGGTCGGTTGGCTCCTATTTTACACGCGGTGGGTTTAAGTTCGAAGTGCAACTGCCAATGGCGGCTCAGTGTAACATATCTGTACCGTGATTGGTAATTTGCAATCAACTAGTACATCGCGGCCTAAATAAGCCAATAGCTCGTAGGTGCGGCTTGTAGCCGCACGAGCCAGCAAATCGTAGCACCTACCATTGGTCTATTTAGGCCGTTGTGTACTAGGCATCTGCTATCCCAAAGCCATTACTCAATGCTTTTTTAAGCGCGTTCCAAGCGCTACGTGGAATGTCAGTTTGGACGCGCTGCGTCCCGTCTTTGCCTTCTACCCATCTTCCAGGAAGATTACAAACTCCGCTTTTCAATCGGTTGTGCAGCAAGCTATGTCAAAGCAGGAAATTACCTTATAATCAGTCATGTAATATCCAAGCTTTGAATGAAACGAAAATAGAAATTTTGCAAGAAGGTTCTCTTATGTCAACACCAACCTCTTTTCCTGACCCAATGCGCCAAACGCAACCGCTAGTGGTCGATAAGCGGATCAAGCGTATGATTGCCGGCGCTGTCGCTGAAATTGACCCGGCGCAGATTGCCATTTTGCGCACCCTGACAGCAGCGAAGCGAGTTTGGCAAGCATTCGCCATGATTGAGGATGCGGAGCGCGCCGGCGTTTACCGGCTACGGCAAAGGCAACCGGAATTGAGTGAAGAGGATGCTGTGCGGATGGTACGTCAACGTGGCCTGAAACTGCGCGCACAGATGGAGGAACGCTGGCGAAAGAACAGAATCGGCTGTGCCGTTACCTACTGAGCGCCTAACATTTTTCTGGCCAGGGCAAGAAATTCTCGTAGCGCTTCTTCAGCGAATGGACAGATATAGCTTTCAATGACATTCAATTCGTTGCCATTATGAAAATGTTTGGGAAAGGTTGCGATTTTCCGCCAACTCGCATGTGGTGCATTGTCGTGACGATAGATGATATTGTCTAGTGCGAGGCGTTCCCAATGATAACTATACCGCCCCACCAATTTCAGTGAGTGCCAGACATCGATAAAGCTACTGTCGATCAATTAAGATGCGCACTTGATTTGTTCCCGGCGAGTGGGCGCTGGTAACAATGTCAGCGAATTCGATTTCAGCAATTTCGCAAAGGCTTACAATGTCAATCGGGTTCATTGCAACGAATCCAGCAACTGTGTTAAATGATCACGTTTATACTCTAAGTGTCTGTCCAAGAATAAAATGGATGATTTTAGACAGATTTATTTGGGTAACATCACGTAAATTCACTATTTTATTTCTGGACATACCCTAAGTCATCGTCCAAAATTAAGTCGTAGTTTTGAAGCAAGATATATTAGACGCTCTTTGGTTACTACCCCAGAAGGGATCTGGCAAGTGCGTCAAATAATAGGTGCTACATACCTACAAGTTGTTTTTGGATGATGTTAGTCTTCGTCTAATTGGACAGTAGAGATTATTGCGATTGGTTATTTCGGCAACAAAACCCGGTGCAAGTGTTCTTGTAGGTGCGGTTTGTAACCGCACAAGTCGGCATCGACCGCGCTTGTGCGGTTTGTAACCGCACCTACGAATGCAAAAAATTAAATCGGAATAGGGTCGTAAAGACTTTAGTCTTTACGACCGCCTAGATCTTGTTTAACTGCGCGGTACACTGTTTTCTTGCCGCTTGCATCGTGTCTACCTTTTCTGTGGGATCATCAAATGAAGGAGTATTCTATGCTAGAAATCGGTCAACCGATTCCAGATTTTACGTTACCATCGGACACAGCTGGCGAAGTGTCTGCGGAAGGGCTGCTGGGGCAGCGCTACGTGATCTTTGCCTACCCCAAAGATGACACCTATGGCTGAACAATCGAAGCAACGGAATTCCGTGATCGAATTCCTCAATTTGTCGCACTGAATGTGGCGGTCTATGGCCTCAGCCCCGACGATCTTGCCTCGCACCAAGCGTTTGCCGAAAAACATGGATTGAACTTCCCCTTGTTGGCGGACGTTGATCGTGCCGTGCTGGAGCGCTTTGGCTTCTGGGGCGAACAAGAGTGGAATGGCAAGAAGTATCTCGGCGTTCTGCGCAGTACGGTGCTGGTCGGCCCCGATGGGCGTGTGGAGCAGGTGTGGAAAAGTGTGAATTTCCAAAATCATGCCGATGAGGTATTGGTGGCCATTCAGGCAATTGTTGGCTGATTGGGCTGCCAAGGTGACAAAGTAATCTCCGATAATTCGCATACACTTAGCCGTATACACTGAGGATACACTGAGGGAGGAGACAGCAAGATGAAGCGTGAGGTGGAATTGCTGGTAGATGCTCATGCGCTGGTTGGCGAAGGGCCGATCTGGGATGCAGAGAAAGGGGTGCTCTACTGGGTCGATATTCTGTCGAGTATGCTCTATGTGTATAATCCAGATACGCGTGAAAATCGCGCCTATGCCGTGGGGCAACATGTCGGCACGGTGGTGCCGCGGGTGTCGGGTGGATTGATGTTGGCGGTCTATGATGGCTTTGCCGCCTATGACCCGGCCACGCAGCAACTGACGCTACTGTCTGATCCCGAGGCCGATCTGTCTGGCAACCGTTTTAATGATGGCAAATGTGATCCGATGGGGCGCTTTTGGGCAGGCAGCATGGCCTATACGGATCAGGGCACCCAAGGTAGCCTCTATCGCATGGATGCCGATTTGCGCGTGCATAAAATGCTGGGCGACATTGCCATTTCTAACGGCATTGTGTGGAGCTTGGACAACGCGACCATGTACTACATCGATTCGCTGGCGATGACCGTGCGCGCCTTTGACTACGATATTGCGACCGGCGACATCGCCAACGCACGCGTTGTGATTCGGGTGCAGGAAGGGATGGGCTTGCCCGATGGCATGGCGATCGACGCCGAGGGCATGTTGTGGGTGGCCCACTTTGGTGGCTCTTGTGTGCGTCGTTGGCATCCACAGACCGGTGCGGTGCTGGAGACAATTGGGTTGCCAACCGCGCAGATCACCGCCTGTGCATTTGGTGGCGCGGATCTGGGGACACTCTACATCACCAGCGCGGCCAATGGCTTCGACGCCCAAGCGCTGGCCAAAGAGCCGCACGCCGGCGGTCTATTTCAGGTTGATCCGGGCGTAAAAGGCGTGCCCACGTATGCCTTTGCCGGGTAAAAGAATAGAAGTTGCCAACGTTAGGCTATTCCCAAAAAATAATGATCCAGTACGGGCATGAGGTGTGGCGGGATAAAACAAGGGTGTACAGAAGCTCTCTTGCCGCCACACCTCGTGCCCCTACGTGAATTGTGGATCGTTTAAATCTTGGAATAGCCTAAAGAGTATCATAGCAGATCTGTAGGGTCTCAAAGACCCTACAGATCTGACTAGGTGTGTAAGTTCTAGAAGAAATTCAAATCTGTTGCGAATTAGATGATTACACGAAATCAACCTTCGTGAAATTCGCGTAATTCGCAACAGATTCTACTGGTTGACCCAACGGACTACTGCCGTTGATCGGCTACGATCTGGCGAATCGCATCTTCCTGCGCTTCGATACATTCGGCCAAGCGAAACTGGACCAGCGCGCGCTGTAAATTGTGCGTTCCATGTTTGACCTTAAAATAAATATCGCCAGCGAGATAATCGGTAAAAAAGCGAATGCCCAGCTCAAAGGCAATCAGGCGAATCGAATCGTAGATGTAGGCATAGTCAGCCAGCGTAAAGAAGCGCGCTGCTTCGGCAAAATAACCGTTTAAAATAACCCGACACAAGTCGGTGTCAAAGGTGACAGTGCTGATGTCAGTCGTTTCCTCGCCAGCTGGATTGCAACAAGAGCGCAGACAATCGCCAATATCATAATGGACTAAGCCCGGCTTGACTGTATCCAAGTCAATGATACTCACCGCTTTGCCCGATACATCATCGATCAAAATATTATCAACCTTGGGATCGCCATGAATGGCACGCAGCGCTAATTCACCGCTAGCCTGGGCATCTTCTAATACGGTCGCCCACTGTCGGCGATCTTCGACAAATTGTAAACACCAATCGACTTCGGCGGCGCGTGCGTTGTTGGCCGTCGTGCGCGGTGGCGCATTCTGCAACACGCTGTCGTATTGCGCCAGATAGCGCGGCGTGATATGAAAGCCGGGCAGCGTGTCATGCAATGTGGCCGGATCCAAGTCGCTTAACAGGCGATGAAAGCGGCCCAGCGCACTGCCGGCTTCGCGGGCATGAGCGGCGTCGCGAATTTTGGGATAGGTTTTGGCCTGTTCGACCAAGCTGATCGCCCGCCAAAACGCGCCCTCTTCATCCAGATAGTAGCCTTGGCCGGTCGTTGTCGAGATAATGCGTGGCATCTCCCAGCGGGCTGCACCGGGCAGCGTTTCTTGCTCCTGCTGGCGCGCCATATGGCCGAGAAACGTTTGCATATTCAGCAAGATCAGTTCCGGCTGGTGAAAGACATGGGTATTGACGCGCTGCATCACAAAGCGGCTGATCGGTTGGGTGTCATCGGTCTGCGCGATGGTGACCAGATAGGTATCATTGACATTGCCCGCCCCATAGGCCTGCACCTGTTGCACCACCTGCGGATCGGTAAATTGCTGGGCAATGGCGTACAGCTTTTCCACGAGTATAGCCTTTCTGTCGGAATTTCCAAGACTTTCCAAGACAAAGCGTAAAAGTAGCCACCTCTGCGCAGCAAACGATGAAAACGTGTATGTATCAATGTGATCAACGGGAACAATTGTTCGGGCAAGGCCACCATCAAATATCTTAGCCGAATCGGTAGATTGTGGCAAGGTTTAACCAAAATTGTCGCTAGAATCATTGTCGCTTACAATAGTAGAATTAGTGCCCCAACTCAAGCGCCCAGTCAACCTACCGTCACCCTAGCGGCCATGGATGCCTCTACCTTCCTGTGGCACCAGTGGTGGGTGTTTCACGTACCATCTTTGGGATTAATCAGGAGCAAACAAGATGAAATATCGCTATGCAGAAATGACCTGGCCAGAATCCAACGATGCCGTCAAGCAGGGCCGTGTGGCGGTGCTGCCGGTTGCGACCTATGAGGATCATGGGTATCACTTGCCGTTGGATGTGGACGTTGTCTTGGCGACCGAAATCTGCGAGCGTGCCGTGGCGCGCATCCCCGCCGAGGCAGTGCTGATCCCCGCTGTGACCCACGGCTATAGCCCGCACCATATGGATTTCCCCGGTACCATTACCATCCGCTGGGACACCTTTATCAATTATGTGAAGGATGTTTGTCTCAGCTTGGCGCATCATGGCTTCACACGCATCCTGATCGTCAACGGCCACGGCAGCAACACGGCCCCATTGGAAATGTCAGCCCGCCTGACGGTGGTCGAAACCGAAGGCCGCGTCATGTGTGCGTCGGTGAATCATTGGGGCGTGCGCAAGGTGCGCGAGGAAGGCAAGCAGATCCGCACCTCCGACTTTGGCGGCACTTCCCATGCCGGCGAGTACGAAACTTCGCTCTATCTGGCGCTGCGGCCCGATCTGGTGCAGATGGACAAGGCGGTTGACGAACGCACACCCCTGCCCACCAGCTTTCAGACTGATCTGCTGGCGGGCAAACGCCCCGATGGCTCGATTGCCACCTTGATGCCCTACTGGAGCAGCATGTCAACAAGTGGCGTGCGCGGCGACGCCACCAAGGCCACACGCGAAAAGGGCGAACGCTTTCTTGAAGCCGCCGTCGAAGGTGTAATCGAACTGGTGCGTGAGCTCAAAACCATGGAACTGCCGCCGCGTCAAGATCATCATTAGGGCGTGTTGCGCTTGCCGTGCGCAACCGGAAAGGATCGCATGGTCACGATTCAGCCAGCAACATCCGCCGATCTGCCACAGATTGTGGCGTTGGATCAGGCAATTTTCGGTGCCTATGGCGCAGATGAGAGTCCGGCTGTCATCGCCGCGCGGTTGGCGGTTTTTCCCAACGGCTGTGCTGTCCTGCAAGAAACCGCCGCAGAGGGTGACAGCGCCCAACTGCTAGGCTACCTTACGACAGAAAAATGGGCCAGTGTGCGTGAGCCAGCGTTGGATGAAGATCCACACCTGACACACGACCCCTCCGGCACGATTTTGAATATCACCACCCTGGCCATCGCCCCGCAACAGCAGCAACGTGGGCTAGGCGCACATTTGCTCGCCCATGCCATTGCCCTGGCCAATCAAGAAAATTGTACACAAATTGTGCTTGAAACGGCTTGGGCGGAACGCTTTTACCAGCGTCATGGGTTTATAAAGGTAGGCGAGCGACTTCAACGTAACATTTTGTTGCATATTATGTCTTGTATTGTGTCAAATGGCGTATAGCGATATAGGCAAAATGGCATAGCTGCTTTATACTTACGGTACGCTTACTCTTTACTTGCTGTTTCATTTCATTTTATGGTATACTTTCGGTAAACCACGTATAGCCACTTACTGATAACCGCCTATGCAAGAAGTTGTTTGTTACAACTGTGGACGGATCGTTCATATTTCACCCGATGCTGAACTGTGTTCGGTTTGCAGCGAAAACCTCCATGAATTGCTGCACCCGGTGTACGCTTCGAAATATTTTTACGACCGCGCCGCCCAATTAGCCGCGGGCAGTCAGTTGCTGCCTGCCCTACAAGAAATTGATCGTGGCCTGACCTATCAACCCAGCTCGGAGTTGCGTTTACTGGGGGCCATTCTCTCCAAACGCATTGGTGATTTTGAGGGGATGCGCCACCATGTGGCCGCGATTCCGGTTGATGATGTTTTGCGCCCCGAAGGCGAGTGGCTGCTGCGCTCACACCAGATGCGCCAACGTGAATTGCGTGAGACCAGTAAGCCCTTAAACGTCAGCCGTTTCGACGCTGCCCCAGCGGGTTTCTCCCCCGGCTTTGCCGATAGCTTTGCGGCCAGCGATGCCGAGATCCCGCGGGCCATTCAACAAGTACACCCGCGCATCGCCTCGCAAATTCCCCAGAAAGCAACCAAACGCGGGCCCGGCTCTGGCCTCGTCTTTGTGTGTCTGCTGGTCTTTGTGCTGGCGGGCAGCACGCTATTGGTACGCAATCCGCAATGGGTGGCGCTGTTGCGGGGTCAGGGAACACGCGTTTCAGATTCTGCGCCAGACCTGGCTGAACCAGTGCGCCAGCCAACCGCGGAACAGACCCTTGAAAACGCGTCGCCTGCGCCAGCATTGGATAGCACACCTGTGTTAACCCCCACCCTCGCGCCAGATGTGCCCGACAATGTCGTAGAGGCCGCGCCCGCCGCCACTTTTGTGGTAGAGGAAGTCGCGGCCAGTACACCCGGTGGGGTGATTAGCCTCAACGCCGCCCAGTCCATTGATCTGCAAAGTCATCTGGTGCAAATCAATCGCGCCGATCTGGCGCAATTAGCGGTTGCGGCAACCTTGCAGGGCACTGTGCTCTCCTTGCAGGGCATTGTGCCCACCTTTGAAACGCGTCAGGCGTTGATCGAGGCAGCAAAAAGTGTGCCAGGCGCCACCAACGTAAGCGCGGTCGATCTGTTTTTGCGGCTGCCTCCCACCTACACCGTCCAGGCTGGCGACACACTGTGGGATATCACCTATCGGCTTTATGGTGACGTGGCAAAGATTCCGGTTTTGCTGGACGCCAATCGCACGATTTTGCCCTCGCCCGAGCAGCTAACGGTGGGCATGGAACTGACGGTGCCGCC
>DAOTTR010000352.1:0-4263 GCA_034437715.1 Caldilineaceae bacterium
GCAGGTCAACTCCCTGCTCGGCCATGTGGGTCTGGACTGCGTGCAAGCGGGCGCTATAATTGGGCATAAGTTCCTCAATCTGAAAGGTAGGTGAATGGATAGGGTTGTGGCAGCGGCCAATCGCGCATAGGTTACGCATCCCCTTCCATCAGATTGCGCGTCAACAGGAGGGCGACCGGCGAAAGTGCGCTGTGCGATAGCGTATGCGCTTCGCGGATCTGACGTGCAATCTGCGCAGGTTGGCGCGCATAGTCAAAGGGGATGCCCAATCCGCGCAGCACCGGCTCGGTCACGGTGCCGCCTTTGGTGTGCCAGGGGTAGGGTTCGCCCATATGGCCGCGGTGGGCGATGAGCATACAAAGGGGCAAATTATAGAGCATAGAGAGCGAGACAATGCCGTTGATCGCGCCCAGAAAACCATGATTCTGGATCAAGACTAGGTTGGGCGTACCGGCGAAATGCGCACCGGCGGCCACGCCAATCGCCTCTTCTTCTTTGGCGACCTCGATCAAGCACATCTCGGGATCTTGCTCGGCCATCTGTAATAGATAGACCAGCCAGGTTTCGGGCAGCGCGGTGATAAAGCGAATCCCCGCTTCCTTGATGCCTTGATAGACCAGTTTGGAGTTTTCGCGCGAGACTGTCATGCTCTCCCTCTTTTACTATCGTGGTTGAACGCGTGATAGGCTGCCAACAAATGGGGTAGATTATACCATTTGTTGGCAGCCTATGCAGCTTTGGGGCAATATGTTGAACGTTAGGCGCTTTCAAAGAAATAAGTATCCAGCGCTTGCCCAACAAAATCATGCGTAGGGGGCCTCGCAGCCGCCACGCGTTTGGCTCGCTGCGAACGGGCAGGCTGCAAGCCGCCCCTACTGGATACTTTATTCTTTGAAATGGCCTTAGGTCTGTCCAGAAATAAAATAGTGAATTTACGTGATGCTACCCAAGTAAATCTGTCTAAAATCATCCATGTTATTCTTGGACAGACACTTAGACGATTCCAAAAGAATAATGATCCAGTAGGGGCACAAAACTAACGAACGCCGCGCTTTATCCTTGTATAATGCCCTGCGCGATCAAGAGCGTAACCGCTGCCACAAAAACCAGGGTCATAATAACCAAACTGCGACGTTGCACGCGCTGCGCGGCAGCTTCGTTGCCCTGGTTGACGAGACGGGCCGTCCAGACGACCAAGCTGAGCCCGATGACAACAAAGGCATAGGCACACAAATAGATCTTGTCTACCAACATTAAGTAGCCGATCTCTGGCACATCCTGGTTCAAGGTCATCTGCAAGACAACAATGGCCAGCAACGAGGTAATGCCAACATTAATGCGCAGATCGACATAGGTGGGGGCCAGGAGAAACATGAGCAAGGCGCACAAAATGACCGAAAAGACAGGCAGTAACAGCTTGAGCGCAAAAGTGGCAACCGGTCGGAAAATCGGCACTTCAATGCGCGCGCGTGAGTAACTGCTGGGTTGGCTCAGTCGCGTATCACCAAATTGGGTAGGATAGGCTAGATCCGCAATCACAAGCTGTGGTTGCGCCAGGTTAAAGCCAGGCAATATCAAGCGCGGATTCAAGGTCACCCCTTCGCCTACATAGGTGAGTTTCTGCGATTCACTGGCCTTATCTTCAAAGACGATCTCCAGGATCTGCCGATCAAAGGGATAGTTATACAGGGACATTTTGCGGGCAAAGCGCCCCTGCACACGCAGCACCTGATAAAGCTCACCATTGTCTAACGTTTGCGGTTCTTCATAACTTGGATCGACAATCGTTCCCCACAGATCCGCCGGGTTGATAAATTCCAGGGTTTCGGCAGGGTTGAGGTCCGGGTTAGTCCAGCGAAACCAAATATAGACATCCATGGCATAGGTATGTGTCCGCAGATCGATGCTCTGAATGTCATTGATGTAGACCCCGACCTGAACTTGTTCGGGTGTAGTTGGCGGATTTTCCTGCGCAATCGCCCGATTGGTATCGATTAAAAAAATTAACGCGAGTAGAAAAGTCATTTTCATAAAAAACTGGCGGGTTGGCATCGACAAAAACTCCTTGTGATTTATTGCTGTAGACCCTATTGCTAAAATTGCTAAAAGAAATCTTGACATACTCCCCATGCCTAAAGGTAGGGGATTCTACGCGCTCAAACAGCGATAGCAGAGGCAAGCCCCCGTCTTACATCGCCTAACGCAAGCGAAGATGTCCCTTCGCAAAGAATGTTTATCGCGGCGTTCCCGTCCCTGTCATGTTCAATTTGGCAGGATGGACAACGCCAATAGCGAGCTGATAATTCAAGTTTCCGGTTGATGTACCCGCAGCCTGAGCAAGTCTTACTAGACGGATACCAACGGTCGATGAAGTGTACAATCTTGCCCTTGCCAACCGCGACGTACTTTAGGGTTTCAAGGAACGATCCGAAAGCTAAATCGCTCACCTTGCGCCCCCAAAGGCATTTCATTCCGTCAAGGTTGAGGCTTTCAAAGAATAGACAGTCGTATATGTCCGTTAGGGTGTGAGCCAGTTTGAAAAACCAATCACGACGGCTGTTGGCAATCTTTTCGTCTAGCTTGGCAAGGCTGTACTTCAAACTATACCAGTGGGCGGAGTGCAATTTGCAGCGAGAAAAACGACGGCCTAGCTTTTGCTTTTGGCGCAACATCCGATTAAGGAATAGGGGTGACGCTATGCTTGTACCATCGTGTACGGTCAAGAAAGTTTTGAGTCCAAAGTCAAAGCCCGCGCTTTTACCCGTCGTGGCTTGGTTCAACTTCCAAATCGGTTACGAAGTAGACGTACAGTTCGCCAGCCCTAGATCGCTTGACCGTGACCGTCTTAATCTTGCCCAGTATGTTGCGGCTATGGTGGAACTTGTACAGCGTGCCCATGATCGTTAGGCGGTTAGAACCCTCAAGCTTCCAGCCTGCTTGTTTGAGCGTGAAGGATGTATACTTTTTGACCTTCTTAAAGCTTGGGGGTGCGGTGCGGACTTTACGCTTGAGGTTGCCAAAGAATAGCTTGTATGCCTTGTCAATGCGGTCGGCAATGTCTTGAATCGCTTGACTGCCTAATAGGTTCCAGAACTGAAAGCGGGCTTGCTTCTTTAGCTTCGTGATGTGCTTTTGCAGTTGATACAAATTCAAGCCCTTGCCATACAGCCGATAATACAGCCGATGCAAGGCAATGCAATGATTGTAGATACAACCCGCAATGTTGATCCGGCTATCCAATATACGGTTGTTCTCATTGCGGTACAGCTTGAATTTGTAGATCAACATTATTTGTTAACGCCGTCCCGCTCCGCTTTCTCGCGGATCGCCATCTCTAAAATTGCCGTCTGTGATACACCGTGTTTTTCCGCTAACGCTGAAAGTAGATCGTTCGCAACAGCCGTCAATCGGATCGTCTTTGGATTAACTTTGGGTTGCTTATTATTGTTGCTCATGTAGCCTATTATACACCATCTTGGCTACGCTGTCAAGCAACCAGTCGACTTGTATCGATCTCCAAGCCGAGTACGGCTTGCGCCCTTACGGGAACCCTCTGGGTGCCATAGTTAAAACCAGGGGCTTACGGACGGTTTTAGGTAAACGAATGCGCCTTTTCTAAATTACAGTAATTTAATTTGTGAGGCAAATTTGTAGGTGTATCGCAAGTAGTTTGTTGATTTGGCTCAGAATACGTGCCCGAGAGCGTGCAAGTGAAATGCACCCGCCGATGAAGTGCGATTGACATTCATCCGGCAAGTCAGTACAATTTTATCATTCCTAGTGATCGCGGCGACCCAAGCAATTCGCCTTGCCTTCTTCAACCCTTTTTAACGGAACAACTTTATGACGCTACTCGCCCTAGACCTAGGCACCACGTTTGTAAAAGGCGCAGTCCTCGACTTGGACAACCTCCACCTGCGCCATATTCGCCGCCAACCTTTTCCTAAGCCCCTACCCAATCTGCCGCCGCTCTTTTTTGAAGTGGATCCACAGACGTTAGTAGCAACGGTATATACGCTTTTAACCGATTTGCTGGCACTGGCCCCCGATTGTGAGGGCATTGTTATGTGTACACAGATGCATGGCATGGTGCTCTGTACCGATCAAGGCGCAGCGCGTTCCAATGTGATCACCTGGCAGGATCAGCGCAGCTTGACGCCGCACCCGGCGGGTGGTGGGACACACCTGGCGCGCTTACTGCAAGCGATCCCACCGACGCAACGCCAACAAACGGGCAACGAAGTGCAACCAAGCCGCCCATTG
>DAOTTR010000353.1:0-3898 GCA_034437715.1 Caldilineaceae bacterium
GATATGAGTGGCAATGTGTTGGAGTGGACTAGTAGCTTATACAAGTCGTATCCATATAAGGTTGACGATGGGCGCGAAGATGCGGCGGATGCCGGTCGTCGCGTGGTGCGTGGCGGTTCGTTCGACTACGGCGGTTACGGCGTGCGCTGTGCGTGCCGCTACCACCTCAACCCAGACCTCCGCAGCAGCGGCTTCGGTTTTCGGGTGATGTCCCCCGGTAGTTGAGCCGCTGTTCTCTGTTCTGCTCTGGCCTCTGTTTTGGTTTTGGGGTGTGGCCGTTGGGGGTCTGGGGCGTAGCCCCAGCGTAATTTTTTTTGGGAAGGGAATAGCTTTACATAGGGTACCCAAGGAAAGGAGTCAAGATGGTCGCACAAGTTAAGGGCTGTTATGCCGATATTTACACTTGGGAGAATCTTTACACCGCCTACCGCAAAGCGGCCAAAGGCAAACGCGGGCGTAGACCGGCCGCGGCCTTTGAATTCAAGCTAGAGGATAACCTGATTCAATTGCAGGACGAACTGGCTAGTGAAACCTATCGCCCTAGTGGATATGTCAATTTTACCATCCATGAACCCAAGCGCCGCCTGATTAGCGCTGCGCCCTTCCGCGATCGCGTTGTCCATCATGCGCTCTGTCAGGTGATAGAGCCAGCATTTGAGCGTAGCTTTATTGACCATTCCTATGCTAACCGCGTGGGCAAAGGCACGCACCGTGCGCTGGATACTTGCCAGCGTTGGCTTGGTCGGTATCGGTATGTATTGCCGTGTGACGTCAGACAATTTTTCCCATCGATTGACCATCACCTACTCCAGCGTGCACTCAATCGGCGTATCCAAGATGGGGCCATCCGGCGGCTGATTGCGTTGCTGATGGCCAGCGGCAATGGCGTGCTGGGGGAAGTCTATCACATGGTCTACTTTGCCGATGATGATTTGTTCGCCTGCAACCGACCGCGCGGGTTGCCCATCGGTAATCTGACCAGCCAATTCTGGGCCAACTGTTACATGAACGAATTTGACCACTTTGTGCTGCGTCAGCTAGGCTGTCCGGCCTACTTGCGCTATGTCGATGATTTTCTCCTCTTTGCCGATGATACAGCCAGCCTGTGGCAGTGGCGTGACGCCATCATCGACCGGTTGGCCAAGTTGCGCCTCACCCTGCACGAAGAATGCGCCCTGGTGCGGCCAACCACAGAAGGGGTACGCTTCTTGGGCTTCTATCTCTATCCAACCCATCGTCGGTTGGTGCGGCGCAAGGGGCTGCAATACCGGCGCAAACTGTCTGCCCTGTTGGCAGGATACGCGCAAGGCGCAGTGGATCGGGCGACGATTGGTACCTCGGTGCGTGGCTGGATTAACCATGTGCGGTATGGCGATACATGGGGCTTGCGGAAGCAACTTCTGAAGGCGGTCCGGCTATGAGCAATATTCCAGCGGAGATGCCACTGTTTACCAAAACCTATGACTTTCTGGCCTGGCTGGTGCCCTTGACCAATCATTTTCCACGCCTGCACCGCCATACAATCACGCGCCGCTTGTTGGAGGCTGCCTTGGACTTTCAGGAGTCTATTTTGGAAGCGAACAGTTTGCGCGGATCTGGCCGTAGTGAGCGTCTGCGCGCCGCCGATAGCTATTTGAGTAAGATCCGGCTTTATCTGCGGCTGGCCCATAACTGGCACTGGATGAATGCGGGGCAGTATGAACATGCCAGCCGTCTAATCGCCGAGTTGGGACGCTTGCTCGGCGGCTGGCAACGGATTACCCAAGCATAGGCAATTACCGACCAAACGATTTGGTTGGCATTGCGGGGATTGGCTGAGACGTCGCGTGGTGCGTGGCGGTTCGTTCGACAACAACGATAACAACGTGCGCTGTGCGTACCGCAACCACAACAACCCAGACAACCGCAACAACAACATCGGTTTTCGGGTGATGTCCCACGGCTTTCACCCTACCTCGTCACCGACAAGGTGGGCCAGCCTTCTGCGTCGGCTACGGCTTATGCAGCACGGATGACTGCCGGTGCAGCCAGTTCCTGGCCGAGTCTCGCCTGTCTAGCTTTCTCTGCTTGAGAAAAGTTGGCAGAAGAGCCGGGCAAATAGAAAACGGCTCTGTGCCCTGCCCGCACTCGGCTTGACGACCGGGCTGGCACAGAGCCAATCTCCCTCGTGCAGTACACTGTTTTGGAAGTGAATTTATGTCAAAAAATTTACCTGACCCCAGTAAACGGTCATTTCTCACACGATTGACCAAAAGTTTTTTGGAGATAGCGCGCGAGTTGAGTCGCGTGGCCGAGGAATGGCAAACGACCGACAAAACACCGACTGCGTCAACCGTTAATCTCGTGCCCTCACCACAAGAAGCGCAGGCCGCGGTGGTCAACGCCTTGCAGCGACTGCCAGTTGCACATCTTATCTATCTGCTTACCTTTGACAAACCGCGCGCGCTTGATGCGCCTATCCCATTTCCCTCGCCACCTTCGTATCCCAGTTGGGAAGCGTGTTTAGGCGCACACCCAACCGTAGTCGCCAGCCAGCTACAGGAAATCGGCGCGCTGGTGCGGGCTGATGTACGGGTTCATCTCGACCAAACCTTTACCCGCGTTGAATTACAAACCCTGCTTAGTACACGCCAACTGCCCATATCCGGCAATAAGGACGAATTGATAGAACGATTGGTACAGGCCGACGAGACGGGCATGTGGGCGGTGGTGGCAGATCTTACCCTTTGGGAATATACGCCGTTGGCCTGGTACACGGCCAAGACGTACTTGGAAAAGGTAATGATGGCTGCGCATGAAGGCGAGACTGCCACCGAGTCAGCAGCACAGCCAGACCCTATGCGCAATGCCATCCAGTGGATTTTGGCCGCGGCCGCTGTTGGCGTGATTGGCAACCGTGTTGATGCAGTCGTCATGGCTTTGGTAGACAGTATCAGAGCCGGAAACATCCATGCTGAGACGATGCCGCCCATTCTCAATCCGCCAGACTCGCCTTTATTAACCTCCCCTGTCGCTACGCCTAGTCCAGAGCCGTTACCCCATCCGCAGGCACAACCAAGCTGTCACCCCAATTCGACGCCCATACCGCGTCTTGGTTTTGATTGGGTGACGATTCCCGCGGGTGAGTTTGTGATGGGCAGCGACAAGGCGCAAGACACGGCTGCCTATGATGACGAATTGCCCCAGCACCGGCTCTATCTGCCGGAATATCGGATAGCGCGTGTGGCGGTGACGAACGCGCAATATCAACAGTTTGTTGCGGCTAAGGGCTACACAAAACCTTCCCATTGGGAAAAGGGAGAGATTCCTAAAGGTAAGGCAAATCATCCAGTGGTTAATGTGAGTTGGCAGGATGCGATAGCCTTTTGTGAATGGGCAGGGGTGCGGTTGCCCAGTGAAGCGGAATGGGAGAAGGCGGCACGCGGGACGGACGGGCGTCTGTGGCCGTGGGGGAATGAAGCGCCGAATAAAGAACGTTGCAACTTTGGTATGAATGTAGGGGATACAACGCCAGTGGGCACTTATCCGATGGGGGCGAGTCCGTATGGTGTGTTGGATATGGCGGGGAATGTGTGGGAGTGGACGCGTAGCTTGTTTAAGGGATATCCATATAAACCGGACGATGGGCGGGAGGATAGCGCGGATGTGGACACTCGCGTGGTGCGTGGCGGTTCGTTCATCAGCTTCGATCACTTCGTGCGCTGTGCGTCCCGCGGCCACTTCTTCCCAGTCTCCCGCCTCAGCAGCATCGGTTTTCGGGTGATGTCCCCCGGTAGTTGAGCCGCTGTTCTCTGTTCTGCTCTGGCCTCTGTTTTGGTTTTGGGGTGTAGCCGTTGGGGGTCTGGGGCGTAGCCCCAGCGTAATTTTTTTGGCTCAACCGGATCTCATGTGGTTGACA
>DAOTTR010000354.1:0-2034 GCA_034437715.1 Caldilineaceae bacterium
CGCCAATCCTTTGCGGCCATAGCGCAACACCGTACGGATGGGCGGCAACTGGCTGATTTCGTCGGCAGCGAGTTGCACGATCTCGCCGGGTTGATCGCCCAGGCGCGTGCTGGAAGTGAACATGTAAAAGGAAACCGGTTGATTGGTCAACGCTTCAAACTGGGGTTCACGCAGGTGCAGGGTAAAGCCTTCTTCGGCCCCTCGCGCCGCCACACAAACGGCAGCTTGCGTTAGTTCCTCAGCACGATTGACGACTGGCGGCGCACCTGTATCCACCCCAATATAGTAGGCGCGCGGACTGCCGCTGCCCACACGCACCCCTTCGCCCAGGCGCACCAAGCCATAGTAGGCCGCGCCTAGTGCAACAGCTAATTCTGGATTCGGATTCTCTAATTCTACGGGTAGCCACGCATCACCGGCAACCGGCTGGAACCACTGTTGCACCAGCGTTTGCAACCGTGTACGCAAGCGTTGCGGAATCAGCGCGCCGCCGTTAAAGAGCAGAAAATCTGGATAGACCGCGGTACGCCCAGTTTCGCTTTTTAACAGCGCGGGAAAGCGCTGCCAAAAGGTCGCCAAATGGCGCGTGATCGCCGGGTCTTGGACATAGGGCAAGCCAAACTCAGCGAGGCCACTGCGGCGTACGGGGTCAGTCGCCGGGAGCAGGGCAATCTCTGGGAAAAAGCCATCCAGGATCACCTGCTGCACATCATTTTGGGTGAGTGTACCTTTGCGCGTGCCCGCGATCAAACTGCTGCCGGTGCCGACGACGGTCACATCGACCTTGGCTTCCGCCGCGCCATCAACCGTTGCGGGCAAGTTCAGCAGTGTCTCTTTGGCCTTGCGGCATTGCGCCACCAGTTGATGCCAATGTTGTGCTTCAACTTTTCCAGCCTTGCCAGCCAGTTGCCGTTCCACATAGCGCGCCAGGGTAATGTCAATATTATCGCCGCCCAACATCAGATGGTCGCCCACAGCCAGGCGGTTGAAGCGCAGCCCATGCTCACCCGCTTGGACACCGATGATCGAAAAATCGGTTGTGCCGCCGCCCACATCACAGACCAGGATCAGTTGCCCAGCGTGCATGGCTGTCTGCCAGTCGCTTTCGTGGGTTGACAGCCAGGCGTAAAACGCAGCCAACGGCTCTTCCAGCAGAATGGCATGGGCAATTCCAGCCTGTTCTGCCGCGGTCAGGGTCAATTCGCGCGCCACTTCATCAAACGAAGCGGGCACGGTAAGAATAACCAGTTGCGCTTCAAAACGCGCCGTTTCATCCGTCAATGCCATGACAGCATTCCACGCCTCGCCGAGGTGTTGCAAATAGCGGGCACTGGCTTCCACCGGCGAAACCTTGGGCACATCGGCATTGGCACCCCAGGGCAAAATTGGCGCGGTGCGATCAACCCCGGCGTGCGAGAGCCAGGATTTGGCCGAAGAGACCAAGCGCCCAGCCACCAGCGCACCCTGTTCGCGCGCAAACTCGCCCACCGCATAATCACGGTCCGCAGCCCAAGGCAGGGCTGTACTGCCGGGCGGCAGATCATAGGCACCGGGCAGGTAAAGGAAAGAGGGCAACATCGACCGGCGCGCCACTTCGCCCGCCGCCACCAACTGTGGGATCGGGAAGAGCTGAATCGCACGCGCGCCAGTTGTATTGGCCGGGCTTTGCAGATCGACATAGGCCACCGCCGAGTTGGTTGTGCCCAGATCAATGCCGATAATATATCTATATTTCAGAAAGCACTCTCTTCTTTCTTCTATAGAAGTTACGCAGTTGCCTGGGAACGCCGGCATCCTGCCGGCCTGCCACCGGAGATGGCAACGCTGCCAACTGCGTAATACCTATTATAGATAAAACTCTTAAAAGTCATACATACGCTCTGATGTATTACCAAGCTTATTTGTATGACTTTTAAACTTTAGTTTCCGGTAAAAATCGAGTCAAAAAAGTCAAGAAATGACAAAAAGCGGTTAGTCGTTCACAATGGTGAGGTACCGATCAAAATACCTACCTAGGAGTGAACGATGCTAACC
>DAOTTR010000355.1:0-1537 GCA_034437715.1 Caldilineaceae bacterium
AAACCCACCTTGCTGCGGCGTCCACCGTCCACCTTGGCGTGGATGGTGGGTTGAGAATTTGAACATCGCAATCCGTTTTTCCGCATTGGGAATAAAAGCCGGATGATGATTGATGATGATTAGGCTGACCCAATAGCCAAGACCGAGCAATAAAAGGCCGACCCAACCTGCGATTAGACCAAAGCGTAAGCGGCGTGCCGCTTTTTGCGCCCAAAATCGCTTCCACTTAAGCCCCATTCGTTTCTCCCTTGATCACCCTATACGCGGCCTACCCTCTAGCCGAGCGCTTTCCTCCTATTCTACGGCTAAAACCACAAAATGACTAGTAGGCCAGACCGGTTTAAACACCGGTCTGGCCTGTTGTCGACCCACGTCGCTAGAACAGCGTAGCGATACGTAGAGGATATAGCCTTCATCTATTCAGCCCGAAGAGAAAGTATATATCTTTTATCTTACATTCTGTCAGGAAAGCGTCTCAACCCTCACCCCAGGATCAATGATAACATCAGCAACATCAATAAATGTAAGGTATCTTTGCTAGTAGTGAGAGCACGACAAAGTCTCTCGCCCAACCGGCACTGATCGAAAATGTGCAGTAACAACGGACCACTAACGTGGTGCGGCTATTTAATTTTGGGGGAATTTGTACGCAGATTGGCGCAGATTAAATACGAGCAAAAATCCGCGATAATCCGCGATAATCCGCGTACAAAAATTTGCATGATAGATCTACTCGCAATCATAAAACGATTCAAAAATTGAAAGGAAAGTCCCTGTGCCTCAACGCCAGCGCGCGCCATCTGCTTTACTAATTGCCTTTTTAGTCAGTGTACTCATCATAAATAATATCTTACCCAGTGCCAGTTGGGCGCAAGAAGCGAATAATGCTACCGCCAACCCTGCCCCCGATATAGCTGAACCGATTGCCCTGGACAATGGCGAGAGCCCAAATAAGCTCTTTCTGCCCACGATTATGGGCATGGAGAGTGCCCCTCCGCTAGAAAACACGCCGATCGAAACGACGCCGGTCGATCCACCCCACGATCATGCCACCCATGATCATGACCACGACGACTACGTGTTGGCCGAGTTGGCGCGCCAACGCAATGAGCCGCCTTTTGTGGCCCCGCAAATCGATGCTGCCGCGACTGGGCCACTTAACCAAGTGGGGCAGTGGGGCGCAGTGACGACTTGGCCTTTTGTCTTTGCCACGGCGGTCAGCCTGCCCGACGGGCACATCGCGGCCTGGGGTGGCAACAACACCACCTCGTTTAGCGGCGGCACCAGCACCTATGCGTCGGTGTGGAATCCCGCCAATGGACAGTTCCAATCGATCAACCATAGCGACCATTCGATGTTTTGCGCCATTCCCACCATGTTGGAAGATGGGCGCGTCTTTGTCAACGGGGGTGATGGCACACGCGAGCGCGTCAGCATCTTCGACTATCGCAACAACACGTGGACGCGCAGCAACAACATGAGCACAGGGCGCTGGTACAACGGCGCGGTCGCGCTGCCCAACGGCAAGGTCTTCACC
>DAOTTR010000356.1:0-1666 GCA_034437715.1 Caldilineaceae bacterium
CGCTTCCAACGCGGTTTGCAGTTGGGTCGCTTGCTGCTGTAGCGTTTGCAGCGCTGGTGTGAAGTGCCGTTCCATGCGCAGCACGTCCTGCACAAAAGCCAGAAAATCCAACGCTTGGGTACGCCGGTGTAAATTGGTGGGGTCAGTCAGGGATGTGTCGTTTACAAACTCGGCGAACTCGGCTTGCAGCGCGTCTATATTCATGGGGTGGAGAGCTATTGCCAAACAGGAAAATTGCCAGACGCCGCCATTTGCCGCATCTGGGCCTTAAAGCGGCGCATAAAGCCCAGCCGCTCCCCTTCCCAATGCATCGGCTGACCAATCGTCACTTGGCAGAAAAATGGCACAAATAGCGACGTGCCCTTGGCCAGCGCCTTGCCCGTGCCATACATAAAGACCGGGATCACAGGTGCTTCGGGAAAACGCTCGGCCAGCAGGGTAATGCCCGCTTTGAAATCCGACAATTGCTCCGGATCGCCGCGTGAACCTTCGGGAAAGAAGATCAGAATATCCCCGGCAGCCAGCGCTTCGTAGCTGGGCGTGAGCGGATCAACGCCTTTTTCGCTGCGCTCGCGATCAATCGGAATGATGCCCATGACGTTGCCCGAAAACCACGCCAGCCAGCGATTGCTAAACCAATAATCGGTCGCACCGACGGGGCGCACGCGCGCCATGCGCTGCAGGGGAAAGAGACACATCAAGATCGCCGTGTCCAGATGGCTGTTGTGATTGGCAGCTAGGATGGCGGGGCCATGTTTTGGTAATCGCTCGCGGTTGCGCACGGTCAAGCCCAAGACAACATGGATCACTGGGCAGAAAATGAGGACAAATACCAGATAGCGGATCAATTTTAGCATGGCAAATCTTAGAAAAATAAGTTGACGTAGTAAAAGAAAAGCGGCGCGGCATAGGCCAATGGGTAGATCAAGAGCAGAATGCCGCCCTGGCCTGTCAAAGCGCGATCCGCTTCGTTGATCTCCAGGGCATTTTGGATACTGCGCACCGTTACGTTGCCCAGATAGGCGCAGCCACCAATCAGCAGCCCAGAAACCAGCGCATTGAGCGGTGTCACCTCCAGGAGCCAGGGGCCCACCCCCCATGCCACCATGCCCACCCCCAGAATACTCAAAATCCCGCCTAACCCCACCAGCGAGGCATGAAAGACTGGTCGCGACCAATCATTCACGCGCAAGCGCAACAGGGCTGCCTGAAGCACTAGTTGGGCATGTACCAGCAACAGCAGGTAGAGCAGATAATTCCCACCACTGTTCAAGCTATCCAACGCACTGCCGCGTACCAGCAACAGCCCCACATGGCTGAAACCAAAGACCAGGGTAAAGAGACCCCAGCCCAGCTTTAGAATCGTATTGAACGCTTGGGCCGTGGTCGCATAGGTAGACACCAACCAGGCGGCCAGTGCGAAGATCAGGAATGGAATAAAACTTAGGGCCAGCGCGTAGTAATGGGTGCCAATCCAATAAAACTGGACCGGAATGGCTAGATAGCCCAACATGACCAGTGTGCGCTCGGCACGCCGCAGCGGCATAATGCTACAATATTCTTTGAAGGCTTGAAAGCTGACAAAGCTGAGCATAACAAGCGCAAACGTTGTAGAGGATAGGAACGCGCTGAGATAGAGCATGGCCAGGAGAGACCACGCCAAAGG
>DAOTTR010000357.1:0-12010 GCA_034437715.1 Caldilineaceae bacterium
AGAAGTGACCAAACGAGTGTTTCCTGACTAACAATTTGATGGTCACTTTCTGGAAAGTGTTATATTCACTCCCTAAATTCCCGTTGAATCTCTTACAGCTTTAAAGTGCCAAAGTAGAAATAGATAGTCATGATAAATAAGTATGCCACCAAAGCGTTGGCTTGGGGTTGGCCTTTGGTTGTTGATCTGTTGACTTGCGCATATATTTATTCAAATTGGATCTTGACAAGCTTTATATGGTAAAGTATTGTATGGCTAAGTTAGCTAATTTGGCTAAGTTAGCCATTGGAGATGATTATGGGAACTAAACTTATCGCCTCGACTGAGGCACAGAATAACTTTGGACGTATACTAGATGATGTTGTCCAAAATAGTACCCGGTATGTTATTCAGCGTCGTAATGCAGCTCAAGCAATCCTCCTCAGCATGGCCGATCTTGAAAGCATATTGCTTGCTGCTGAGAATGATCGTCAGGAACTAGGGAAAGTCATACGCGAACTTGGCCCTACCTATTCTCTTGGTTCGTCTGTAAAGGAATAATGCGATGGATGCTCTTGATGCTTTAACCTTTGAATACAATAATGCTAGATTTGGCACCTCGCTCATTCTACATGCGGATTGCTTTGAGTGGCTAAGCCGTGTTCCCGAAAATAGCATTCACAGCATTGTTACCGATCCACCTTAGGGCGTAAAAGAGTACAATTTTGATCAAATTGAAAAGAGAGCTAATGGAAATGGCGGTATTTGGCGCATTCCTCCATCGTTTGATGGAAGTAATCGTGCACCGTTGCCTAGGTTTACGGCGTTAAATCATAAAGAAAGAGCAGATTTATATCGTTTCTTTTTGGAATGGGGTAAGGTTGTTCTGCATACACTTCGTCCAGGTGGGCATGTCTTTATTGCAACAAATGCCTTTCTTTCTCAGCTTGTATTTTCCGCATTGGTAGAGAGTGGCCTAGAATTTCGCGGTGAGCTTATTCGTCTCGTTCGCACCTTCCGTGGCGGAGATCGGCCAAAGAATGCGGAGGAAGAGTTCCCGGATGTCTGTTCAATGCCTAGAAGTTGCTATGAACCCTGGGGTATACTTAGAAAACCTCTCCCACCTAAAATGACAGTAA
Organism: Caldilineaceae bacterium; assembly: GCA_034437715.1. GTDB lineage: Bacteria > Chloroflexota > Anaerolineae > Caldilineales > Caldilineaceae > JAHBVH01. The sequence continues at coordinate 1,119 of DAOTTR010000357.1, forward strand.
GCGATTGTTTAAGATTATACGAAACAGGTGGAATAAGACGCATTAGTCCTACCCAGCCGTTTAATGATGTGATTCTAAGCGAACGCACGGCACGGCGTGAACGTAATATTGCAGGCCACCCAAGCTTAAAACCTCAGTCATTCTTGCGGCAAATTGTGCGCGCCTCTCTGCCTCTCGGCAGAGGCATGATTGTTGACCCTTTTATGGGTTCTGGCTCTACTGTTGCCGCGGCAGAGGCATTAGGTCTTACGTGTGTGGGTATAGAACGGTATGATGATTATTTCGATATAAGTCGGCAAGCTGTGCCAAGGCTGGCTGCACTATCGGTGGAAGCAGCAACAGAGCAATTACCATTATTAGACTACTGATGGTTGTAAATCCAGTTGGCTGTCATCTTATCGTAGCCGCTTCTTGTTACGCTTGCGGTGATCGTTCTGCGACTTTGCGCTGACCTCCCTGAGAACTTCCAATCTTCCTTGGTTAGTTGTGCTCCAACTACCTTTACGAACCCAAATGGCTTTGGCGCAATCTTACTAGTACAGTTGGGCGTAGATACCACGGCCGTTAATAAGGCACGTTACTCGTGTACATCATGGTAAAAATAGGGTACCTTATTTACGCCGGGATCTACTAGCCGAGTCGCTGTTGAAGACAAAAACCATCAGCCAGACATTTTCAGGATTATGCCCTTGCCAAGCATTGCTATACCTGGATGCCTTTATCTCCACTCCCTCACTCGAATATTGAACGGAATTGTTGACAAACATGCCTGCTGGAATAAGATCAGGATGCCCATTATGATAACGGTTTTTCACGAGGCTACCACAATACTTTGGGATCGTTGCTGACATGAATTCGCCTACGATGCTGCTGAAGTTTGCCGACATCAACATTGTTTCAAGTCTGGATGTTTCCCGTGTATAAAGCTGGGAATTGATGAACGATAGAAAGTCAATAAAATCGCCCATTGCAGCCTTTCTGTGTTCTACCATTAATCCACTGGGCAGAACGCATACGCTATTAAAGCTATTTTCGCTGATAGGAAGCGCAGTACATGCCTGCTCCTCAGTATATGTCATGGGCCTGTCTTTTTATAGTCACGGTTGTTAGGAAGTAGATTATCACAAGCCGCTTTGTTTTATGATGTTGGATAGATGACTATGTTGGGTAAAAGATAGGGTCCAACTGCACTAAAGCGCGTACAAAGAAAAAAAGCGGGAACGCCATTGTCCCCGCTACCGAGAAAACCCGAAAGTTTTCCCAAGATTCAGTAACACTATAGCACAGGGTTAGTTTCGATGCAAGTTAAATTGTAAAGCAACCATAAGGTTATGCCGATCAACTTCTGGATTTTTGTCCTACTCACCCTGGCGCTGGTAATTTTTATCAGTTATGGCACCTATGCCACTGCGCAACTGCTGCGCCATTGGCAACCGGATCGCAATTTGCTATTGCTGCCCGCCGAGAATCTGATCCGCTTGCTGTTGATTACTTTGTGCCTTGTACTGGGATCGATTAGTGGCGTGCCGATGGTGCAGTTGGGCTGGATCTTTCCTGATATTGGGAGTCAACTCTTGTGGGGGGTGGTTTGGGGCGCGGGATTGGCGCTTTTCTTCTATCTCAGTACGCAATGGTTGGTGGCGCGCACGGGAAAACGCTTCTATTCTTCCAGCGTGATTCAGGCGATTACCCCGCACAGCACACAGGAATTGCTCTTGGTGCTGGTTGCCATGCTGCCGGTGGTGTTGCTAGAGGAATTACTCTTTCGCAGTCTACTCATCGGTGGGCTGGCTGCGGTGCTGCCAACACCGCTATTGGTAATTGGGTGGAGTATACTGTTTGGCTTATTACATGCACCGCAGGGGCTTTGGGGCATGGCCGGCGCGGGTGGGGCTGGTTTATTGTTGGGGAGCCTCTTTGTGGGGCAAGGCAACATCTTGCTGCCGATTGTTGCCCACTATGTGACCAATGCACTACAGATTGTTCAAGCCATGCGCCTCGATCAGGCGACGGCGTTATCGACCAATGCCGACGCAGATGTGGGCCGATTATAATAGCCACGGCGACTATTCATGCGGATTTTGAGCAGTTCCTTGACCATGTTCAGCGTGTCGTGAATGGCGCGCACTCGACTGTTCGCCCCATAGTACCAATTGGCGGGAATTTCAATCATGCGTAGATGGTGCAGCGTGGCAATGTGCAGCACTTCGACATCAAACCCCCAGCCATCAATACGCTGAAGGGGAAAGACAAGCTGAGCCGCCTCGCGCGTAAAACATTTAAAGCCACATTGTGTATCTTGAATTTTGGGCACTGCCATGGCGCGTACGAGAAAGTTGAAGACCCGCCCCATCAAGTGACGATAGCCTGGTTCGTCATGGCGCACGGCACCGGCCACTTCGCGGCTGGCAATCGCCACATCAAAGCCGCCCGCTTGGAGCGCTGGCGGCAAAAACTTGGGCACATCCTCAATCGGCACCGAAAGATCGGCGTCGCTCATGATCAGATAGTCACCTTTGGCATTGAGCATACCCTTTTTGACCGCGGCCCCTTTGCCTGGTATTGATTGCAACAGGTAGATCGAAAAAGGATCTTCGGGCAATAGCTGCTCCTGCATGAATTGACGTACGGCCCCGGCGGTATTGTCGGTGGAGCCATTTTCAATCACAATCACTTCGGCGCTATAGGGCTGCGTACGGAGAAAGGCGGCAATGCGTGACAGCGTGGGCGGCAGGCGTAGTTCTTCGTTATAGGCAGGGATAATAATGCTTAGAAAAGGCGCGTTGGCCTGGCTCGGCACGGTTGACGCATGGTCCATGAGATTGCCTGTATTTTCTGCGCTGGCTTGAAGATCATCTGTATCAGTTTGTCTGCCTTGCGGTCAGGGTAATACACTGCGCAAAGCAAAGAGTAGAAAGATTTGGACAACAATTGTGCTACCCCACAGCAAGTATGCGCCCACAGGTTGGCGGCGTACTGTCATCCATACCCCCCACGCGCCATTCACCAGCCAAGCAAAAAGGCCAATCAGCGGCAGGCGGAAAAGCACCTGTTTGTCGCGCACAATCTCAGGCAGTCCATCGGGGCTATAGCGAGTAGGCAATGGGTTGGGTAGATCGGGAAATTGTACCATTAAAATGCCAAAAAGCGTCAAAACACCCAGCAGTCCTAGCCCCAACAGGATCGGCCCGGCCTGATCTGTGCCAAAGATGCGTCGCACCAGCGAAGTGCGCACCTCACTGCTTTGCAACCCTTGCACAGCACCCATGCGGAACCGTTCTTGGACTGTTGTCAAAAATTCTGACTGTCGCAACGGCGAAATCGCAAAAACGGCCTGTCCCGTGTCCAACAGCAAACAATCTGCAAGGGGCTGTGTGGCAAAAAGGGTCACTTCCTTCAACTCGGCAGCATAGGCGCGGCGTACATAGGGCGCAGGCCAATGCATCCAACGCAACTGATCGGTATCTTGCACGCCACCCTGAATCATCTGTTGAATGGTGGACAAGGGAATGATCTGCCGCACATTGGCCCAACGGATGGTAACGGCATTGCGATCCACCCAATATTCCAAGGTGAAAACCCCCCAAGTCCGATATAAAAGATGCAGCAGAATTGGCACGCTCAACACAATGAGCAGGATCAGGAGGAAGCGTAGCCAATCCGTGGAGCGCTGAATCGCCCAGGCAATGAGCAGCCCATCAATCAGCAAAATCCAAAAGCTGACGACAAGCCCTTCCCAACGGGTGCGGCATGGTAGTGGTTTAAAGACCATAAATTGGGTTACTCTGGCTTCTCATGCCGCACGTAAACGCGCACTTCATCACTTTCCACGCGATTTCCCGCCCGATCGTAGGCACGCACTTTGATCAGATGGCTTTCCAGATAGACACCGCCGCTGGTGCGAATCGCCTGGAAGCCGTCCCCAAAGGGCAACATGCGCCCAGGTTGGATATCTGGATCGTCACTCACAAAACCAAGCCAATTTTGAGCACCACCTGTTTCAATCGTCCCCACATCGCGCATGGTAATTTTCCACCGTTCATTGTAAGGCGCGACGGTGCTAGTGCCAAATCCAGCACCGTCGATGACAAACTCTACCTTGTCAACGGCCCAGGTATCATTGACCAACACATTGACATTGATCTGTTCATCTTCTTCCATGACATAGAGACGATCCGGTTTGGGCTCCGAGATGACGACCGTGGGCGGTGTATTATCCACCGTTACTGGGGTGCGCCACTCGCGTGGGCCATCACTGCGCTGGACGGTGAGACGCAAGGTGTAAATTCCTTCGCCCAAGGTGGTTGTATCCAACGCTTCTAAACGCCCGTTGACCACTTCTTCGCCATGTTCTGGCCCAATTTGTGTCCATTGTTGCGGATCCAGGCCCGATCCAAATTCGACGCGATAGAGTCCGCCCCGTGCATTGCCAATAATTTCAGTCACCCCGCCAATATAGCCATTGAGCGAGGGTGTAATGATCGCCGCATCGGGATCGAAAGAATCCACATTGATCGCGGCTTGGCCGGTGGGCGGTTGTGCAATGCCATTTTCGCGCACCCAATCGGCAGCTTCCTGGGGCAACATTTCATAGACGCGATTGGTACGGCGCTCGGGTGGCGTGTTGGCGCTGGCCAACTGCCCGGTTTCGCTATCGATTTCAAAGACCTGCCAGATATTATCGGGAAAGGTTGGTTCGGTGCCGGCAATAAAAATTTCATTGCGCTGACTTTGGCACGCGGGCGTTGGCAAGAGACCACTGGGCAAACAGACCGTCAGGTTGACAATGCCGGGCGGCGGATCGTACCAGGTGGGGGGGATCACTTCATGGTATTTACGCATGATTGCATTCCAGATGGGCGCTGCGCCCGAAAGCCCAGTGACATTGCGCATGGATTCGTTGTCGGTATTGCCCACCCAGATGCCGACTGTCAATTGGGGTGTAAAACCCATGGTCCAGTTGTCCTTGAAGCCATTGGTCGTCCCCGTCTTGACGGCGACTTTGCGGTCGGGCAAGGTAAGCTCGGTATTCGCGCCAAAGGCTGGCGCGCGCGCCACATCATCGCTCATGATGTCGGCCATCACATAGGCGACTTCGGCGCTAAAGATGCGTTCGACTTGGGGTGTTTGGTACTCTTTGATCACTTCGCCTTTGGTGTCGCGGATCAACAGCACGGAAACCGGGTTCAGGTTGCGGAAACCGCTGCGGCGTTCGGCGGTCAACACGGGTTCACCAATCATCGAACCGGCGTTGGCCATGGTGCTATAGGCATAGGTGTGATCCAGCAGCGAGACTTCGCCACCGCCCAATACCAGATTGAGGCCATAATAATTTAACCCGCGATCCAGGCCATTAATGCCCATGCGATGGGCAGTACGCAGCGCATCTGCCACCCCCACCTGTTGCATAACGCGAATGGCGGGAATGTTGTAGGAGCGCGACAGGGCATTGCGCAGCGAAACCGGCCCATGATATTGGCGATCATAGTTCTCGGGGCGATAATAGGCGCCGTCCGATTGGGGGAACGCGGTAGCCACATCCAGGATCATGCTGGCGGGCGACATGCCATTTTGCAGCGCAGTGAGGTAGACATAGGGCTTAAAGCTGGAGCCTGGTTGGCGCGAGGCGGTGGCGACATTCACCTGCCCATCAATCTCTTCGTTGTTATAGTCCAACGAACCCACCATTGCCAAAATTTCACCCGTATCATTTTTGATGGCGACCGCCGCCGCATTGTGTGCGTTTTTGTCTTGGACAATCAGTTGTGCCACCTGTTCGCGCGCCACCTGCTCGGCATAGCGTTGCAAGTCTACATCTAGCGTAGTGTAAATCTGCAAGCCCTTGCGCCAGATATAATAGGGATCTTCGGCAGTGTTATACTCGCGCTTGATCTGATCTAACACATAGAGCGCAAAGTGCGGGGCCGTGAGCAGATCGAAGCGCTCGGCGACCGACTTGCGCAAGGCTAGGGGTTCTCGAAAGGCGGCGAGGGCTTCATCTGGTGTAATGTAGCCGGCTTCAACCAAAGCGCGCAGGGCGATCCCCTGGCGCTCTTTGGCATCCTCCGGCCTGTCGATGGGATTCAACAGCGGAAATTGGGGAATCGGCGCAAGCATGGCGGCTTCGGCTATACTCAGCGCTTGGCTGCTTTTGCCAAAGTAGACTTGGCTGGCTGCTTCCACGCCATAGGCCAGGTTGCCATAATAGTTGTAATTCAGATACCACTCGAGAATTTTCGTTTTGTCATAGCGGCGCGTCACTTCCAGCGCCAGGATCACTTCTTTGATCTTACGCGCATAGCTTTGCTGGGTGCGCTCCTCGACGGGAATGACAACATTCTTGATCAATTGCTGGGTGATCGAAGAGCCACCCTGCACGGCCCCGCCTTGGGCATTCGAGACAAAGGCGCGCAAGAGGCCGCGCATGTTAATGCCAGGATTATCCATAAAGTTGCGATCTTCGAGCGCGATCGCCGCTTGATAGACCCACGGCGACATGGCACTGTATTCGACATAGCGGCGATCGCCGCGGAATGGGCGTGGGTCAATGCTTTCATAGAGCAGGTGATCGCCGGTACGGTCATAAATACGCACCGTTTCAAATTCATCCTGTTGCAGCTCGATGACGCTTGCATCGGGCAATTGGGCCGTATAGGCCGTATAGATGCCATAGATGGTGGCCGTGCCCACGGCAGTCAGGGTGCCAACCACCAGCAGAATGGTGATTAACATTGCGCCCAAACTTTGGCCGGCCCAGAGCCAAGGCCGCGGGCGATTGGTATAAATGCGTTGGCGCTTGCGGCGCGCCATCAAAATGTAATCGTGTCGATTCAGTCGGTTCATCTTTGCCTTGTTCTACACACCGAATTATACAAAGTGTTTTGTATGGGCCAAGCAGGTCACGTTGCAAACGTGACCTACATCTGCTACAGTCTACCAGATTGCCGCGCATACCATCGATTGCATGCACAAACTTCGGTGGCCACTAGGATACACTACACAAATAAAACATCGCTATCCTAGCATATTCTGATAGAAAAGACGAAAGCAGGCAAGCTTTAACTAAAGGCTTACAGGTGGTATGATATACTCACAGTTGCTATCGACTGCGGACAGCGCAACCACGCTTGTCGATCCAGCCGATCGATTGCGCAGCCGTGAGCTCCATCGACATTCCACTAATCGAGCGCCCTATGCGCTACGCATAATTGACATTCTCGAAATCGACATTCTCGCGGAGGCAAATAATGAGTGAACAGCAAGCTCTTTACGATGTCATTGTGATTGGCAGTGGCCCCGGTGGGGAAGGAGCGGCCATGAAGGCGGTGAAGGCTGGCAAACGGGTCGCTGTGATCGAAGAGAAACCGCTGGTAGGCGGCAATTGTACCCACACTACGACCATCCCCAGCAAAGCCTTGCGCCAAGCCATTCAGCAAATGATCGACACCGGCAGCTATACCACAACCAATTATCAACAATTGCTGCGTTCGGCAGAAAGTGTGATCACCCAACAAGTAACCCTGCGCACCAGCTTTTATGAACGCAACCAAGTCGATGTCATCACGGGCCGCGGGAGTTTTGTCGATGCGTACACAATTGCCGTGATGACACCGAATGGCGTCACGAAGCGCTATCGTACCGCCTATTTTATTATTGCAACGGGGGCACGCCCCTATCACCCAAGCGATATTGATTTTACACACCCGCGGATTTTGGACAGTGATTCTGTGCTAACCTATAAGGGCAATCCGCGCTCAATTACCATCTATGGGGCCGGGGTGATCGGCTGTGAGTATGCCTCAATTTTTCGTGGCTTGCGCATCAAGGTGAATCTGATTGATCCGCGCGATCAGTTGCTCTCCTTTTTAGATGGTGAAATTATTGATGCCCTGAGCTATCACCTGCGCGACAATGGTGTCATGATTCGCCATCATGAAGAGTATGCCAAGGTGGAGGCCAATGAACATGGCGTTACACTCTATCTTAAGTCGAATAAAATTATCCATAGCGATGTTTTGTTATGGGCCCAAGGACGCACGGGCAATTCGGATAATATGGAACTAGAGGCATTGGGTATTGCGTGCGACAAACGCGGTAACATTGTTGTCAACGAAAATTATCAATCTGCCCAGCCGCATATCTACGCGATTGGCGATGTGGCCGGCGGGGCTAGCCTAGCCAGTGCCGCGTATGACCAGGGCCGTTTCGCAGCGACGCATATTGTCACTGGCCGCTCTGACTATCAGTTGGTGGAACAAATTCCGACCGGCATTTACACCATCCCCGAAATTAGTTCGATTGGCCTGACCGAGCGCCAGTTGACTGAACAGAAAGTGCCTTATGAAGTGGGGCATTCATTTTTTCGCCACCTTGCTCGTGCTCAACTGAGTGGACGCACGACCGGTATGCTGAAGATTCTCTTTCATCGCGACACCTTGCAGATCTTGGGAATTCATTGCTTTGGTTCCCAAGCGTCTGAGATCATTCATATCGGGCAGGCGATTATGGCCCAACGTGGCGAAGCAAACACCTTGCTCTATTTTGTGAACACCACGTTTAATTATCCAACCATGGCCGAAGCGTATCGCGTCGCTGCCCTGAATGGCTTGAATCGCGTGCGCTAAGCAGAGCGGGCTTTACTACCAGTAAGGTAAGTAATGGTGTTTCCGCTTCAACTCGCAATTGCGCGTTTTCTAGTTGACTTACCTATAATTTCATGTTATAAGTCGAATTATGGCGTAAAAATACCAATAATGAGTAAGTAAAATGTAAGTTAATACAGTTGATTTTGCGGGCAAAAACATTATAATAGTATCTAGGAAGCATAATCTATCAGCGTATTTTGCTAGCAGACTATGCGCATTGTTGCGGCTTTCAAAGAAGAGATACGATTATGAAGTGGTATTGCCGAATAGACCAAAAGCTTGAAAAAAGTAAACGCATGCATATAGACGAACCGGTTCATCGTTTTTATCAACGCAAACAAGGAGCGCAGTTCTCTGCTGTTCCTGAGGGGCGCTTGCAAACTGCGATTGCAAATCCGGTGGGCAACCAGGGTCAACGTCTACGACAGTGGCTACAAGATGAACGGCATGAATTTTGTACGCAACAGGATGGCGACTTAAGAAATTTATTTCATCCAAATCCACAAGAGGAGGTACCGACCATGAACCCCTCTGCTGATTGGAAGGTGACTTCGTCCATCCATGTTGCTTGGGTGCAACAAAATTTGTATCACTCGCCCAAGGCACTCAGTTTGCGCACCCGCTTTTCAGAGGCGGGTATGCAAATCAATGTTCATCAGTGGTCGATTGATGATGTGGCGCCAGTGGCGTGTGATCTGATTATGTTAGAGTGCTTTGATATCGTGGAGCAGGAGATGATCAATTTTCTGTTGAAACTGCGCTTCTTTACCCAATCTCCGCTTGTGATCTTGACTGATAACTACACCCTTGATTGGTCGATCTGGGCATTGCGTTGTGGCGCAGATGCGGTCTTTACCGTCAATATGCCAGATGAAGTGATCGTTGCCCGCTCGAATGCTCTTTTGCGACGCTGGATTTCCAATTAAATTTTCCTGCAATGACCTATGGGGTATTCAGCCTCTAGTACACGGGGGCTCAAATCAGCCAATTGGTAAGGAACAATTTGCGTAGGTCACGTTTACAGACGTGACCTACATCTGCTATGACCTGCATCGCGCAAAACTTTCCAACGGCAATAAACCTTTTCGGATGATATAGGCACCAACACCGAAGAATCCTCCCCATTTTACTTCTGTTGACTCCCAGAATAACGCCTGCTTTGGCAGGAAAATCTACGTATTCCAATAATGCTACCGATGGCTGGCGCGCAATGAATTATTCTCGTAACGATTCAGCCGATCTCGAAATTAACCTTGCAGGAAGGGGCGACAACTGGCTACTGATTGGGTAGTTCGCCTGCCCCTTCCTGCAAGGGGCCCCAACCTGAATCGCTACATATTCTCTATTTATTCTGCCTTGCTCTTGAATTTTTCTATTGATACCCTTCATTCATAGATGAAAAAGAATAGATAATTGAATTTACCGGATGAAAAATTTTGAGATTTCTGTCAATAACCTTAATATAGTACTAAGGTACTGTTTCCATTGAGTCATTTTCTCGATTCAAATGTCAATTATTTGCTGATATACTATTTATCAAAATTTGGGCACTATATTATTTCCTTACTTCTAGCTCAAACACAACCGGCGTACAATACTCTCATCTATTCAAAAAATAGGAGGCTTACGGCATGGCACTCTACATTCAGAACCTATCTGAACAAGAAGTAAAGCAGATTGAGGCACTCATTTGTGAGCCTGAAGATGATCTGCCCGTTAACCGTCTCTTGATCATTTTGCTCTCTGCCGAGGGCAAGAGTGTTCCAGAGATTAGCAACGCAGTTAGTCTGCACCCGATTAATGTGCGCAAATGGATTCATCGCTATTCCGCCAATGGCATCAACGGCTTGCGCAGTGGCAAGTCACCCGGTCGCCCCCCCCTATTTACGCAGAAACAGCGCCGGCAGATTTCCAAAATTTCTGGGACTAGTCCGCGCACACTTGGTTTAACGTTCTCACGCTGGTCACTACAACGGCTACGGCGTTACTTAATTGAACATAGTGTCGTGGATCGCATCAGTATTGAAACCATTCGCCAGATTGTGCAATCTACGGATATGGTGCGTGAGATTCAGTAAAACTCGATCGATGTACCATTGGCCTACAACTTTCTAATGACTCGACAGTTGTGTTTTGACACCTGCTCAGATTTGACAAGGTTTTTAAGCGATTTTAGGCGGTATTATGCCAAAATGATGCATTTTTGATGTCTTAGCGCGCTTCAATCCAGTACCTGGCACATCAAAA
>DAOTTR010000358.1:0-1930 GCA_034437715.1 Caldilineaceae bacterium
CAGAGGAGGAACAGCATGTCTGCCCTAGCATCACAGAGTTTCACCAGACGAACATTTTTACGCTTTAGCTTGGTCGGGACAGGAGCGTTAGCCCTGGCTGCCTGCGTTCCAGCCGCACCACCCGCCGCCGCGCCGGCGGGGGAAGCCGCGGCCCAACCGGCCGCCGCCCGTACGGAAGTCCATTGCTGGCTGCGTGGGTATACACCGACAGAGTGGACCAGCCGCTCGGCGGAACATCCCCAAGTGGTCAATGCCGCGCGCATTCTGGCCCAACGCTTTGAGGAGGCCAATCCAACGATCCAGATCGTCTTTGAGGAAGGCCCCGGCGGCGAAGATTACTTTGCCTGGCTGACGGCGGCGGCAACCGCCGGCACGGCACCGGATCTGGTGGGGAGTACGCATAACTTCGCCGTGCAAAATGGCTGGGCCATGGTCTTGGACGACTATTTGGATCTGCCCAACCCCTATGCGCCCAAATACGGCGCTTGGCGCGAGATCTTTTACCCCACCTTTATGACCTCGCTGATTCAACCCGACGGGCATGTCTATTGCGCGCCGCTGGATAACATCTGGCCCAACGTGGAAGTCGGCCTGGCCTACAACAAGGAGACGCTCGCCCGCTTGGGCGCAAAGCCACCGGCCACTTGGAAGGATCAGATGGAGCTGGCCAAGGCCTTAAAGGAATCGGGCGATGGCTTTGCCCCCTGGCAAGCCGAGGCAGCCAGTGGCAACCTCTGGCCCCTGGCGTTGCAGATCCTACCCTCCATGATGCAGCCGATCCTGCCGGAGATGGACCTCAATAAAGACAAATTTATTGGCATCGAGGAAGCGCTGCCCGCCTACAAGAGTGGCCTGATTGGGCCGACGACACCGATCTACCGCCGTGCCTTTGCCGAGATGCACGAGTTGGCCTCCTACTGGATCGATGGCTTTAACACAACCGATATTGACTTGTTGTGGCGCGAGGGCAAAATCGGTCTGCGCTACTCCGGCTCGTGGGAATGGTCGCAAATGGCCAATGACCCCAACATCACCTTCGAGCGCGGCTTCCTGCCCCCACCGCTCCCCAACAGCAACGATATGCCCGCCACCACCAGCCAGCCGGGGGCGTTTGACCCGCCGCGCACAACCGCAGGGGATGGCACCGTGCCCGGCGAACTCCTCACTGCCATCCAAGGGTCAGAATGGGTGATCATGGCGGCTTCCGTCGAGAAACGGAACAACCGTGCCGAAGCCATCAATTGGTGGCAATTCCTCACCGCGCCGGAGAATAACGCTTTCTTGGTCAATGAAAACCAAGCACGCATTTCCTCGGCAGTGGATGCACCACTTGGTTCGATCTGGCAAGAGATCGCCCAGTTCAAGCTGCCGCTCTATGACTATGCTGTCGCCTGGTGGGGCCAGGGCTGGTATTGGGACAATGACAACTTTAACAAATGGCGGCCGGTTTTCGTCGAATGGATGACCGGCCAGATCGATGAAGCGACCTTCTTCAAACGGCAGGAGGAGGAATTTGCCGCCGGCGCCGCGCGCTATGAGGCTGTTCTGAAAGAACAAACGAAATAAACGCTTGACCACAACCGTGTGCCGCGCCTGCGCAGCACACGGTTGCCGACTGATGATCTGGCATAGGTTTGTGAGACAGAAAAGGACACCCGTATCCTATGGCAAACAGAGGGCGACTCTGGGCACTGGCTGTGATCGGCATCCTGATCGCGGTGGTGGGCGCCGATTGGCTGCAAGCCCAAGCGCGCCTCGCGACTATCGTTATTGAAGGGCAGCTCGATCCGCCACAGGTGGTGGCCAATGGCAAGGACACGATTGTCCTGACTGTGCGTGTCACAGAGAATGGTCAACCGCGCGTCAATACGTTGTTGCAAGCTTGGTTGGAAAGCGGCGGTGGCTACTTTATCCCGCAATGGGTCTATAC
>DAOTTR010000359.1:0-25895 GCA_034437715.1 Caldilineaceae bacterium
AGTTCTGCTTTGTCACTTATCATTCACCATATGTTGCTTGATTGTGGTATAAAATGAATCGACAATTGTTTAGGTGGTAGGAATAGGACTATGCTTACATATGCATAGTCCTATTGCGAGAATTTACTGCCAGTTCGCCTGATAGGTATTGACAAAGCGCTCGAAGAAGGGTTTGGTCTTGGACGTCAACGCATCCAAATAACCCGGTGTGAGAAACCAAGGTTGCTTGGAAAAATAATCGGCATGGGGCGCACTGGTCTTGGTGTAGGTCAGCATCAATGTGCGGCGTAGGCGGGTGGCGTGGTAGCGCCCGCGGTGGAGGCCCATCGGGTTAAAGAGCACAGCATCGCCCGGTGCCAAAGTGACACCGACCGCGCCCGGCATGGTATTAGCGCGATTGTTGGCCCCACCGTCAGTCTTGCGGATCGCATATTCTGCCGGCGTGTCCCAGCGTGCATGGGAGCCGGGCACCACTTCAATATCATCGCTGGGCACCAGCGCGATCTGCATTTGGACGCTGTTGCCCGCCGCAGCGGCTTTGGCCAGTACGGCTTGTTCGGCTGTATCATCCGGCGTGCCAAACTGGGAATCACGATGCCAATTGCCATCCAGGCTAGTGTTCAGGGGATTGAAGAAATAGCTGGTACAGCGAAAGAGTGGCTCCTCGCCGAAAATGGCGCGCATGGTGTCCAACACTTTGTCGTCTGCTACTGCTTCCATCAAGATCGGTAACTCGGCGGGGTGATCGGCAAAGTAGCCTTGATGGTTCAGGTGGCGCATGACGGTGGCATCGGGGCTGCCGCCCGGTTTGCCCGTTTCGGGATTGGTAACGCGCCAGGTCTCCAGAATGCGATCACAAATGGTGCGCAACGCGGCTGTCCGTTGCGTGTCAAATAGCTCGCGTATAATGACGTACCCCTCGCTTACCCATTGTTGCTGTAAATCGTTCATCGCGATTTCCTTTGCAGAAAATTTAGTGGTTGGATATGCCCTATGTGCAATAGAGGCATTGTACCTGGGGCAAGGTTGCCGCGTCAATCGGGCAAAATTTTCAACTTGGGCAAAGTTGGTGACGCGCCCAAGGCTTGCTATAATGTGGTGGCCCTTTTATCTCCGCGATATCTGCTGATTCGATCACAAACCAAAGGACCTTGCATGCATTGGGTGAAAGCACTGTTTTCCATTCACAAGCCAATTATTGCCATGTGCCATCTGCGCGCGCTGCCCGGCGATCCCGATTATGACGCAGTCAAAGGCTTGGCCTGGGTGGTCGAACAGGCGCGGGCGGATCTGTTAGCGCTGCAAGCTGGGGGCGTAGATGCGGTGATGTTTTCTAACGAAGCCAGTCTGCCCTATCTGACCAAGGTCGAACCGATCACGGCGATTTGCATGGCGCGTGTGATTGCCGAACTGCGCTCGGAGATTCGCGTGCCCTATGGCGTCAATGTGTTGTGGGATCCGATGGCGTCGATCGATCTGGCGGTGGCAACAGGTGCCCAATTTGTGCGCGAGATCTTTACCGGCGTCTATGCCAGCGATTTTGGCATCTGGAACACCAACCTGGGTGAAGTGGCGCGCCACCGCCAGGCGGTCCACGGCCAGCAGGTGAAGCTCTTTTTCAATATTGTGCCCGAAGCCGCCAGTTATTTGGCGCAGCGCGATGTGGTGGAGATTGCCCGCTCGACGGTCTTTAATGGCCGCCCCGATGCGCTCTGTATCTCTGGTCTCACGGCGGGTGTCGAGACATCGGCGGCGACGTTGCGGCGTGTGAAAGATGCGTTGCCCGACATGGTTGTCTTTGCCAATACAGGAGTACGCTTGGAGAATGTGGCGGCGCAACTGGCCGTGGCCGACGGCACGATTACCGGCACCACCTTTAAGCGCGACGGCTACATCTGGAACGAAGTCGATGTCAACCGTGTGCGTGCGTTTATGGATAAAGTCAAGGAAATTCGAGGCGGATCATGAGTGGCGACTATCTGCTGGGCATTGACATTGGCACCTACGAATCGAAAGGGGTGATTACGGACTTGGCGGGCAATGTGATCAGCTTGCAAGTCTGCGTGCATGAGATGCTGATTCCCCAACAGGGCTGGGCCGAGCATGACGTGGAAGGGGTGTGGTGGGGTGACTTTGTCACGTTGACACATCGCTTGTTAGCGGAGAGTAGCATTGATCCCGCCCAGATTCGCGCCGTAGGCTGCAGTGCAATTGGCCCCTGCGTGCTGCCGGTGGATGAGCAGTGTCAACCCCTGCGCGCGGGTGGCATTCTCTATGGCATCGACACCCGGGCTGTACAGGAAATTGCTGAATTGGAAAGCGAATTTGGCCGCGCGGCGATCTTCCAACAGACGGGCAATATGCTGTCGGCCCAGTCGATCGGGCCGAAGATTCGCTGGCTCAAGCGGCATGAACCAGAAATCTATGCGCGCGCCCACAAATTTGTCACCTCGACCACCTTCCTGGTGGCGCGGTTGACCGGTCGCTATGTGATCGATCATGTCACGGCCTCCTATTGGGCACCCATGTATAATTTTCATACCAACGCCTGGGATCCGGCTTTCTGCACGGGCATCGTAGAAGCAGAGCGCCTGCCCGCTGTGGCCTGGTCCATGGAAATTGCTGGCACGGTGACCGCCGCCGCGGCGCGCGCAACGGGCTTGGCCGAAGGCACGCCGGTCACCGTGGGGACAACCGATGCCCCCGCCGAAGCGCTCAGTGTCGGTGTCACGTCGCCCGGCCAGATGATGCTCATGTATGGCTCCACCGTCTTTATGATCGAGGTCGTGGGCCAGCCCACGATTGATGAGCGTTTGTGGGCCGCGCCCTATCTGTTTCCCGGTACCTTTCAACTAGCCGCAGGCATGGCAACCAGTGGCGCGCTCACGCGTTGGTTTCGCGACAAACTCGCGCCGGACTTGGTGCTTGATGAGGTGGCGGGCGGTGCTAATGCTTATAGCACCTTGACTGAAGAGGCCACAGCCATTCCAGTTGGGGCAGAAGGTTTGCTTGTCCTCCCCTACTTTAGCGGCGAACGTACGCCGATCAATGATCCACAGGCGCGCGGCCTCTTCTTTGGCCTCACGCTGGCGCATACGCGCGCCCATCTTTTCCGCGCTGTGCTAGAAGGCATTGGCTATGGCATTCAACAACATTTTCAGGTAATGGAAGCGATTGGTGCGGCCCCGCGCGAAGTGGTTGCTGTGGGCGGCGGCACCAAAAGCGCGCTCTGGCTGCAAATTGTCTCGGACATTAGCGGGCGTCCACAAAAGGCCCCCAGTATCACGCTAGGCGCGGCCTATGGCGACGCGTTTCTGGCCGGATTGGGCGTGGGCCTGTTTGACTCTTACCATGCGATCAACGACTGGCTCAAAGATGTGCGCACGATTCCACCGATCCCCGAAAATACGCTTCGCTATGCACCCTATTATGAACTCTATCTGGAGTTATATCGGCGCAACAAGGAATTGATGCATCAACTTGGCGCGTTGCGATAGGTATCATTAGTCCTCAGGACTTACGCAACTGGGAGCACCGCCATCCTGGCGGCAGCCAGCAGGATGCTGGCGTTCCCAGGAGTAATTGCGTAAGTCCTGGTCCTTTGTGATTACTCATTTGTCAATAGCAATTGACCATTGATTATTTGTTTTGATTATTTGTTTGTGAAACATGATGGATAAACGCTGGCAGCAACTGGCCGACATTTTGGTCAATTATTCGACAGCCGTGCAGCCAGGCGAGCGGGTGCTGATCGCCATGGGCGAGGTAGCGAGCTATCCGCTTACTCATGCGGTCTATGGCGCGGTGATCAAGGCGGGGGGCTTGCCACAAGTGCAATTTCTATCCGAGTCGCTGCGTCATCTGGTACTGAAACATGGTAATCAGGCGCAGATCGAGTGGACGCCAGAAATGGAAATGGCGGGCATGGCCTGGGCTGATGTCTATATTGGGTTGCGGGGTGGCTACAATCTTTACGAACATGCCGACATTACCAGCGAAATTCTGGCGGTGAATCAGCGGGCAATGGGCAAAGTGTCTACCCAGCGCTGGCAACAGACGCGCTGGTGCTTGGTGCGGGTGCCCAATGCGGCCTTTGCCCAGCAAGCCGAAACTGATTTGGAAACGATCACTGATTTCTTTTTTGATGCCTGTTTGTTGGATTGGGCCAGCGTGGCGCAAGATTGGCAGCGTTTGGCCGATCGATTGAATCGGGGATCGCATGTGCGTCTGGTGGGCAAAGAGACAGATTTGTCCTTTTCCACCGTCGGTCGTCGATGGGGCGTGTTGGCGGGCAAGCTCAACATGCCCGATGGCGAAGTCTATACCGCGCCGATCGAGGATTCGGTGCAGGGCCATATTACCTTTGAACTGCCGGGGGTGCTCGGTGGGCGGTTGATTCCGCAAATTCGCTTGGCGTGGGACAAAGGTCAATTGATCGAAGCCAGTGCCAGCGCGCATAACGATTATCTGCAACAGATTCTTGCAACCGATACCGGCGCGCAACGTATTGGTGAGTTTGGGATTGGTCTGAATCCCTATATCAACCGATTTTGTAAAGATATTTTGCTTGACGAAAAAATTGGTGGTACAGTACATATTGCATTGGGACGGGCCTACCCGGAATGTGGTGGCGTCAATCAATCGGCCATTCATTGGGATATTATCAAGGATCTGCGCCAAGGCGGCACGGTTTATCTGGATGGTGTGGCGATCTTGGATGGGGGGCGTCTGTTGTCAATCTGAGGCAAGTTGCTTGTAATTTCTAGAGGCATCAAGGTAGTAGAAATTTGACAGTCGAAAAGCGCCGCGCTTATAATATCCGTTTGAGAATGGTTCTAGCTGATCGCGCTTTCGCGTGTGTGGCTATTTTTCCGATACATTTATTTTTAGGAGCAAATTATGGCTACAAAACGTACGTGGCAACCGAAGGTTCGCAAACGTTTACGGACGCATGGCTTTCGCGAGCGCATGAGTACCCCCAATGGACGCAATGTTCTGCGTCGCCGCCGCCTGCGTGGTCGCGCGCAGTTGACAGTCAAGATGAGTATACGCAAATCGATCATCGATTAAGGCCTGTGCTCATCGGTGCCAAGTGTGAGTTTGTGCCCTGGTTTGGGACATTTTCTAGGTTGCTCGCGCTTGATCCAGATGAGCCTAGGCCATTGCTAGTCTGTACCGCCGCGTGAAGAGATATTATCGCCTTCAAGAAAATAAACGTTTTCAAGAAATTCGCCGGCAAGGTAAATCTTATAGTGGCGAGCTTTTGGTGATGTGCGTACTGCCCAACGAGTTACCCAATAGCAGGTTTGGGTTTTCGATCACAACTCGGATTGGGGGCGCGGTCGTTCGTAACCGGCTGAAGCGGCGTCTGCGCGAAGCCATTCGATTGCGGATGGCGATAATCGCGCCAGGATGGGACATTGTGTTTATTGCTAGACGTCCGATCGTTTGTGCCGATTATCATCAGATAGACACCGCCTGCGCCCGCCTGCTCCGGCGGGCGCATTTATTGCGCGAGGAAACCGGGTGAACCAAAATGCGCAAGCTGTTTTTATTCTTGATCCGCGGTTATCAACTCATCATATCCCCGTTGCTGGGTCAAAATTGTCGTTTTTACCCTACCTGTTCACACTACATGTATGGAGCAATTGAAAAACATGGCGTGCTGACAGGCGGCTGGATGGGGATCAGGCGGCTTTTGCGGTGTCATCCCTGGTACAAAGGGGATTTAATCGATCCGGTTCCTTAAAAAGTACCCGTACTATGCGGGTCTATGCACCTGTGTCAGCGTCGATGGCTGATGTTGGTTAGGTGTCAGCGCCGACGGCTGACGTTGGTTAGGTGTCAGCGCCGACGGCTGACGTTGGTTAGGAGAGCAAAGACGTGAAACGGAAACATATAATTTTGCTACTGGTGCTGAGCCTGGTTGTGCTGCTGCTCAGTGGCTGTGGCGTTGACCATGCTGGGGTCGATGTAACGACTACCGAGCCTGATGGGTTTTGGCAGACACTGGTTGTGTGGCCGCTGGCCAAGGCGCTGATCTACATTGATCAGCTGCTTGTGAATGCCAATGTCCCCTATCACTGGGGCTTTGCGATCATCACCTTTACGATCCTGGTGCGCCTCGTCATGTTCCCACTGACGCTGTCCCAGATCCGCGGGATGCAGGCACAGAAGGAAGTTCAACCTAAGCTTCAAGAACTGCAGAAGAAATATGGCAAAGACCGCGAAAAGCTGGTGCAAGAGCAGACTCGCCTCTACAAAGAGGCTGGCGTAAATCCGCTGAGTGGTTGTCTGCCTTTGGTGCTACAGATGCCGGTACTCTTCGGCCTTTATTCAGCCTTGGTGGCCACGGGCCCTTCGCTACAGAATGCAGACTTTTTCTGGATTCCCGATCTAGGTTATCCTAGCTACACCCAAGGGATGGGCTGGGTTACCGAAAAGTGGAGTGAGGGGGCCTATGGTTTCTTAGCCGGTTATTTGATCTTGCCCATCTTGCTCATGGCTTCACAGTTTGTCATGCAAAAGTGGATGACACCAACCCCCACTACTGGTAATGACAGCCAGGCCAAGATGATGAAGCAGATGAGCTTGATGATGACCTTCATGTTTGGCATCTTTACGCTCCAGGTGCCAGCTGGGTTAACGCTTTACTGGGTCACCAGCAATGCGCTGCAGATGTTGCAGCAGTGGATTACGACCAGTGATCGCTTTAATTTGTCTGGGAATAAGCCCGCGCTAGCCACGGCCACCGCAGCATCTTCAGCGATTGTGGATGTAACCGCGAGTAAATCCAGTGTCAGTAAGCCCACTACGGCAAATGGTGTAGGCCGGCTTGCGGATAGCGAAAGCAATAGCAAGGAAACAAGCAACACTTCTTCCATCCCCAAGCGCCGTAAAGCAAAGAGGAAGTAGAGTTATGGCAACGCAAACACATGAGTTTAAAGCAAAGACAGTTGACGATGCAATAGATGAAGGTCTGCGTACCCTTGCGCGCGCGCGCGGCGAGGTAGATATTGAAATTGTCCAAAAAGGCAGTCGTGGCATCTTTGGCATCGGCAGCGAACCCGCGATTGTTCGGTTGACACCGCGTGCTGTTGTTAGCCCTGTCGTCAGCCCTGTCGCTCCAGCCGCACCGGTTGCGCCACTTGTGCCACCGGTAGTGAACGAACCAGTGATTGAGCCAATGATTACCGAAGTTGACGACGCCACCGAAACACTCCTGGCCATCGACGCGGTTCCGCTGGTGACAACAGCGGCTGATATTGTTGCGGAGATGCCGCCTGTCGCGGAAGCGGTGGTCACACCCGAACGTGAACAGGCGCAGGCGGCGACGGCAGCCACAGACGATACAATCCCAGTTGCTGATGTGACCAACGAAGCCGAAAGTGATCAGGAATTGATCGCAATGGCGTCTGCGTTGTTGCACCAGATGGTTCATCTGATGGGCTTTGAAGCAGAGATTCAGGCAAGCTGGCAAGAGGATGACGCTGGTGAGGAACAGGATGAGGAGCAAGGGGAAGATGCCCAAGCCAATACGGGTCGCTACCTGTTGCTCGATATTGAGGGAACTGAATTAGGTGCCTTGATTGGGCGGCGGGGCGAAACGTTGGAGAATATCCAATATCTCCTGCGCCTGATGGTCAATCAGAAAATCCATCAGTGGAAAAACATTGTCGTCGATGTCGAGCATTACAAAGCGCGCCGTGTGACGCAACTGACGCAACTCGCGGCAAGAATGGCCGAGCAGGTGGAACGTACGGGCCGCGCCATGTCACTCGAACCAATGCCCGCCAACGAACGGCGCATTGTACACATGGCTTTGCGCGAACACCCGGGCGTCTTTACCGAAAGCCATGGCGATGGTGGTCGGCGCAAAGTCCACATTGTGGCAAAAACCTAATCGCCGTCAACCTAGCGATTGCCTTCAAGCCCTGCCCCAAGTTGGCGGGGCTTTTTGTTTGACGTACAATTGATCCTATCAATGAATGAAATTTCGGCGGGTCTATCGTCCCCAGACCAGGACAACAAGGGGTTAGGACAACGAACCATGCTACAATCTGATAATGCAGCCCAGCCAGAAGCGCCAACTGAATCTTCGGTAGACATTTTGCTGATCGGGCATGTCGCACGCGATCTGGTTGACGCCGATCCCAACGGGCCCTATCGGCTGGGTGGCACGGTGAGCTTTGCCGCAATTACGGCGTTGCGGCTGGGTCGCCAGCCCACCATCATCACCCGTGTCGCGGCGGATACCGATCTGTCGGAATTGCCAGCGGTGGTAGATTTGCATGTGTTGCCCAGCGCCACCAGCACCACCTTTGCCAATATTTACACCCCACAAGGGCGGCTACAATATTGCTACACCCCCGCCGCTTCGGTGGTGGCGGCGGATATTCCGCTGGCATTGCGGCGTCCGCGTGCCGTCTTGTTGGGGCCGATTGCCAATGAAATTCGCGCCGATGTCGCGGCCATTTTTGATCCAACCACCCTGGTCGCGGCTGTGCCCCAGGGTTGGATGCGCCGTTGGGATGCCACGGGGCGCGTCTATCACCAAGCATGGGAAGATGCCGACGCGATCTTGCCCCATTTGGGCGTACTGGTGCTTTCCCTAGAGGATATCGATAATGATTTGGGCCGCTTGGTGCCTTTCTTCCAACATCTCTCGCTGATTGTGGTTACCGAATATCGCGATGGCAGCACACTCTATCAGCGCCAGCCGGACGGTCAGATCCACGAGGTGAAAATTCCGCCGCGCCCGGCCCAGGAAATTGACCCGACTGGGGCCGGTGACATCTTTGCGACAGCCTTTTTGATCCGTTTGCAAGAGACGGGCGATCCTGTGCAAGCCGCCCGCTTTGCCAATATCACCGCTTCCTTTGGGGTGGAACATATTGGGGTCGGTGGCATTCCCGACCGTGAACAGGTGTTGGCCTATATGCAAACGCACCCGTTTGCGAATCCCGTTGAAAATCCCGTTGACTTTTCAGCCGAGAACGCAGCATGACTGCCCGTATCTACTGTTTTGCCAACCAAAAAGGGGGCGTCGCCAAGACCACCACTGCCGTCAATCTAGGGGCCTATCTTGCCCAGGCTGGCCGGCGCGTTCTGTTGATCGACACCGATCCACAGGGCAACGCCACCACCAGCTTGGGCGCGAATCCGCGTACATTGGCGATCAGCCTCTACAATGTCCTGGTTGACAAAGTACCCATGCAACAGGCAATTACCCTGACCGAGCGGGTAGGCTTGGATCTGATTCCGGCTTCGACCGATTTGGCTGGTGCCGAAGTCGAAATGGCGCGCATGATGGCGCGCGAACGCCTCTTATCGCGGGCGCTGCAACCGGTGTTGGACGCCTATGACTATATCCTGATCGACGACCCGCCCAGCCTGGGTTTGTTGACAATTAATGGTTTGACCGCCGCGCATGGTGTGCTTATTCCTGTGCAATGTGAGTATCTGGCGCTGGAAGGATTGAGCATGTTGTTGAGCACGATCCAGCAAGTGCGCGAAGTGTTGAATGAGCGGCTTGTTTTGAGTGGCGTCCTCTTGACCATGTATGATAGCCGCACCAATTTGGGTCAACAAGTGGTGGCAGAGGTACAGAACTATTTTCCCGACAAGGTCTTTCGTACGATTATTCCGCGCAATGTTCGGTTGAGCGAAGCACCGAGCTATGGCCAGTCTATCCTGAGTTATGCGCCGAATAGCCTGGGCGCGTTGGCCTATCAGGCGCTGGCTACCGAATTTTTGCAGCGTGAAGAGAATCTGCCCAAAGCGCAACAGGTTGAAGGAACGCCATCACTGCAGCCCGTTGCGGCCAAACCAGCCCAACGAGGTGCCCATGACCAATAGCCCGAATGAGCGGCGGCCCACCCCTGGCCGCGTGCCGGGGCGCGGCTTGGGGCGCGGCCTCGGCGCTTTGATTGTTGATACTTCTGGTGGTACAGAAGCGGACGCACCATCAACGTCCCATGTTGGTGGTGTTCAGATGTGTGCGCTTGATGCGATCCAGCCCAACCCCCAGCAGCCGCGCAGCTATTTTGCCGAAGAGGCCCTACAAGAATTAGCCGCCTCCATTCGCACACATGGCATTATCCAACCGCTGATTGTCACGGAGAACCCGCAAGCGCCAGGTCGCTATTGGCTGGTCGCTGGCGAGCGCCGGTGGCGAGCCGCGCGCTTGGCCGCGCTGTCGGAAGTGCCGATCCTGGTGCGCGAAGCGTCGCCCCAACAATTGCTGGAACTGGCGTTGATTGAAAACATTCAACGCGCCGATCTCAATGCCATTGAAGAAGGTACAGCCTACCTCACCTTGATCGAGCAATTTGGCCTGACCCACGCCGCGCTTGCCGAGCGCGTTGGCAAAAGTCGCTCGGCGGTGACCAACACGCTGCGTCTGTTACAAGCGCCTGCGAGTCTGCAAAAAGCGGTGATAGAGCAAACCATTTCTGCCGGTCATGCCCGTGCGCTGTTGGCCTTGAAAGACGCGCAACCGATTGAAATGTTGTTACAACAAGTGATCCAGCAAGCGTTGAATGTGCGCCAGACCGAAGCATTGGTGAAACATTTGCTCGACGCCACGGCTGAAGCCGACAATGCACCCGAAGAATTGCCCGTAGTCACACAAGCGGACGAGGCACAGCTTGGCCATTTAGAAAATCGCTTTCGCACCGCGTTGGGCACGCGTGTCAATTTGAGCCGCAACACCAACGGCAGTGGGCGGCTGGTCATTCATTTCTATAGCGACGAAGATCTGGATACAATCTTCCAGTTGATCACCGGTGGCGAAGAGGAAGTCTAGGGTTATGGCGTACTAGCGATTGTAGGTCACGTTTGCAACGTGACAGACCCGTTCCATGCAAACCAGCCGCTTTGTAAGCAGACAAGCGTCGTCGCGCAAGGCTCGGTTCATTTGGGCCGCTGTGTACTAGCGGCCCCAAACTTTTACAAGATTGGTTAGCGAATAACAAGGGGAGCAGGTGGTAGGCAGCCGATTGCAAACAACGCGTCTTCAGGTGGGTGAACAGTCGATCGGGTGGGGCATCCTGGGGGCTAGTGCGCGCGCCCAACAGGTGATGGTCGATGCAATCCGCACCCAACCGGCTGTGGCTGGCGCACCCCACATGACTGGGGCATGGGTGGCCGGTATCTATAGTCATAACGAACAGCGCGCCCAAGCCTTTGCCGAACAGGCGCAAATTCCGCACTACTTTCTCAATCTGACCGATCTGCTGGAACGCCAAAATATTCAGTGTATCTATGTCGGTAGCCATCCGCGTCACCACTATCCCCTGGTAATGGCGGCACTCAGTGCGGGCAAGCATGTGCTCTGCGAACCACCGCTGGGACTGACGATCGCGGAAGCACAAACAATGCAACAGGCCGCGGCCTATCGCCATCTGCATTTAGGCGTCAATTACCAATGCCGTGCGGTTCCGGCTACCCAGAAATTGCATGAACTGCTGCGCGCCGATGCCATCGGTGATCTGTTGGGGGGGCGCATTAGCAACACGCGCCTGCTACAGCCACAACAACAGACGTGGCGGCTCAAGCGCAATGGCGGTGGCGTCCTCCTCAACCAAACCATCCATGACATTGATACCCTGCGCTATCTGCTCGAAGATGAAGTCGCCGAGATCTATGCCACCCAGACGCCGCCTCTTTTTAGTGACACAGGTAGCGGCGTTGAAGAAAATGTGCTAGCCACCGTGCAGATGCGCCAGTCGCGCATTGCGTTTCAACTCTATGACTCCTTTTTTGTGCCCCATCAGCCGACTGTGATTGAGATCTATGGTGCGACGGGCATTCTCCAGGTGCAGCATTGGTGCGATGAGCAGAGCGAGAGCCGACTGGCGCTTCTGCGCAATGGTCAGGCGGAAACGATCCCTGTGGCCCAGTCCCGACCCAACTGGCGGTCAATTTACTACTTCAACGCAGCCCTGCGCACAGGGACCCCCCTTTTGGCCACGGCTGAAGATGGCTGTCGCAGCCTGGCGGCTGTGCTGGCCGCCCAGCAATCACTCTGGTCGCATCGGCCAGAAGCACCACTCCTTTGATCTCTGTGCGATTCCGCTGCCTCTGTCGCGCACCCGGCGATCAGACGCGCTGTGATATTGGGTATAATTTAGTTTGGGGAAGTGTGCCGGGGACGAGCGACGACCACGCCGGTTTGGCAAACTGCACCCCGCTCGTCCCCGGCACACGTTGCGCGCTCGTTCTAAAATTTGCCCCAACTTGAGATACACCCGTGATATTTCTGACATTGAAAGAATGTATAATTTATGGTATGCTACGTTGTATGTACAAAGACGACGCAATTTTTGCGCACGTTTTCAACAGCGCGAATAGATGATTGGGTAGAAGCTTTGCACAAGGTAGGGTGCAACAAAGCGAGGAAAATGTGAGCGACGATGTTCGCCTGCAAGAATATTTTGTCGTACCCTTATATAATATCAAAGCGGTGGAACAGAACACTGGGATCAGTGCAAGTACCTTGCGCGCTTGGGAACGGCGATACCAGGTTTGTCGTCCACAGCGTTCAGAAAGTGGTTATCGGCTCTATTCTGAACGCGATATCGCCCTAATCCGTTGGCTCAAAAGCCAAGTTGATGTCGGTATGTCAATCAGTCAAGCGACAACCTGGCTGGAGAATTTGATAGACAGCGCGGGTAGCGTGGCCCAAGTTATCCTGCCGGGCAACCGTGATGTTGTTGCCGAGCCAATAGTACCAGCGCCGCATCATCTGATGCGGCGCGACTACGCCGTATTGCAGGCAGAGTTGCTACAGGCGTTGTTGGCCTTTGAGGAGCGTATCGCCGAAAATGTGTTGGCAGAAGCCTTTGCGCTCTATCCTATGGAGCTGGTCGGGGAGAATCTGATTGTGCCCGTCTTGGTGGAAATTGGCGAGCGTTGGCACCGGGGCGAAGTCACGTCAACGCGCGAACATTATGCCTCCACACTCCTACAACAACGCCTAGCCGCCATCCTGCGTACTGCGCCAAATCCGAATCATAAACCGCTGATTTGGGTGGCTTGTGCCCCTGGCGAAGAGCATGAAATCGGCGTAATGCTGCTGACGATTTATCTGCGCCGGGCTGGTTATCAGGCCCAATATTTGGGCAAGAATATTATGCCTGCGGATCTGGTCAGCGATGTCGGTCACTATCAGCCTGCGCTGATTTTGCTCAGTGCAACAACCCGCGAAACAGCCGTACGCCTACAAGTGCTTCTGCAAGCGCTTGCCAACCTGACGACATTTCGGCCCATCATTGGCTATGGTGGTAAAATTTTTCAACAACAACCTGCTCTGCGCGATGAAATTATTGGTATTTATATGGGGGATAGCGCCTACGATGCGGTGGCAAATGTCGAGGAATTGCTTCATGTATTGCCCACTGGTAGCCCAAAACAATTTGCTGTAGCGCCCTCCCCATCGTTTTATTGATGATCAACCAATCTGGCACCAATCTCTTTTGCCACCCATTTTAATTCATAGACGAACCATTTAAAAGTCATACAAATAAGCCCGGTAATACACGAGATAGTATGTACGACTTTTAAGGGTTTATCTATCAGGTGAACTTCATTATAGAGCGCGATGTCTAATCTGTCATCCCAAACCGCCGCCACGGATCTGTATCAAGAATTGCAAGCTGTGCAGCAAGAACTTGCACAGGCGATTGCCGACCTCTATTCACCCCTAGCCGATCTGGCGCGTACGAATCTGCAACGCGTACAGCCACTGACCCGTGCGGCCTTTGTGCTGGCGATCGGGGTTGGTGAGCCAGATACGGCTGTTTTGCGTCAGCAGCGCCTATCCTTGGCGGCAGCCCAGGAAATGCTCTTTATTGCCCTTACCATTCATAAGCTGCTGCTGAAACCCCATTTTGCGCAGCAGGATGAACAGCAAAAGACGATTATGGGGGGCATTATCTTGACCGGCGACTACTGTTTTACGCGGTCGGCGATTATGGCGGCGCAGACTGATCATGTACAAGTGGTTGAACTCTTCTCCCAGGCGCTCAAGGCGATTAGCGAAGGATTGCTACGCAACTTTTTTGCCCAACGCAATCCTGTTGCCCTATCAGCACCAGAGCAACAAGCGCCTTTCTATGACGAACAGCGGGATCTCTTTGTCTCTGGTGCCCAATCGGCGGCCATCTTGGCGGCTTTGCCCGCGCAGACGACAACTGATTTGGTGGATCTGGCGTACACCCTGGCCCAGCAAACTCTCCCCCTTGACTTATCGGCGCTCACCGCCAAAATGCAAGCTGTGCGTCAGTTGACCCCAACCCAGCAAGCGCGGTTAGCGGCCTTTCTCGGTTGGCTGGCAACCAATGCCACAGGTAATGCGACAAGTAATGCGACAAGTAATGCGACAAGTAATACTACGGGTAGTGATCCTACAGGTGGCCAGCCATAATTCTGTTATCCTGAACGAATGTCTATCAACCAATATTTGTGTGAGGTTTTGCGTAATGAATGAAGAACAAAAATCAATCGTAATGTATACCACCAACTGGTGCCCCGACTGTTGGCGTGCCAAGCAGATCATGGGGGCCATGAAGGTCGCTTATGAAGAGATCAATATTAGCGAAGATGATGAAGCCATCGAATTGGTGATGAAGCTGAACAATGGCAATCGTAGCGTCCCTACCATCCTCTTTCCCGATGGCTCTGTGCTGACGGAACCAAGCACAACCACCCTGACGCAGAAGTTGCAGGCGTTTGTCTAAGCCCACAGGCACTACATACTCTATCAATATCAAGCTTACCCAAGCGAGCCAGCATTAATGATGCTGGCTCGCTTGCTGTAAAACCTTGACGTGTTTACCGGTTTTGCGGTGCAAAAGGTAGATAGAGTACGAATGGCTTGTCTTCCCCATAGATCAGCGACAGATAGAAATTGCGGGCGATGGTAACAGTCGCCGCGATCGCATAGCTTTCGTTCCACTGTACATCGCTGATCGTTGCTGTTGCCATAAAGGTGTCCCCATAGGTCGCATCTGCTGGTAGCTGTACACGCAAGCGCAGCGGGATGATGGTGCGTACCCCGACCTCACCTTGCCATTGCACGACGCCATCGGCATAGGTACACGTACCTGTCCCACAAGCCAGGGAATCGGCGATATAGGTCAAGCGCGCTGGCAGTTGCATGTGAAAGCTGCCAGTGGTCGGTGCGCCACCATCATTGTGTACAAAGAGATTGATGCCAACGGTCGAGCCGGGTTCTACAAAGGGCGGCACAAATTGCATCTGTGAAACGCTTAGATCAGAGCGGCGCGCTAATACCGAAGTTGGCAACATGTAGCGATTGCCAAAACCATCCTCCACCTGGGCAACAATCTCGATCGGTGTGCGATCGGGGAGACCAGTCGTCAAGCGCAAGGTGAACGCCAGCGTTATCTCGACTTGGGGTGCCAGGCTACCCGACCAACTGATCGTGCCATTTTCATGCTGACAGGCACCACTGCTACAACCCATCGAGCCATCGACATAACCCATGGACGCGGGCACGGCCAATGTCAGGCTGGCATTGGTGGCGGTGAAGAGCCCTGTGTTGCGCAAGCTGGCCTGGTAGATCACCGTTTCGCCTGGGCGTATCTCATTGCTATTCAGCCGCATGGCCGATGTATGCAGACTCACAGGATTCAACAATGTGGTTGCCTGGCGTTGCAATACACGCGTTGCCGTGGTAATGATAGCGGAATTGGTGATCGGTATATTCACCCCCAATGCTGCTGTGCTGCGCACCTGGAAACGAATATCGGCGCGCGAGGCACCTGTGCTCGCCCCCGGTGGTATAAAGACAATGGCTTGTTGATCGCGCAGTGTGCCCGATTGATTACAGGCATAGGTTGTGCCGCTCGATGCTGTGTAATTTTCGATGCCGGTGGTCGAGGATGCACCGCGCAGGGTGCCTGCATCCTTAATCGCCACACGAATCATGCCGTTTTCAAAGAGCACTACCTGGAAAGTTGCCAGCTTACTGCCTGCCGCACCATAGTGGCGTGCCCCATTCCACTGGACAACTAAATAGCGGTTGGGCGCAACCCCCAGGGTTTGGTAAACGATGTTGTCTTCAATATAGAGATCGTCCCATATCGCAGCGATCATCGCTTCATTGCCATAGAAAGTTGGCAGCGGGCAATCGTTCACATCATCGGCATTGCCATCTGTCTGGAAGGAAAGAAAGCCATTGGTGCTGACACAAAATTCGCTTTCTGTTGCACCATAAAAAGTAAAATCAAAACCAATCGGCAAGCTACACGTATAAACAAAATCGCCACCACTCAACACCACACCCGTCTCGCCAATCTCGATCCATTCATATTTTGTATTGGGCACCTTTCCCTTGCCGCTCGATTCGCCCCACTCATATTGATCACCTAGATTCAAATACGCATCCGCGCCAGCTTGGGTGCGGCCTGTCCATAGAATGCTGTGACTGGCTGGATCGTAAGCGCCGCTGCCGCCACTATACGTCAACGTATCGGGTATGTATTCGACGGTGGCTGGCAACGGATCGCGCACCGTAACATTACCATCCACAAAGTTCGTGCCCTGAATCTGGATGGTATAGTTCAGCGGATCGCCAGCCAGGGCAGCCAACTGTTCCACCGTTTTCGTACTGTTGCTTAAATCGGCAACCAGCATCAGGGTAATCGTTGTCCGGGTAAAGACGAGGCCTGCCCCATTGTCGAATTGCACGGTACTAGTGATCCGGTCGCCATCGGCCAATGATGTTGCGTCAGTGTTCAACGTGTAGCTAAATTCTAGGGGCGCAGCATGGGCCGCCAGCGCGCCGCGCCATTCGACCTGTTGCGCGGCTGCGTTAAAGACCGCACCATTGGGGTTGCTGGTGAACTCACCAAAGGACGTTTTGGCTGGCAACGGGTGTATATAATTTGCATTGGGGCGGGGCACTGGATCAGCGCTCAGCGTAACCTGATAGGCAATCGGCGTACCGATCCCTACGGTGTTTTGTGCGCTTCTCTGTGCCGACAAGCAGAACGCGCTATCGACGGTGAGGCTTTCGGTACTTTGGATGACACCCGCCCCACCGACTGCGTAAACGCGCCCACCGACATAAGCGGCGGCTGTGCCAATGCGTCTTGCGTCCTGTAAGTTACTCAGCGGTTCCCAGAGATTGGTGGCCGGGCTATAGCGTTCCGCGCTTGCTTCGCTCGTATAGCCGACCCCACCACCCACAGCATAGAGATAGCCATCGGGCCCAGTGGTCAGGCCCAAGGAGTAACGGCCTTGTAGCAGCGCGGGACCCATGCTCCACGTATCGGTCGCTGGATCGTAGATCTCTAGTGGCTCGCCTTCATACCAGCCGCCAACGATATAGATTTTGTCGCCCAATGCCGTTGCTGCTGCGCCATACCGGCCACCACTGGGCATGGGTGCCTTTGTCGTCCAGGTGTTGCTCGCCGGATCATATTCATAGGTCTGGTTAGAGGTGTATGAAAATTCGTCAAGCCCGCCAAATACATAGAGCTTGCCGTTCAGCGCGGCCACCGCCATACTGGTATAGGCGCGGGGCAACGGTGCAGCTTCGGACCACGTATTGGTGGCAATGTCGTAGACAAAAACTGAATCATATTGTCTAAAATTGTACAATTCAAAGCCAACGGCCAAACTATTGCCCCCGACTACGTAGAGTTTGTCATTCAACGCTGCAAAGCCCCCATTGGCGCGTGGTCCAGGCAATTCAGCCAAACGCTCCCATGTACGCGTACAGACATTGTAGCGTTCCAGCGCTTTCGACGCGTACTCAATTTCAAAGAAGTTATCGCCTGTCAACACATTTTTCCAGCCGCCAACAGCATAAAGATAACCATCGTTGGGCAGCGCTGCAAGTCCCAATTGATAGCGCGACGTTGGCATCTCCGCCTCAACTTGCCAGGCCACAAAGGTAACCGTTTGCAGGGTCACTTGCTTTGTGTTCGTCGCATCATCGAGCGCGGTCACGGTGAGCACAGCATTGTCTTGCTCGCCATTTGCGGCTGTCGCGGGCGGCGCAACCACCACCGCTAGAGTAACCGTTTGGCAGGGGGCCAAGACAAGCGGCTGGGATAGTTCTTGGGTACCGCTGAGAACACGGGTTGTCCAATTCGTTGTGCCAAGCGCTACCTGCACGCTAAGCGGCGTTTGCCCGACATTGAGCAACTGTACCCGATGGGTGATCGATTGGCCCGGTTGTGTATCGACGGCGTGCTGTTCTGCCATCAACTCGAAGCCATGCTGCACTTTGGTGTCGCTGACCCAACGCACCGTGCGCCCTAACACCTCGGCGATGGCTGGATCGCGATTGTCGGCGCGTGGCCCAATATTTTCAAAGCCGATGCCAAAGTAGGCCGCCCGATAGGTGGCATGACACGGATCAATGGCCAAGGCTGCGGCTGCTTGGCTATCATCATAGCGCAGGATCGGATAGGTGATGGTGTCGATGCTTTCTGCCGCAATCGCATCGGGGGAGAGATAGATCGAGCCATTGCGATAGCCATAGAGGCTGGCATTGGTGATCGTGAGTGCCAGGGTTTGCAGAAAGCCAGCCCCGCTCACCGTATCACCTGTACTCGCCGCATTTTCGATTATTTGATCCGCATTGAGATAATTGTCGTAGAAGGGCGTGCCATCGTCCCAAATGCCAATATCTTGGCCCGAGAGGATCAACCGACCGCCCTGATCAAGATAGCCCTGCAAGCTGTCATCGGCGCCGATGGCAACTGGCGAACTGCGGTAGAAACAGCCAAAGTAGCCCGAGTCGCAGCCACTTTGGACCCAGATCACAACGTCATAGCCTTGCAGGGTTGTTGTCGAGGGCACACCGTAGCCCAGCGAACCATCTTCCAAGGTGAACGTATCTGTGATCGTCAGATCGCGAATGCGCCAGCGATCATAGGCATAGCCTTGTTGATCAAGTGCCCAGGTAAAAGCATTGCCAACCGGCCAACCTTCAAACCAGCCGCGATAGGCGTCGGCCTCTACCAGCAAGATCGATGGCGCACTTTCTACGGGTAGATCTTGGGTTGTGCCGGGCGCGCTAACCGTAACAACGGTGCGCTGAATGCGATAGCCCGGCTCTTGCACCACCAACGTGTGATGCCCCACCGGCAATGTAAAGAAATAGGTGCCTGTCCCGTCGGTGCGTCCGTTCAGCGCGGGATTTTCTGCCACATAGACAAAGGCATTTGTTACGGGTGCCCCCTGATGACTGACAACGCCTTGGACAGCCGCGGTTGGCAATGGCCGTAGGGCAAAATCGGCCAGCGAGAGCGTGCTGGCAAAGACTGTCTGCCCGGCAAAGGTACCGCTATAATAGCCCCAAGCCGCGACGGTCAGATCATAAATGCCAGCGGGCACTGTGACGGAATAGGTGCCCACCGGATTGCTGTCGGCATAAAAGGTGTCACTTGCGCCAACGCCGGTCACCTTGGCGAGGGCCAGCGGCGTGTTATTCGTTTGATCGCGCACCACACCACGCAGATCACCTGCCGATAGCACCCAACGCACCGCCGCATAAGCATCAATGCGCCCATAGCCATAATCGTTATCGGGGCCTAGCTCGCCCAGATCGACGGCGGTGCTGGTCATGAATTTTTCTAGTTCATCGACCGTAAAATCGCGCACACCATCGCGCAGATCGGCTGAAATCATCAGCGCGATCAGGCCAGTGACATGCGGGGCCGCCATGGATGTGCCAGAATAAACGTCATAGTTATTGCTACTAACACTGGATTTGACATTAACCCCCGGCGCGCTAAGTTCTGGCTTTTGTTCGCCTTCATAAAACGAGGGGCCGCGCCCACTAAAAGAGGCCACCAGATCATCTCGATCCGTGGCCCCCACGGTGATCGCCTCGGGGGCATTGGCTGGTGTGCCAATCGAGCCCGCGCCAGCTCGCGGATTGCCAGAGGCAAAAACAGGGGCTATATTCATGGCGCGTAGCGCTTGGATGGCCGGGCGCAAAACATCGTTGAGCGGGTTGGCCGACCCCCAGGAATTGTTGACAACATCGGGTGCTTTGGCACAGTTGGCGGTCTGGCGGTTGCCGGTTAAATCGGTGGGGCAGAGCAGCCACTGAAACGCCTTGAGCCCGCCAATATCATCACGGATGCCGCCGGACATGGTGCCATAGCAGATGCCTGGAATCGCGATCCACTGTGCGTTGGGTGCCATGCCAATCTGGGTGCCGCTGGTATTGGCATTTCCCACCGACGTGCCCATGGTGTGCGTGCCGTGGGTGCTACAGTCGCGCGGCTGGCTGGAAAGGCTTGTCCCCAGGTTACCATCAGGGTAGAGCTGGCTATCGGGTTCAAACCAGTTATAGTTGTGATCAAATTGCCCATTTTGCAAATTACCGCGATATTGCTTCACCAATGCCGGATGGCGAAAAGAGACGCCCGTATCGAAACCGGCCACGACCGCGCCTTCGCCGCGTACCCCCAACTCGCTCCAGACGCGGTCGGCGCGTACAAGCTGAATGTTCCAATTCGACGTATCCAACGCAACGGCGGCTGGTTGTACCTGTGCGGCGGGAAGATCCGGCCCATCCGCGGTGGTTTGCCACTGTTGGACCAAAGGATAATTGGCGACCAAGCGCGCCACATCGGGCCGTTGCGCCAGGTTGATGATGCTTTCCAGGCTGCCATCCACCGCAATCGCATTGACAATCGTAAAGGGTTGATAGCCGCCCACCGCATCGGTGCCCAGGCGGCTATCTAGCCAGCCCCGCAGCGCGGCTTGAGCTTCCTCTGCCTGGGTGGTGAGCAGATCATAGACGGCACTGCGTTGCTGGGCTTGGCTGGCGAAAACCATGCTTTGCAAGGCCGTAAAGTCTGCCTGCTTTTGTAAATAGACCAAAAAGCGGGTCTGGGCCAACGGGATGGGATCAAGTGGGTGAAGTAGTTGTTGATCGGGATTGCCGCCCAAATAGGCTGGGCGAATTTCGCCGCGCAATTCGGCCAGAATGCGCGGATCGACTTTGGCTTGCACTTGCGCGGGTAACGTTTGCCAGGCACGCCACCGCGCGCCATCTTTGTCATCCGGCGGCAACACCTGTGCCTGGGCACTGCGTTGGGGTGCCTGTTGGGCTTGGACGAGTGGTTCGACTGTGGGCGTAACCGTGGCCTCGGCGCGGGCAACCCAGAAAATACAAAGCAAACTCAGGCAAAGGGTGAAAATCGGGTACAGCCTGGCATTCATGACATAGCCTCCGGGGAAAGCGTAAAGATGATGTTTGTAATTGGGTTAGTGAGGTGGCGTTAGCAATGGCGGTATACGAAGAAGTGGTGGTTCTCTGTTCTCTATACCGCTTCACGCAAGACGCAACACAGCTAGCCGCGCGCTCTACTGGGTAAACGATTGATAAGATAAATGGCACAGGTCTCGCTGCGATATATACTAGTACAGTTGGGCGTAGATACCACGGCAGTTAATCAGGCACGTTACTCGTGTACATCATGGTAAAAATAGGGTACCTTATTTACGCTGGGATCTACTAGACCTTATTCCGATTTAATTTTGTGCATGCGTAGGTGCGGTTACAAACCGCACAATCGCGGTCTACAAGAACACTTGCACCTGGTTTTGTTGCCGAAATAACCAATCGAAATAATCTCTATTGTAATAAACGTCTCAGATCGATTTTTCCCGCCTATTATACGACCGCAAAATACTTTTTGTTCCCATTGCCGGTAAAACGGGTAGTAGCCGTGCAATAGATGCGTTTTACTGGATGGTATGTGCGGAGAATGGATGTAAAAGGGGAGCCAAGCTGTGAAATATAAAGTGGGAGGCCCTTTGCCCGCTCTCTGGTGATGGAATGATGGTGCCTGTTATTGGCCGTGCATCCCACTTTTTGCACAAGCTCTATTGCTCGCTAGTTAACCCAAGAAAAAACTGAATTGTCTCTTCGCCAATCGTCGCCAATATATCCATCCAATTGCTGTCGGCGGGGGTTGGGGAAAAGGCAAGGCTTTCAATCGGGAAGCGCTGACTTGTATACCAGCCACCCAACAACCCGACCCCGATCACCAATAGGAAAAAAAGCCGAATCAACTGTCGATTATTCTGAGCCATACCATGCCAATCTTCTATACAGCGAACGGTGTTACTAGGCGTATCATATAATTAGAAGCGTAACAAAGCAAATTGGCATGGCAACCTCTGGGGCTGGTTGCTATACGCACACCTGTGTTGGAAACTATCCGCAGAGCGATTTTACCAACATGCTAGGTGAACCATTGCGGAAATGGAAGCAACGATTTGAAGATTCTGCCCACAGGAAATTTGCGGACGCCCAGCTTTATGCTATACTTATTCCCTAGCAAAATAAACGGGACGGGTGAGTAGCTCAGCTGGTTAGAGCGCACGGTTCACATCCGTGAGGTCATGGGTTCGAGTCCCCTCTCGCCCACACGTGTCGAATTACAGAAGGCGTTTTACCAGATTTACTCTGGTAAAACGCCTTCTGTAATTCTAGGGATCGGGTAGATTGTCGGTCGAAAATAAAAATTATCAGACCGCCGCGTGGACGGCACTATCGAGCCGAACACGAGATCGACATCCCGCACGTCATTACCTTTGCTGTTAATTTCCTGCGCAACGACGGCAACGTGCTGGATCTGCAATCCATGCTCGGCCACGAACGCATGGAGACGGTCCGCATCTACGCTCGCCTGGCCGAAGTCGATCTCGCCACCGCCCAACGCAGCGCATCGGTGGCTGATAACTGGCAGCTGTGACCCCATAAAAAAGATACGGGCTTAATAGATGTATTCTTGCTATGACAATTAATGGCCTATGACCACCAGCGGACTACATCCCGAATCGCATAAAATACTTCTTTGATCGCTGCCTTACCCCCGAGGTGCTCGATCAGCGGTGCAAGCGCACCGATATCTCTCAGCAATGCACCACGTCGTCGACTTGCCATCTTGTGTAGCGTATTACTCCAGATTGAAGATTGTAGTCCCTTATAAGCCAATGGTTGCCAGATATTTAGCGTATCTTGCCATATTGCAAAGCGTTTCATGTGATCGGCGATAGATACTGATAGACAAAACGATTCTAATGCAACGGCTGCTTTCAACGGAAGAGGTAGGTTCGGTGCTACGCCTATCAATATAGTAGCTCGACGGGTATCATCTTGGATAGTTCGGGCAAACTCTAACACTTCCTTGATAACCTGTTGTTGCGGTGGAGGGGACAAGTGCGGGATCATGCTTATTAGCGCTGTGACTCGAAGACGTAGATTGGATGGTATGCACCGTTGCCAACGCTTCCGTCATTAGCTCAGATGTCAGATGCGGTGCCATGCCTATCAATATAGTAGCTCGACGGGTATCATCTTTGATGGTTCGGGCAAAATCCAATACTTCCTTGATAACCTGTTGTTGCGGTGGAGGGGACAAGTGCGGGATCATGCCTATCAGTGTATCGGCTCGACCGGACTTAGACTGGGTGGCATACACCGTTGCCAACGCTTCCGCCATCAGTTCCGATGGCAGTTGTGGAGCCACGCCTATCAACGCAATAGCTCGTATGGACTCATCCTGGATAGATCGAGCCAACCCAAATACTTCCTCGATAACCTGTTGTTGTACGGGAGGGAACAAGTACGGGGCTATGCTTCGCAGCGCATAAGCTCGTATAGATATGTTTTGGATAGATCGGGCAACTGCCAACGATTCCTCAATAACCAGTTGTTTCAATATAGGTGGTAAGTGCGGGACTATGTTTCGTAGTTCATATGCTCGCATGGTCTCATCCTGGATAGATCGGGCCAACGCCAACACTTCCTCCATAGCCTGTTGTTTCAATTCGAGAGGAAGATGCGGAATCAGGCTATTTCAAAGCATCTGCTCGCTTAGATTCATTCTGGATAGCTCTGGCTGCTGCCAGCACCTCTCCCATCAATTCAGAGGGGAAATACGAGGCCATCTTACTCAGTATAACAACTTGATCGTCCTCGACTCCACTTAGAAGGTTAGATAATATTCCTAATACGCTTCTATTCTCTCCTCTTTGGCGATTCGCTTTGGCGGTTAGAGCCCTCAATCGAGAGTTTACTTGGTTGATTGGATCGATTTGGTCGTTTAGTTTAGCTAGTTCAGTTGGCTCGGTTGGTAAACTTGTATCTAGAGTATGAATACAGCTTTTGATTACTGCACAGCGGATTTGGTTGCCTACAGACCATGTTTCATTTTCTTCAGACCAGCGCCATGCAAGGTCAAGATCTAATAAATATCTACTATAATTTCCCTCAATAGGTTCTCGAGCTTTGCCCCAAACGTCACTATGGGCAACAAGGTTGAACATGGTCTGGGGTTCGGCAGCATATAAATGAGTAATGAGATAGTTGCGTGCATAGCTGTCAATGGGAACAAGTATTTCCCACTGTTCGTCACATTGCCCCCTATATTGTCGAACAATCCGTTTGTGCGCTTCGGCAACCTGCTCTTGTAATTCATCAACCAGATAAGTATCATGGGTAAATACTTCATTCTTGACGCGCCCGGTAATAAAGTCACGTAAGCTGAGGTGATAGAGGCGATAGCGACTTTCCGCCCTTGATTTGCCTGGCTGCTCACTAATAAAGGCACGCCATTGTTCACCCAACAAGCGCCGTACCTCAGCGGGTGTTGCCGGGACATCCGCCCAGGATATGAGGGTCGCG
Organism: Caldilineaceae bacterium; assembly: GCA_034437715.1. Taxonomy (GTDB): domain Bacteria; phylum Chloroflexota; class Anaerolineae; order Caldilineales; family Caldilineaceae; genus JAHBVH01. Next base: position 24,695 of record DAOTTR010000359.1, read on the forward strand.
CCAGTGACAGGCTCTTGTACTGCGGCCAGGGCACCCAGCAGTGGGGCATATAGATTATGCCACCTGGGATTGGTATCCTGTTGATTGGGTAGATCGCGCCAGCGCTGCCAATACTTAGCATAATAAACGGCTAGTACAGTTGGGCGTAGATACCACGGCAGTTAATAAGGCACGTTACTCGTGTACATCATGGTAAAAATAGGGTACCTTATTTACGCTGGGATCTACTAGTACAGTTGGGCGTAGATACCACGGCAGTCAATCAGGCACGTTTACTCATGTACATCATGGTAAAAATAGGGTACCTTATTTACGCCGGGATCTACTAGTACAGTTGGGCGTAGATACCACGGCAGTTAATAAGGCACATTACTCGTGTACATCATGGTAAAAATAGGGTACCTTATTTACGCCGGGATCTACTAGTGCGTCAACCTTAGCTTCCAGAGCTGGCAAGGTTTCCAATGCACGTGAGTCGAAGATTGGTTGGAGTGCCTCTTCTTGTTTAAGCTCAGTTTCCAGCCAATGGAGGAAATCGCTTGCCGCCGCGGTGATGAGTGGTGTCTCAATGGTGAATTGTTCTTGCCAAAGTGTGGCGAGGGTCGTCGGATCAGGATGCTGCTCACGCATGAGCAACTTGGCTAGCTCGGAGGAGGCTCGGTCTTTGAGGAAGCGTTCATCAAAGACCTCATCACTCAGATCAGGATATTGGCGAGCAAAGGCGGTATAGGCGCGGGTCAATGCTTTTTCAAAAGCCAATCGTACCGGATCACCGCATATCCATTGCCGAAGTCGATCTTCTACGCCAATAACTGTGACAACTCGATCAATGACTGCTTCGGTTACTGCACGAACCAGCGCTTCAATAAGCATTGAGGGATAGTCTTTCTTATCAGATGATACATTTTAAACTCGTGCAGTGCTGTCTTTTATCGTTCGGGCGACAAGAGTTTATTGTCAACCGAACGAGGTAGCCCTTTTTCCCAATCTAAGGACGCAGAAGAGATATTTCAGATTTGAGAGTTTGGTAAATGAATTCTATGCAAGTTTGCAGAACTGGGCAAATTGTCTCTTACTGATATCTAGGTTAATATTTAATAATTGTCAAGGGAAGCAAAGCAGGCAGAAATGATCTGTGGCTTTGCCCGTAAGCGTTCACTCGCATCGACAAGCTGTTGACCGAGTTGTGGCAAATCCTGAC
>DAOTTR010000360.1:0-13700 GCA_034437715.1 Caldilineaceae bacterium
CTATGGGCTGACGCCGAGAAAGATGGCGTCAATCCATGAAATCGCTAGCGTTTTGTGACCGCTTTAAATCGTCCAGTTTATATGTAGTCCAAATTACAGTCTTAGATTTAAAATTGCTGCACAGCGTGTAAGTAGTTTGTAAAATATTCACAATAGGCTCATAATATTGTGCTGAGTATAGGCCATAATCGCTAGCAGGAGTATCTATGACGCCCGCGCCCGTGATCGACCGTGAGACAATTGATATGTTGCGCGCAATGGACGCGATACCACAGGAAGATGAACTCCTGTTGGAATTGATCGATGATTTTCTGTTTTATTCAGCCGATCTCGTCAACGCCATTAAGCGATGCTCGCAGACACGGGTGGATCATGAATTGGCGGCGCAGTCGCATTCTTTGAAAGGGGCCAGCCTGAACATTGGCGCGCTTGCGCTTTTTGAAGTTTGTGACGCCATTGAAACGCTGGCGCGCGAGCGTGAGTTATCGCTGATGACACACTGGTTGACCGCGCTTGATGGTGCTTATGAAAAAACAACAGTTGTCTTGATCGAATTGCGTAGTCGTGCCAGTCGCGGCGAAAATATTGATGATTTGTTGGGGTGACTTATGGTACTTGTAATTGATGATGAAGCTGCTTTGCGTGAAGTTGTTGAAGAAATTTTGGATTTATCCGATATCAAGTGCTTACTAGCGAGCAATGGCCGCGAAGGCGTTGACCTATTTGTTGCCAATCAGGACGCAATCGAGGCGATCTTGCTGGACATGCACATGCCGATCATGAGTGGCGGCGAGACCCTACAAGAATTGCGTAAATTGAGCCCTACCATTGACATTGTATTGATGTCGGGCCATCCTGAAACTTCGACCATGGAAAAATTTAGCAAGGACGATCATTTGTCGTATTTGGAAAAGCCATTTACACTTGAAAAACTCATCTTAAAAATGGAAACACTACTGGGATCTGGTAGGTCGTAAAACCATGGTCGGTCTGGGTCGCTTTGGGGGGAAACAACAGATTCCTTGGCTAGGCTTTATTGTAATGCTCGCATTAACGCTTGGCTGCTCGGCGGCGGGGCTTGTGCAACGAGCCGTGGCTACGCCGCCACCAACCCGCGAGCTTGCGCCAACTTTTACACCAACGGCAGAAAATATTCTGCCGCAGATCATTGTGACCCCACCGTTGGGGCAGACGCCGGGCGTTATTATCATTCCGCCGGGTATGGATCCCAGCTCCTTGATTCCACAGCCAACGGCCACGCCCATCCCAGGGAATGTTCCCCCTGGGCCGGGTGGCGAGATTCCACCGGGGACCCCTGGTGCGCCTAGTACGCTACCGCCAACTGTTGCCCTGGAACCCACGCCCACGCCACCCCCAACGCCCACCCCAACCGCTACGCCATTTATTGTGGTAGCGAATGGTCTGGTGAGCTTGCGTTCTGGGCCCGGGGTGGAATATCCATTGATTGCGCAACTGGGGCCGCGTATCCCCATTGCCATCATTGGTCAAAATCCCGAAGGCACCTGGTATCAACTCTGCTGTGTGAACGGCAACCCTGCTTGGGTAACCGTGGCGCATGTGGAGGTTAACAATGATCCCAGTGGCGCGCCCTTGCAACTCGGGGATCCGGTGCCGCCGCCCACGCCCACGCCGCCCTTTACCGAAACACCCACGTTGACACCCACACCCACGGCCACGCTCCTGCCCTTTGAGCGCCGAGGTGATCCACAATTTTTCGCGACTACGAATGAATTTCTCAGTATCTGGGTGAAACTCTATGTAGGAAATGACGATCCTGCGGAAGGGTACTTCTTACGGGTTCTTTTTAGTGATGTCGAACGGGCTGCCACCAATACCAGTGGTCTACCGGTGAGCCAGGGCGAATTTAGTACGGTCGGTGGGCCCGGCAGTTCTTTTGCCAATCTGAAATTCAACTTGAAATATGAATATATGCCGCCCGATCCCAAAACGATTGGGAGTAGCGAAACGCGTGCTCAATTGCTGGGTACCGGCACATGGAAAATGTGGATCGTGGATGGTGCCGGCAATCAACTTTCGGAAATTATTGAATTCATGACACAACCTGGTAACCCTAATCGTGAAGTGTATATGGCCTGGGAACGGATACGATAACGCGTATTTCCAGAAAGTACTATGGGATTTTTGTAACGATTCAGGCCAATCGCGTTCCCGGCTGAATCGTACGCCAACGTTAAATTTCATCACCTGCTGCTCTGCATGAATGCAGAGCCTGGGATAAGAAACGTGTTTAAACACGTTTGCCGTCGCAGGTGTTGAATTCATTCAACACGAATTTAACATTGGCGTAATAGGTACGGATTTTTCGTGATTCATGGTATACTGTCGCCTTTGCGTTATCGAAAATTCCGAGCTCATCCGTAGCGCTGGCGTGTACATGTCGTCGTTGCCGCGAGCAGTTGACTGACCATACACTTTTGACCACTGAATCAATCGCCGCCGATGACAATAGCCAATGAATGTTATGCTGAAACTAATCGATATCACTGTACAGGTAAGATGCTACATCGGTAAAGGTAGCTTGCCTCTCCTCTTGCTACTCTTCCTGACAGCATCCTGTAGCTTCGGGCGCACATCCTCTTCTGGAACTGACACCTACCAGCCGATTCGCTCACCCTACCCAACCTTTACGCCAACGCCGCTTGTGCCAGAACAAGCGGATCTGCAAACCACCCCTGCTGCCCCAGCCGTGGAAAACGCTAGCCCAACGGACACCCCTTTACCGCCGCCAGCTGCGGTTGAGGCGACAGCAGTGCCAATCGATACAGGAGCCGCTGCCCCAACGGCCGCCCCTGTGCCGCCCCGTTTGGTCGTGAATGCACCCCTGGCGAATGTGCGCACCGGGCCGGGCACCACCTATGCGGTGCTGACCACGGTGGCGCGCGGCCAAGAGTATGACATTATCGGCAAAAATACCGCGGGCGATTGGTGGCGCTTTTGTTGTATCAATGACCAGCCAGCCTGGATCATCAATGAACTTGTGGATGTGGACGGCGCAGTCGAATTGGCACCTGTCACGGAGGCGGTGGCACAGAATTCAGCCGCAGCCACACCCGTACCTGTGGCGGCAGCAACGCAAGCACCCGCCGAGCCCGCCACCGAGCCAGCACCGGTTGCCGAAGCGCCGACACAAGTCCCCGCCGCGCCAGCATTCGCATTTGAATTGGTCTCCGCCGAACAGTTTTCTGAACCCAAAGTCGTGCGCGTCTTTCTCTATGTCTATGATGGCGAGGAAGCTTTGGCTGGTTACACGATCCACGTGAAAAAAGATGGCGCGGATCAAGCAGTTAGTGGTACATCGAATGGACAACCTGGTTTCACCTGGCCGATTGCCAATCCCCGGCAACGCTTTCAGAATATGAAGGTGGAGTTTCCCAATGTGCCAGCGAGCGGCGTCTGGGAAATCCAGTTGGTGGATGGCGGCGGCAACGCGGTTGGCCCTGCGACCACCTTTACGTTGACTGCTAATGATGCCAACCAAGAACTCTACGTCCGTTACAAAAAACGCTAAGGCCCGCACAGTGTAAAGTAAGCTTTGATCGGTCATCTGCATGAAATGGTGGTATCCCAACTTGCACATAAACCGATATTTTTTCCGAGCGCGATATCCACTCTCCATCTTCCTGCTGTTGCTGCTGGGATTCGTGCTACATCTGGGCCGGTTGGCGTGGCAACCCCTGTGGGCCGATGAAGGCTATAGCGTCTACTTTGCCACCGAAGTGCTTCCGCGCATTTTCTGGTTGACGGCCAATGATATCCATCCCCCGCTCTATTATCTGCTCTTGCATGGGTGGATCGGGTGGTGGGCGACCGCCGATCCGGTTGCGCTACGCCTCTTTTCGGTCTTGCTGGCTCTACCAGTACTCTGGCTGGGGTTTGCGCTGGCGCGCCTGGGCTTTCCTGGCCGCAGACGGCCTCAACTGCTCTTTCTGTTACTCCTGATCGCCAACCCACTCTATCTCTACTATAGCCAAGAAGTGCGCATGTATGGTTTGGCGCTGACGCTGAGCATGGCCAGCACCCTCTGTTGCTGGCAGTGGCTGATCCGTAGCCAAGCGGGTAAGGCGGCCTTTGGTTGGCTAGGTTTGTACGCCATCAGCGCGATATTGTCCCTTTATACGCTCTACTATTTGGCTTTTCTGCTCTTGGCGCAGTTGCTCTGGGCTGGCTGGGAATTACGCGCACACCGACCCTTGTTGCTTCGCTGGTTGCTGGCCGATGGGCTGATCGCCTTGTTCTATCTGCCCTGGGTGATCTACGCCGCGCGCATTTTGCTCGCCTATGTCAATGACAAAGTTCGCTCCGATCAAGACATCGCGCTTGGCCCCTGGGCCTACCTGACCCGCCATCTGCTGGCGTTTACGGGCGGCCATTTACCCTTTCCCGCAGCGTTGTCCGTGCTTCCCTGGCTTGCCCTGTCGGGGGTGATGGGATTGCTGCTCTGGTCGTTATGGGGCGCGCGCAAAATAATGCCCTCAACGCAACGGGTGCTCTGGTTGCTTTGTGCGCTGCCGCTGCTGATTGGCTTTGGTGTGAATCGTTTCTATCCATTTTTTCCTGTAGGTGGCGAACGGCTTTTACTCTTTACGCTGCCCTATTTTCTGTTGATCGTGGCCGGCGCGCTCGATGATCTCTGGCAAAAGTGGTGGATTGGGCCCATGGCGCTGGGGCTGCTGGTGGCGACTGCGTCTGTCAGCGTCTGGGTTTTCTATACCTTGCCGCGCTACCAAAGTGATGACTATCGTCCCCTGATCCGCCAGATGGTGCAAGAAGGCACTGATGCCGACACTGTGTTGGCCACCTTTCCCTGGCAAGTTGGCTTGTGGCGCGCCTATGCGCCAACCGCTGGCCTCACCGCGGCCGCGGGCCCCACCCTGCACTTGCTGAGTGATCGATCGGTGCTGTGGGGACCAACTGTGGCGGCGCAGATCGATGGGGCGTTGGCGCGCGGGATGTTGTGGATACCATCGCTGCGTTCGATTGGCAGTACGTTGCCCGCGGCAATGGATGGCTATCTAGCGGGGCGCGCTGTAAATTTTGTCCAGCATTGGGCAAGCACCACCACTCGTCTGGATGCGTGGCGGCACCGAGAATCCATTACGACTGCGCCTGTAACGATTGATTGGGGGGATATCCAACTGGTTAGCGTGGGGGTTGCGACCACCACCGTGCCTGCCGCCAATTTCCCTCTGGTCATCGCGCTGGGTTGGCAAAATCCGGCCACCTTGCCACCCCTGGGGGTGACGCTGCGCTTGCAAAGGGAGGGCCATACTTGGGCGCAGCGCGACTATGCCCCGCTGGGAACGTTGGCTACCCAGCAGACGAATGCGCTGCTGCAAGAACAGATTGGCTTGATCGTGCCCGCTGGCTTACCGCCGGGTGACTATACACTGGTCGTCGGTCTCGTCGGTGCGGACAATGCGTTGCGTTCGCTGCACAATGGGGCGGCGGGCAACCGATACCTGGCCCCCCTCACCACGCTGACCCTCACCGCGCCCACGCTTCCGTTACCCGCTTTTCGCCTGCCGATCCAGCATCGCTTGTCGGCGCCTGCCCATCAGGCGGGGGTAGCGTTGCTCGGCTACAGCGGTAGCGCTGCGCCGGTGCTGGCGGGCACGCTGCTAGATCTCACGCTCTTTTGGCAAAATCAGGCCGCGGCTTTGGCGGATCAACACCTGTATGTGAGTCTGCTGGATGAGCGTGGCGCGGGGGTTGCGGGCTGGGAAGGCTGGCCTTTGCCCGCCTATCCGCTTTCCCAATGGCAGGCCGGCGCGTTGGTGCGGACGCCCGTCACTTTCTTGATTCCCGCGACCATTGTTTCTGGCAAGTATCGTTTGGTAGCTGGTCTACTTGATCCAATCAATGGCACAAAACAGCCGCCTGTCACCTTGGGATCAACGGTCGTTCAGCAGCGTATGGCGACCTTTACGCCAACGTCGCCCCCCATTGTGTTGGAATCGCCAGCACAATTTGGCACCCATGCGCAGTTACTCGGCTATGATCTGCAACAGGATGACGACCAAATTGTGTTAGCCCTCTATTGGCAGGTGCTACAACCGATCCTGCCAGCCCATCACATCTTTATGCATTTGGATAACGCCGCCGGCGCGACCCTGGCCCAAGCCGATGGCGAGCCACAAACCGCGGCTGAACTCGCCCCCACCGGCAGTTGGCAAGCGGGTGAATTTTTGGTGACCCATCACCGTCTGATCACGACAGGCATCACTGATCCTACAGTTGTGCTGCGCGTCGGACTTTATCTGCCAGAAACGGAGGTTCGGTTGCCGCTGAGTATCGCTGGCACACCTGCCGGCGATGCCCTGGTGATCGATCTCAATCACTAAGTTGAACGGATAGCTGACTGGCTTTTCGGCTGCGCTTGAAACTTTCGCTGGTTATTTGCGTAGTGATTGTAATAGATCCTATATTTTCGCTGCTAGATATGCATCATGCTATCTGTAGCGAGAAATTTTTCTGCTAGATGTGTACACGTTAATCTGCTTGCAGTGAAGGATGGCAACAATGGAAGAGAACAAACAACAAAATCAAGGCGCGACTGCTGGTGACACTAGTTCGACAACGGGTACCAATAATTCGCCCGGCGCAAAGGCAACCCAGGAAATGTTGGATGAATTGAGCCGTTTGGGTGTGAAGTTGGCCGAAGTGGTGCAGACGGCTTGGGAAAGTGATGAGCGCAAACGGCTGGAGAAAGATGTCAAAGCTGGCGTGGTTTCGCTGGTTAATGGACTAGAAGAGGGTTTGCGGCGTGTCGGTAAAACTGAGCAGGCCAAAGAAGTGCTGAATAAGGCCGAAGATGTGGCCGATTCGATTGGTGAACGAATTCGCAGCAGCCAAACGAGCCATGACATGGCCAGCGGCTTGGCCAAGGGATTGCGCATCCTGGCGGAACAGATTGATAAACTTGCCGCCGAATTGCAGCGGAAGTCGGCCACCGCGGGGACAGATACGCCACCGTCATCCTCCCCTGCGTCCACAGACGCCCAAGATATTCCAATTCTCAAGGTATAGGCTGTTCCACTTTGCTTGATAAGGCTTGCGTCTTTTGCATGTAGAAAGACGCAAGCCTTTATTTTTGCCCCTAGCGCGGCACCGCCACGCCTGCTGCAATGCGGCGGATCACGGCGTCGGCGTCGAGCCCTTCGATTTCTGCCTCTGGGCGCAAGATGATGCGATGGCGATAGGTCGGTGCCAGCACATATTTCACATCATCGGGCGTAACATAGCTGCGATCTTGTAAGGCGGCGTAGCTCTTGGCTGCCAGCAATAAAGTGATACTGGCACGTGGGCTGCCCCCCAGGATCAGGTCGGGGCTGCGGCGGCTGGCATTGGCTAGTTGTGTAATATAGCGCAGAATGCCCTCTTCCACAGTCACGGCCCGAATGATTTGGCGCAACATCGGCAACTCCTCTGGCTGGATGATGGGGCGAATGTCTGCTTCCTCCAGATGATGGGCATCAAAGCCTTGATGATAGCGTCGCAATACTTCGGTTTCTACCGCTTCCGCTGGATAATCGACCAACACTTTGAACATAAAGCGATCCAGTTGGGCCTCGGGCAGGGGATAGGTGCCCTCGTATTCTACGGGATTTTGGGTGCCCAACACCATAAAGGGATCGCCCAAGGTGTGGCGCTCACCTTCGATCGTCACTTGACGTTCTTCCATGGCTTCGAGCAAGGCCGATTGGGTCTTGGCTGGCGCGCGATTAATTTCATCTGCCAGCAGCACATGGGCAAAGATCGGCCCTTTTTTCAGCGAAAAGGTGCCCTGGTTGAGGTTAAAGACTTGCGTTCCCACAATATCACTGGGCATTAAATCGGCGGTGAATTGGATGCGATTGAAGTCGGTTTGGATCAACCGCGCCAACGTCTTGGCCATCAAGGTTTTTGCGGTGCCGGGCACCCCTTCCAGCAAGACATGGCCGCCGGCAAAAAAGGCAATCACAATTTGCTCGAAGACCGTTTCTTGTCCAACGATCACCTTGGCTGCCTCCTGCTGCATCGCTTTGAACCGTTCCGCTAGCGACATGGTTGACTCCTGTCCTGGTTGTTCTGGCGGGATACCGCACTTATGCTCATTTTACGTATTGTTTGATTGCCGACTGTGCCGCGCCAACAAGGCATCAACTTGACTGACAGCCTGCGTCAACGTCTGTTCGTTTAACTTGCCGCTCAATGTATGGAACAAGATCGCCAACTGTTGGCTCTCCTCGGACGACAAGGCGCTGTCTGTTTGTTGCAACTGGCGCAGAAACGCCGCGTCGTCGGAATCCGGACGCACATTGAGGGCACGGCCTAGTACACGCTTGAGCCGTTGCTTGTGATGCTCGGCCACAAAGGTGCGTTGTTGGCCGCGGCGCAATAAATTTGCCATCGCTGTGACATATTCCGCCCCTTCGCGCCGGCGCATCTCTTCTTGCGTGGGCAGGGGCGGTCCCAAGCGTCGCCCTTGGAGCAACAAAAAGAGCAGGGTCACGGCCAAGCCAAAAAGCACGGCCCAGCCCAGAGATGTGCGATAGAGCCAATCTTGCAGCGAAGTAATCGCGTTGTTGGGCGTTGTAGCTGGCCCAAAGAGGTGATAGGTATCGATCACGATGCGCCCACCGGCGGGCACATGCCGGAGCAGCACGGGCACAAGCGTCGCCTGGGCTGGATCGCGCAATTGCGCGTTGGTCAGATTATGCCCAAGGCTCAAGTGCCAAACAACGCCCTGGGCCATCTGCTGGATCGCCAGACTAACTTGGCCGCTGCTCGTCGCCAAAGCTGGCACAGCGGCCATGGCTTCGCTGAGGTCAAGGCTATCCGCCGCGCCATCTAGTTGAATGGGGGTAACAAGATCGGGCAGCAATGGTTGCTGTTGCGCCACGGCCACAAACATGCCTTCGCTGGGCAGCCCTGGCGCAACCCGAAACGCGTCGATCAGCGCTGCGTCCGCTGGCGCAGGGCCGATGAGTACCAAAGTGCCGCCCGCTGCCACCCAGCTTTGCAACTGTTTTGCTTCTTCCTCACGATAGAGGTGTTGATTGGGAAAGACGAAGAACATGGCGCTATCGGTTGGCAGGGCAAAGGTGACCCCATCGTTGCGCTCGACCATAAAGCCCATTTCTTCTAGCCAAAGCCAGAGCGCACGCAGACCCGTGGGGTCCGCCGAGCTTGGATCAAATGGGCGCGGCCCACTTGGCTCGCCTTGCACCACAGTAAATGCGACCAATACCACCAACAGGGCCAATGCCAAAAAAAGTTGGATACGGCCTGTCGATAAGTTTGCTTGTCTCATCTATTTTGCCTCTTCCAACTTTTCAACCGCGGCCACATAATTGTCAAACGACGTGCGATCCGGCTCATGCACGCCATACCAGACATCATCAAATGTTGCGATCACCGGCTGTAGCTGCTGGTGGAGGATCGGTTGATCGCGGATGGCTGTCAATACTTCGCGATTGGTATCACTGGGTTGGTAGGCAATCAGCTCGCGTTCATAGAGCGCCAGGAGTGCCGATAGGTAGAGCTGGCGCACCGCCTCGCGATAGCTGCCCGCGTCGGCCAACTGATGCGCGGCGCGGCGTGTGGCGGCGGCGGTGGGTGGGCTTGCCCCATTGGTACCTGTTGGCCGCCGTTCGGCACCACCGATGAACCGGCCCAATAGATTTTGCAGCCAATAGCTCAACAGCCAGATCAAGAGCACGGCACTCACCCCAATCAATGCCCAGCCCAGCCACTGGAAGAGGGGAGAGATGGCTCCTGTGCTGTTTTCATTCGTACGCATCTCGGGTAGCCAACTGCGCAGCCAACGCCAGAAGCGATCCCAAAGCGAGTCGCGTGCGACAAATTCGGCGCGCCCAAAAATGTTGCTCAACAAGACAAGGCGGGCCGCCGTGTCATCGGTGGCCGCGGCTGTCAACTCGTCGCTCAAGGTTCTCAGCCGCGTCTGGGCTGTAGCCAGATCAATCGTCTCATCCGCTGGCACACCCAGCAAAGGCTGCACCGTGATGATCGCGCCAGCGGGTAACTCGATCTGTTGGATCGCGGCGATTTCTTGCTGAATGGCACTGGTTTGTGTCGCCCCGTCGGGTTGGGCTAACATTGTCTGCCAACGCACTAATTGAGTTTGATAGTCGGCCAATGGCAGCGGCGCAATGGCATCCTGGGCGCGCGTCGATGAGGCACTCATGCCCCAGAGGCAGAGTAGCAACAGCGCGCTGCGTTGTAGCCACCGCGCCCACTTTGGTGTGCCAGCGGTGTGACCCGATTCAAGGGGCAGCGTACGCGCCACGCGCAACCTCTGTTTCCAATTGTTGAATCCGCAACTCTACATCGTAGCCTTGGTTGCGCATGCGCAGGTCGTAGTAGAGCATGATATAGGCGGCGGTGGCAAGGGGTTGCCAGAGGACGGGCAGCAACGCGCCCACAATGCCAAAGATTGCCACGCTGGCGAGCATCGTAGAGGTCAGCGTCAGGCTAGAAACCAGCAGCGCAATCGTCATCAAGGCCCCGTAGATGACGCCATAAAATAGATAGAGCAGCAGCACATAGGCCACTGAACGGCGGACGTTGCCTTTGGTCAGCTTCCAACTTTCGCTCAGCGCTTCGAGCGGGCCTAATTCCTGATCGACGAGAATGGGGATCGCGACAGCCCAGCGGGTGGACAAGTAGACAAAGGGTGAAAGCGCAAGCATGATCGCGCCAATGTAGAGACAAAAAACGCTAACCGCTAACCCGGCAAAGGCGACAATCCCCGGCTCGCCACCCTCTCCGATCCCGCCCAGGGTCAGAAAGCCGCTTGCCACAATCGCCAAAAAGAGGAAGACGACAAAAAAGGCGATGGCCACCAGAATCGCGACGCCAGCATAGACGGCATAGATGGCCAGGGTCATGCCCAGCCACGCCCAAAAGCGCTGTATCCCCAGGCGAATGCTCTGCCCAATGCCCAATTCTTGGGTATGGATCGCAGCAATTGATTGACGCGTCAAGGTGAGCGTTACCAAGCCACTGGCGGCAATGCTCAGCGGCATAAGGAGGTAGCTGAGCGCGATCAGGGTGCTGTCGCCTTGTAATTCTGTAAAGATTTGTTGATCCGCTAAGATTTCAGGATCTTGCATGGCCCTGAAGAAAATTTGCAGATAGCTGGTCATCGTCTGCCCCGAAATGATGCCAGAGAGCACACCAATCGGCACCAAAAAGATCGCGGTGGTCAAAATCAATTTGCCAAAGCGCGCGCGGTAGAGACGAATCGCCCAATCGAGTAGATCGCCAATCGAGAGTGGGCCGGACCGAAAGATGGGGGATTGCACAGGAACTCCTTCCTCAGAAAATTGAGCGCTATACCAGCGTATAGGTTAGCACCGTAGCGGCGCGCAATCGCGCGCGGTCAACGGTCACATGGGCAATGCTCGTCATATCCAAATAACCATCGGTCAAAACGAGCGCTTGGGTCAGAATATCTTCCTTGATTTTAAGAAAGAAACTCAATTCGCTGGGATGATCGATGCCGGGCAAGGCCGCAAAGAGCGCGGCGCGCACGGTGCCCAACCCCGCGCTGGCTTGGGAGCCGACCATGATGGTTTTGCCACGGGCCAGCGCCGCCGTCAGCATCCGGCGTGACTCTGTATAGCCGGTGCGCGCGGTTTTGATGTTGAGAATGTCAAAGGTGTCGAGCGCCAACTCGCGCTGGAGATCGCGCAGGCTGAAACAACTGTCGTCGGCAATCAACGGCAGCACCTGCTGTTGACGCAAGGCGGCGCGCTCGCGGATCAGTTCAACCGGCAACGGTTCTTCGCAGTAGAGGAGACCGATTTCGCGTAGTTGCGCGAGCTTGGCTGCGGCTTCGTGGGTTTCCAAGCATTCATTGGCGTCGGCATAGAGGACCATCGCGCCTTTGAACATGGCTTGGAGATCGGCGATGCGCGCCAGATCCTCGGCCCATTCTCGGCCTACTTTCACCTTGAGCACGCGCACGCCTTGGGCAAAGACACGTTCGGCCTCGGCCAATACGGTATCACGGTCGCCAATGCCCAGGATGTAGCTGACCTTGAGCTTGCTCGCTGTGGCCCCCAAATGAGCCGCCAGACTGATCCCGCGTTGTTGGGCAACGGCATCCTGGATCGCCATATCCAGCGCGCCCTTGGCCGTCTGGTTGTTTTTGATCTCATCCAGCCGCGCCGGAATGCGTTCCAGCGGCTGCTGCAAGATGCGCGGCCCCAACTCATGCTCGATAATGCTCAGAATGCTATAGACCGTTTCGCCATAGATCGTGGGCCTTGGCGGCGCTTCGGCCATGCCAATGCTGCCGTCATCCAGTTCGACTTCGACCAGCACATGGCGCACTTCGTCGAGCGTACTGGCCTTGCCCCAGCGCAGCGCGCCATGCATGGGCAGGCGAAAAACGGTGGTGGTAATGCGTTTGATTGTGCTCATAGAACCCAATCGACAATGCGTTGCGCGGCTGTGGCCGCTGATACCGCAGTGGTATCGATCACCAATGTGCGGTGGGGCGCTTGTTGGGTCAGGTAGGCGCGGGCGGTCTGTGGATCATAGTTGCGCCGTTCTTCAATGACGATCTGCAATTTGGCGCGCAGCGTTTCCGGCGCAACTGTGCCGGTTCCCCAGGGTGGTACCACCAGTTGGAATAGCGTCTGGACTTCGGCGGGCGTAAAGAGCGTATCGCCATCGGTCACGCCGATGGCGGCCAGGGTATGTTGGGCGGCTGGCGCGTTTGCGGCGGCACCCCCAGTGATGCGATCAAAACTGTCGCTGCGCCCCAATAACCGTTGCACACGCACCAGGTCGGGGGCGTCCAACACGACAAAGCGCGCCTGGGGTAATGCTTGGGCGGCATGTGCAACCTCGGCCGCGCCGCGCAAGCCATCGAAGAGCAGCCAACCCGGATGTTGCGCAGGATCGACCAAGAGTTGGCGCAGCGCATGGCTCATGCCGCCTGGGAAAAGTTGATGATAGCGCCGCGTGTGGGCAAAGCGCGCGCGGCGGTCGGTGACGGGCTGAATGGGCAGACCATCCAGCGTTTGCAGATAGCCGATGATCAACTGATCGGTCAGATCGCGGCGGTCGGGCAGCAGGGTAAAGGCGAGTTTGCCCCTTTGTAACCATTCCAAGGTGGTGCTTTTGCCAACCCCCGTCACACCCACCAAGATCAACAAAGGAACTGTCTGAATTGGTTGCCAACCACTGGGGATCGGCGCGCCATAGGCCAGACCTGGACCAACTGCAACCAAAGGATGAGCCGTGTGCTCCATCGACACTTTCACTCCGTTACTGATTTCCATTTGACGCTGCTTCGTCAGGTATACAGGCAAGCACGCAAGCACTTGAAAGCTGTACACAAAAGTGCTGGTGACTGGCAGCATAAGTATTGTAGACTAGGCCGGTATTATACCTGATCGCCGACAAATTGACAATGAAATTGTCCATAAAACAGGCTGAGTTCGATCCGACGCTTGCTGGCCATATGCGCTATCTTTCCAGCATCGAAAACCTGGGGTTGTTTGTAACGTATGGTAGAATAGGAGAATCTGTAACTACTAACCCCTCCCTAGCCCTCCCCAGGTTCTTACCTTTACCCACAAGTCGAAAAAGTGGAGTAAAAGTAAGGAACGAGGGGCTGAATGAAGGGGAGCAAGTCATGAAAA
>DAOTTR010000361.1:0-3008 GCA_034437715.1 Caldilineaceae bacterium
CTGGGGCGCGCCACTGCCCTATCTGGACAAGGTGACCTTCAAAATCTTGATCGATGAGGACACGCGCATTGCTGCCTTGCGCGCCGGTCAAGTGGACTATGCGTTTCTCACGGCCTTGGACGAACAGCGCTTGGCCGGTGATGAACAACTGGTGTTGATCAAAGGGCCGCGCACCTTTCTCTTTATTTTTGTCTTCAACATGCTGCGCGCGCCGTGGAGTGATGTGCGCGTGCGTCAGGCGATCAGCTTGGCCACCAATCGCGACGAACTGATTGAAAAGGCCCTATCTGGCGCAGGCGACATCTCCGGCCCCATCCCCACCGGCTTTGGCGATTGGTTTATCCCGCCCGACGAGTTGCGTGCGAAATATTACATCGAGGATCTGGACAAAGCCAAGGCGCTGCTCCAAGAAGCGGGCGTCGCCGAGGGGCAAACGCTCGATCTACTCGTCACCGATTTTGGTGGCTCTGGCTTCTATACCGGCGCAGGCGTGGTCTGGAAAGAGCAACTGGCACGCATCGGCATCGATGTGCAGATCCGCCTCGTCGAACAGGGTGTCTATATTCAAGAAGCCAGCCCCGACGGCAACTGGAATTATGATGTTGGCGTCAACGCCTTTAGCCCGCGCCATGATCCCGACGGCTTTGTCTGGGCGCGTTTCTTCTCGGAAAACCCCTACGCGGTTGGCTACAAAAACGAGCGCATGGATGAGATTCTGCCCGCCGCCCGCGCCGAGCTGGACCTGGAAAAGCGTCACGCGCTCTATCGTGAGGCCCAAGAAATTTTGCTGACCGAATCACCCATGATCTGGGTCTCGGTTGATAACATTGTTGAAGGGCTGCAACCCTATGTCAAAGATTACGAACAAAGCGCCTTCACCCGTCGCTCCTGGGCATTGAAAAAGGTCTGGCTAGACAAATAAAAAACAATAGTAGAGACGCGCGTAGAGACGCAAGATTTTGCGTCTCTACGCGCGTCTCTACGCTTAAATCAATCCTATGAGCAAATATATTCTGCGCCGCCTGGTGCAATTGTTGCCCACACTTTTTGGCATTTCACTGCTGGTTTTTGGCCTCATGCGCCTGCTGCCCGGCGATGTGGTGCGCGTCTTGGTGGGCCCCGAGTTGACCATCACACCCGAACAGCGCGCCACACTGGAACGCATGTTGGGGTTGGATGCGCCGCTACATATTCAATATCTGCGCTGGATTGGCGGCGTGCTGACGGGAGACCTGGGCGTCTCGTTGCGCACCAGCCAACCGGTGCTGGCGACGATTGTGCAACGCTTCCCCATCACGTTGGAGTTGAGCATCCTTGCCCTACTCTTCTCCTGGGTAATCGCGGTGCCGCTGGGCATCTGGGCCGCAGTACGCCGGCGCGGTGCAGCCGAGTTTACGGCGCAGGTGGTGGGGCTGATTGGCTTATCGCTGCCCAATTTCTGGCTGGCGACCATGTTACTGCTCGGCACGTCCCTGCTGCTGCGCTGGCAACCATCCCCCCTTTGGGTTAGCATCTTTGTCGATCCCGGCACCAATTTGCAGATGATGATCATGCCGGTGATCTCGCTGAGTGTGGCGCTGATTGCGGCAATCATGCGCATGGTGCGCTCCTCCATGCTCGAGGTGCTAAGCCAAGATTACATCCGCACGGCGCGCGCCAAAGGGTTGGGCGAAACCTTGATTCTTTCGCGCCATGCCCTCAAAAATGCCTTTATTCCGGTGGTGACGGTGATGGGCGTGCAACTCGGCTTACTCTTGGGCGGTGCCGTGGTGATCGAACAGATCTATGGCTTGCCCGGCATTGGCTGGATGATTCTCAACGGCATCTATCAGCGCGACTATACGCTGGTGCAGGGCGGTGTTCTTTTTATCGCCGTCGTCTTTGTGCTGATCAACCTGTTGGTCGATGTGCTCTATGCCTATGTGGACCCGCGCATCCGCTATGATTAACCCAGCAATCCGTATGATGGACGAGGCTAGATTTGGCAACACTTGAACTGAAACAACCAATTCGCATCCGCAAAGAACGCAGCCGCGCCGGGGACATTCTGCGCGTGCTCAGCGGACGTGCGGCGGGCCTGGCCGGGCTGATCCTGGTGCTCTTTTTTATTTTACTGGCCGCAGCCGCGCCCCTGGTCGCGCCCCATGATCCGATCGCGCAGCCGGCGGATCGGCTGTTGCCACCCGACGGCACCTATTGGCTGGGTACCGATGAATTTGGTCGCGATATTCTCAGCCGCATTATTTACGGTTCGCGCGTATCGCTGCAAGTAGGGGTGATCTCGGTAGGCATTGCCCTGCTGCTGGGCGGCGCGCTGGGCTTGGTCGCAGGCTATTACCGCGGCTGGATCGACAGCGTGATCGGGCGTGTGATCGACATTATCTTTGCCTTTCCCAGTGTCATTCTGATCATTGTGTTGGCCGGTGTGTTGGGACCGAGCATCTCGACGGCCATGTTGGCGATTGGCATTGTCTATGCGCCGCAGTTTGCGCGCATTGTGCGCGGACCCACCCTTTCGGTGATGCAGCAGCAATATGTGGAAGGTGCGCACGCGATTGGGACGCGCCAGTTGCAGATCATGCTGCGCTATGTGCTGCCCAACATTGCTGCGCCAATTATCGTGCAGGCAACACTCTCCTTTTCGACGGCGATTCTGGCCGAGGCGACACTCTCCTTCTTGGGCTTGGGCACCCAGCCACCCGATCCGTCCTGGGGGGCTATGCTCGGCACCGGTCGCAAATTCATGGAGCTGGCACCCTGGGTGGCGATCTACCCGGGGTTGGCAATTGCACTGGCGGTCTTGGGGTGGAATCTCTTTGGCGACGCGCTGCGCGATGCCCTCGACCCGCGCCTGAGCCAAAACTGATTGGTGTGAAATCAATCTTCTAAAAAGCTAGTCACGAATTACACGAATTTCGCGAAGCTATCATTCATATAATTCGCGAAATTCGTGACAAAAAACTGACTTATGCAAATTCGTATTGATCAAACGGACATCGAGGATCGAA
>DAOTTR010000362.1:0-12009 GCA_034437715.1 Caldilineaceae bacterium
TAAAATCGCGGCTCCTCTAGTAGATCCCGGCGTAAATAAGGTACCCTATTTTTACCATGATGTACACGAGTAACGTGCCTGATTAACTGCCGTGGTATCTACGCCCAACTGTACTAGTGTGCTATGTCTTTCATCTTTTAGAAGTAAAAGATATAGGTCAGTAAATACCAGCTGTGCCTGCTCAAAAGAGACTTTATGTTTCTCTTGATTCTCTTGGTTCTTGTCCTCATCCCATTCAAATGTCTCAGGCATATGGACAGTATAGCAATATAGGCAACAAATTGCAATACAAAAGATATGGCTATTTATGACAAAAAAATTACTACGGGTTATATGGAGATCAGCTAGCGATAACGCTGCCTTAAAATTAGAACAGACGGAAGAGTCTCCCCAAATCCGGTCCCCAAATCGAGAGCGCCAGGAGTAATTGGCCCCAAAACAGGATTACAGGGATTAAAACTTTGGCGAAGCGCACCGGTCGGTAAAAGCGATCAATGGCTTGCAGCGAATCAGTCACCACCAAGCAGAGTGCCCCCGTCAAGAGCAGCCATGCCCACGGTTGGCCGGCCACCACGACGACTTCCAACGCTTGCCAGCTCGTTAGCAAGAGGATCACACCATAAATCAAAACAGAAATTTGTAGCTCGGCCAATCGGGGCGCGAGCAGCCAACCGATCCCACCAGCATAGACTAGGAGCAGGAGTACCCAGGGGGTTGGCCACGCCAGCGTGTGCAAGTCACCAAAGGCACTCATATAGACTAGCAGCGCAATCAGCGTAAAGGCCTTGTTGACAACCAGGGGTACGCCGAGCAACAGCGCAATTGCGCTGCCAAGCAACTGTAAGATCAATCCTAACATGATCGCTGCTTTGTAGTAGGCGGCGATCGGCTCCGGCGTGATCAAGGCAATCAGCAGGATCAACGCCATGATGATGGGGTGAAAATAGGGGCGCGGCGTGGTATATTCTCCGCGCAGGTAGAGAACAGCCGTGGCAATTACACCGATGATCAGCAGGAGGGTGGCATAGACAGAAATCATATTCCTATTGTACCTGAAGTTATGCACAGGCCCAATCTGTAGCAGTTCGACGGGTGCAATTCAATTTGGGGTAAATTTTAGCACGCGCGCAACGTGTGCCGGGGACGATCGGGGTTACCGTTTGTCGAACCGGTGTGGTCGTCGATCGTCCCCGGCACACCTCCCCAAAACTGCATTACACCCCTAGTTCGACTTTTGCGCAAAGGCCAGACGCTTTTGTTGCTGGCTTCTGTGCGCTGGTTTATGGTAGAATAGGGGAGAGAACGCTCCCGTTTGTAACCCAGCAGGACACATGTCCGTTACACAACAAAGGTAGGACGTATGCATCACGTCATAATAGCGCGCCAACTGGCACAGCAAGCGCAAACCATTCGCTCGCTTGCCACCGCGATCACGGCGGACCAAGCGCGCTGGAAACCCACGCCCGCCGATTGGTCCATTTTGGAAGTGATCAATCATCTCTACGATGAAGAACGCGAAGATTTTCGTGTGCGTGTGGATTATATTCTGCACGGCAACGATGGAGCGCCCGCGGCCATTGATCCTGCCGCCTGGGTGACCGCGCGCGGCTATAATACGTGCAATCCTGCCCAATCGCTGCAAAATTTTCTCGACGAACGTGATCGCTCTGTGGCCTGGCTCCATGGGTTGGGCCAAAGCGGTTGGGAGAACAGTTACACCCATCCTTCGGGCTTTACGATCAGCGCCCGCGCAATGCTGGCCTGTTGGGTGGCACATGATCTGCTGCACACCCGGCAACTGGTTGAACTCCACTACGCTTGGCACCAAACCCAGGTTGCGCCCCTCTCCCTGGCCTATGCCGGTGACTGGTAGTCAATATATTAGACCTTATGCCGATTTAATTTTGTGCATGCGTAGGTGCGGTTTGTAACCGCACCTACAAGAACAATTGCATCGGGTTTTGTTGCCCAAATAACCAATCGGCATAATCTCTATTCACAAAAACAAAGAACCACTTGAGGAATTTCATGAAAATTACCGATATTAAGTGCTACCCCGTCTGGGTCGGCACGCGCAATCAATGCTTGGTCAAGGTTGAGACCGATGAGGGCATCTATGGCTGGGGTGAATCGGGCCTATCGGGGCGCGAATTGGCGGTGGCCGGTGCAGTCCAGCATTATCGCGAATTTCTGTTGGGGCGCGATCCCATGCGTATGGGCGCGCTCTGGCAAGAGATGTACCGCAGCCAATACTTTGAAGGCGGGCGTGTGCTCACCGCTGCCATCTCGGCGATTGATATTGCGCTCTATGACATTGCGGGCAAGGCATTGGGCGTGCCGGTCTATCAACTGTTGGGCGGCAAGCAGCGCGACTATGTACCCTGCTTCGCCACCTGTAGCTCGGCAGCGGGACCCAAGTTCCTCGAAGATGTCAAACTGTTGCTCGATAGCGGCTGGGATGTCATTCGCACCGGCCCTGGGCACCCCGATCCCAAGGGTGATCACAATCTCTTTGAGCCGCGCGCCTCGATTGGTATCACGGCCAAGTGGCTGACGCGGGCGCGCGAAGAATTTGGCCTGGATTTCATCCTGGGCATCGACTATCATCACCGGCTCAATGTGGCCGAGGCGGCGTCGTTCTGCCAGCGTATGCCATCGGGCGTGCTGGATTTCCTCGAAGAGCCGATCCGCGATGAAACGCCCGAAGCCTACGAAGCGCTGCGCAGCATGACCGGCGTACCCTTTGCGATTGGTGAAGAGTTTGCCAGCAAATGGCAATTCCTGCCCTACATCGAGCGCGGCATTACCAACTTTGTGCGCATCGACGTCTGTAACGTGGGTGGGCTGACCGAATCGATGAAGGTAGCGGCCATGGCCGAAGCGCATTACATCGATCTGATGCCCCACAATCCGCTGGGGCCGGTTTGTACAGCAGCGACGATCCACCTGGCCGCCGCAGTGCCCAATTTTGCCTGGCTGGAAGTGCGCGTCTCCCCCACCGAACCAGGGAAATTTAGCGATCCCGACATTTTCCCGGTGCAGCCGCAACTGGAAGGCGCACGTTTCCCCGTGTTGGACACGCCCGGCCTGGGCGTTGAGGTCAATGAGGAATTTATCAAGCAACAATCTTTCAAATTCTGGGAAGCGCCCCACCTGCACAAGCATGATGGCTCATTCACAAATTGGTAGATCATCGTTCGTAGAGCTTTAGGGTTTTAGAAACCCTAAAGCTCTAAAATCACAACAAATCCAGCACCCGAAGGAGATCCTATGATTATCGACAGTCATTGTCACGCTTGGACCTATTGGCCCTATACGCCAGTGGTGCCCGATCCCGAATCGCGCGGGCGTGTCGAACAATTGCTCGACCAAATGAACTTGCACGGCGTGGACAAAGCCGTGGTCATCTGTGCCCAGATCGACAATAATCCCAGCAACAACGAATATATCGCCGAGGTGGCCGCACAACACAGCGACCGCCTCTATCAATTTCCCGATGTCGATTGTTCGTGGTCGTCCACCTATCATACGCCCGGCGCGGCGGATCGTCTGCGCGCCATTGCCGAGCGTTGGCCGATCAAGGGCTTCACCCACTATCTGCGCCAGGAAGATGACGGCTGGCTCTACTCGGATGAAGGCACGGCCTTTTTCAAGGTCGCCGCCGACTATAATCTGATTGCCAGTATCGCCGGTGCGCCCCAACACCAGCCCGCCATTCGCAAAGTCGCCGAGCGCTTTCCATCGATGCCCATCCTCTGCCATCATTTGGCGGGGGCCAGGGCCGACGAACCTTATCCCAATGCCGGGTTGCAGGAAATTTTAGCGTCGGCTGCGCTGCCCAACATGTACATCAAGCTCTCAGGCTTTGCCTACTGCTCACCCATCAAGTGGAACTTCCCCTATTCCGACACCCATTGGGTGATCCGTTCCCTCTACGAACGCTTCGGCCCCCATCGCATGTGCTGGGGTTCCGACTATCCAGTCGTCCGCTTCTTTATGACCTATCAACAGTCGCTCGAAGCGTTTCGCACCCATTGTAGCTTTGTCACGCCGGGTGACAAGGAGTGGATCCTGGGCAATACCCTGGCTCGCTTGCTAGAACAGGCGCGCTAATCGTTGAAAACAGGCTTCATGCTATGTGAAGCCTGTTACATCTCATGTGTCGCCGAAAGGGTAATCGGCGTTCGGGGGTGAGATGGCACCGTTGTCGATTCAACACGCGCAGATCGATCCACATCGATTGGTGGGTAATCGGTATAGGCTGTTGACGCGCCTGGGCGTGGGCGGCATGGGGCAAGTCTACCATGCGCTCGATCGGTTGACTGGGGAAGCGGTCGCGCTCAAACGGGTGCTGACCCATGCCGTCTCCCCGGATGTCGATCCTACGCTGCGGTTGGCGCTGGCGCAGGAGTTTCAAGCGCTGGCGGGGTTGCGCCACCCGAATATTATTGGGGTGCGCGATTATGGGTTCGACCAGGCGCGCCAACCCTATTTCACCATGGACTTGCTCTACAATCCCCGCACGCTGGTGGCCGCCGGTCAATTGCTCTCCCCAGACGCCAAGCTGAAGCTGCTGCTGCCCGTGCTACATGCCCTGGCCTATATCCATCGCCGCGGAATCATCCACCGCGATCTGAAGCCGGGCAACATTCTGGTGAGTGGCGCGGCCGTCAAGGTCCTGGACTTTGGGTTGGCCACGATTGTTGGGCAGCAGACTTCACCCTCGGGCACCCTGCGCTATATGGCACCAGAGGTATTGCGGGGCGGGGCGGCCACGAGTGCCGCGGATCTCTATGCCCTGGGCGTGATCGCCTATGAACTCTTTGCCGGTTGGCACCCCTTTGCCCCTACAGGACAGCCGATTTCTACTGAAATGCTGCAAAACAGCGAACCCGATTGGTCCTACGTAGCGCTGGAACCGGCCCTGATCGCCGTGCTCCAACGCTTATTGGCCAAAGAACCACAGGATCGCTATGCCGACGCCCAGGCCGTCATTGCGGCATTGGGCGCGGTCACCGGGCAACTGTTGCCTGTCGAGACGGTGGCGACACGCGAAAGTTTTCTACAAGCCGCGCCCCTGATTGGCCGGGAAGCACAACTCGCGCAATTGACCGCTGCGCTGACCCAAGCCGTGGCCGAGCAAGGTAGCGCCTGGTTGATCGGCGGCGAGAGTGGTGTGGGTAAGTCACGCTTGCTGAGTGAGTTACGTACCCAGGCGCTGGTACAAGGCGTGACGGTGCCGCTGTGCGCGAAGCGCTGCGCACCTGGCACGAACCCACTGCGCGCGTGATTGTCCAGCAAGCAGGCGCAAACAGCACGACGACACGGCGGGTTAGCACGCTCAAAGCGTTGTTGCAACAAGCTGCGGCAGAACTCCAGGCCGCGCCGCGCGATCTTAAGCTCTTTCGCGCCCTACAGCATACCTACTTTCAGCCAGCCGCCACCCAAGGACAAGCGGCAAAACTCCTCGATCTCCCCTTTAGCACCTATCGCCGCCATTTGGCTTCCGGCATTGCCTATGTTGTCGAGGGGCTCTGGCAACAAGAATAATCATCTTGACCTTTACGCGGCGGCTGGAACGGGGATTGTATCCAACTGCATGAGTTCATCGATCAGCGTCAAATTGCTCATTTTGACTGGTTACTCTTGTACACTATAGCTCATGCGCATCCGCCCTGGTTGTGTTATAGTTGCCTTGTCTGTTTGTCATAGCAGCCGTGATAGGCTCAGCCGTCGCTGCTCAACACCCGATAAGGATACGAAAGATGAAGTCGCCTGCGTTTGCCCCATTGATCGACCGGTATATTGCCGAAGGTAGTTTCGCGGGTGCCGCCTTGATCGCCGCGCAAGGCGGCAAGCTTGTCATCGAACATTACGCGGGCAACGCCGCGCCAGGACTGGCAGCGTCACCCAGCGTGTTGTGGCCGCTAGCCTCGATCTCCAAAGTCTATACGGCGGCGATGATCATGCGGCTGGTCGAAGAGGGCGTGCTCACGCTCAACCGCCCGGTACACCACCTGCTGCCCCAGTTTACGGGCGATGGCCGCGAGACGATCCGCCTGCGCCATCTGCTCGCGCATACGGCGGGGATGAGTTACGAGTCGCCCACCATGGAGGCACGCCTGATCGCCCAGACACCCATGGCCGACTTGATCGAGGAGATGTACAGCGCGCCGCTGCTCTTCCCGCCGGGTACAGCCTTTGGCTATGCCGATTATCACTATTTGCTGGCGGGGCGCATGGCCGAGGTGGCGACTGGCAAGCCTTTTGCCACGCTGATCGACGAATTAGTTTTGCAGCCCATGGGATTACGCGACACCTACATGCAACCGCCCCAAGCGGTGCATGAACGTCTGGCCAAGGTGCGCAGTGTCATGGGTGAGGGCACGCTGGGCGCCATGTACAACTCGCCCCATGCCCTATCGCTCGCCCATCCCGCCTTTGGCACGGTGACGACCGCGCGCGATCTGCTGCATTTTGCCCTGCACTTTGCGCCCAACGGCCCGCGCATCCATAGCCCGGCCACCATCCGCACCATGACCACGGATCAGACTGGCGGGTTGGCCCATTCGCATGATCGGCAGATGGGCTACCATGCCGAGATCCATGTACCCTGGGGCATTGGCTTCGCCCTCAAGAGCGTGCAAAACCCCAATCTCTTTGCCGATCTGGCCTCGTTGCGGGCCTATGGGCATGGGGGAGCTAGCGGTTGCCAACTGCTCATCGATCCCGACGCCGACGCCGTGGTCGCGCTGATCACAAATACCCATGCTCGCTCTGGGCGTGAGCTGTGGTATGTGCGTCTGCAATCGATTTTAAATAGCGCCTTTGCGAGTTTGATATAGGAATAGAAAGATGAGCAAACAATCGACCCAACTCACGCTGCCTGTCCCAACGCTGCCCGATTCGAATCGCCGGGCGCGACTATTGGACGCCTGTGCGCAGTTGGCACCAATCTTCCGCAGCCATGCCGAGCAGCGCCATGTGCCGGGCTTGGCCTATGGCGTAGTGGTGGATGGCGAGTTGATCTTTACGGAAAGCTTTGGCATGCGCAACGTCGCCACCCGCGCGCTGGTGGATGCCGATACGGTCTTTCGCATTGCCTCTATGACCAAGAGTTTTGCGGCCCTGGCGATTCTGCAACTGCGCGACGCGGGCAAGCTACGCCTAGATGAGCCCGCGGCCACCTATGTGCCGGAACTTGCCCGCCTGCCCTACCCTACCGCCGACACACAGCCGATTACCGTGCGCCACTTGCTCAGCATGAGCGCCGGTTTTCCCCAAGACGATCCCTGGGCCGACCGCCAGCTCTACCGTAGCGACGCGGCCATGCGCCAGTTCTATGCAGCAGGCGTGTCGTGGTCCAACCCACCGGGGATCACCTTTGAATATTCCAACTATGGCTACATGCTACTAGGACGCATCATTACCAATGTCTCTGGCATACCGGCCATTGACTACATCAGCCAAACCATTTTGCAACCGCTGGGTATGGATGCAACGGTGTGGAACGCAACCGATGTCCCCGGTGAACGATTGGCGCTGGGCTATCGCTGGGAAGATGCGCAGTGGAAAGCCGAGGCGCTGTTGCCCGCCGGCGGCGATGTAGCGACCTTTGCTGGGCTGTTTACCTCGGTGCGCGATCTGGCGCGCTGGGTAGGGCTTTTTCAATCGGCTTGGCCGCCGCGCCACGAATCAGAGCAAGGTCCATTGGCGCGCAGTTCTCTGCGCGAGATGCAACAGATCTGGCGCACCTATGATCCAACGGTCAGCGTGCCAGCCTTGGGCGCACAACCAGAGATCAGCGCGGGTGGCTATGGCTATGGTCTGTCGATCCAGCATAACGGCAAGTGGGCGGGCGTTGGGCATGGCGGTGGGTTGCCAGGCTTTGGCTCGCACATGCGCTGGGCACCAGCCTATGGCGTGGGTGTAGTGAGTGTGGCCAACCTGACCTATGCCGGAGTCAGCATCGCCTGTAGCAAAGCGTTGGAAACGTTGATCGAGAGCACCCATGTAAAGGCCTACACGCTGCCGATTGCCCCGACCTTGGCCGCGGCGCATGCTGATCTGCTGCGTCTGCTGGCGAAGTGGGATGCCGATCTGGCCGACACACTTTTTGCCGACAACTTCTTTTTGGATGCGGATGTTGCCCATCGCCAGCCGGAATTTGCCCAGTTGCGGGTAACGCACGGCACCCTGACCCCCGACGGCCCCTTTGTGGTTGAGAATTGGCTGCGCGGTGGCTGGCGCATGACCGGCGAACGGGGTTGGTGCCAGTTCTTCATCACGCTGTCCCCAACCGTGCCACCGCGCATCCAGGATCTGGAGATCGAGTCTACGCTGCCGCCTTCTGCTGCACTGCTGGCTGCCGCGACGGCGTTGGCCGCGCTCACCGCCAACCCAACCCAGTCGGCCCTAGCTGCGCTTTGTACCGCCGGGGTTGATCAAGCCCACCTATGGGATCAGGTGCGCCTGGCCAATATTCTCTGTGGCCCCTGCACTGTGGGTGAAATCACCGGCGGCGACGGCACAACGTGGGCCAGTTTGCAATTTGTCGGTAGCAAGGGGCCGGCAGCGGTGCGGATCACCGTGAATGCAGATGGGAAGCTAATTGACGCACAATTTCAGCTAACGGTATAATCAACTGGTACTATCAATTTGCGCCGACCCTTGCCGGCGCTATTTTTTTACTACTTTATCCTATAGGCTTAGCTAGCCAGAGAACGGAACCCAACGCATGACAACCTCTACCCTCGCTGAATCCACCCCGGCTGAGTCACTTGCCGCCACCCCCGCGGCGGCGAGTGGCATCCGCCGTAGCGCCTTGTTTGCCATTGTCCTCGGCCACCTCACGGTCGATATGCAAACTGGCTCACTGGCCGTGTTGCTGCCCACGCTGTTAAGGATGTTCTCGCTAGACTACACCGGTGCCGCGGCGATTATGAGCTTTAACAACATTGTGATCGCCTTGGCCCAGCCACTCTTGGGCATCTTGGGCGATCGCAAGCAGATGCGCTGGTTGATCTATACGGGCTGCTTGCTCACGGGCGTGGGCATGGTGGCCGTCATGTTTTTGCCCAGCTATTGGCTGATTGTCGCCGCCGTCGTGTTGAGTGGGCTGGGGTCGGCCATGTTTCACCCCGAAGCCATGTCGGTAGTGCGCGCCATCAGCGGCCAAAAGGCGGCCACGGCATCCTCGTTTTTCTTTTTTGGCGGCAATCTTGGTTTTGCCATCGGGCCGCTGCTTGTCGCCTGGCTCACCCACGGCTGGGGCACCCACGCGGCCATTTGGATGATGGTGCCCACCTTGGTGGCCCTGGGTTTTTTGGTCGCCAATACGGGTGTGATCAGCAAGCCAGCGGTTGCGCTGTCGCTGGCCCATGTACACCACAGCGCGCAGCGACGCAACCAAAATCTGGGGCTGATTCTGTTGCTGCTCACCCTGATCACCGTGCAGACGATTGTGCTCAGCGGGCTCAAGACCTTTATCCCGCTCTACTATGCAGAATTCGGCCAGCTTTCCGCCGATTGGATCGCGCTGATGCTCACCACGATT
Source organism: Caldilineaceae bacterium (assembly GCA_034437715.1). GTDB lineage: Bacteria > Chloroflexota > Anaerolineae > Caldilineales > Caldilineaceae > JAHBVH01. Next base: position 9,557 of record DAOTTR010000362.1, read on the forward strand.
GCCGTGACGGGGGCGGTGGGCACGCTCTTTGGTGGCATTGCCGCCGAGCGCATTGGACGAAAAATGGTGATTATCCTCGCGTCGCTGCTGGTATTGGGTACCCTATTCGCCGTCTTCCGCACTGACGGCTGGCTGCAACTCTTTATGCTGGCGCTGACGGGCTTCTTTCTCTCCATGCCCTGGCCGCTTTCGGTGGTGATGGTGCAGGAAGCCATGCCCAACAACGTCGGCTTGGCATCCGGTCTAACGCTGGGGTTGGCCTACGGTGCCAGCGGCCTGGGCATTGCTGCGCTGGGACGCGTCGGTGATCTCTTTGGCTTGCAGACGACCATGAATATTGTTATGTGGCTGCCCATCGCCGCGCTGGCGATCAGCTTCTTGGTGCCGGCACGTGGGGCGCGACCTGGGTGACAGGGTAGCAAGCTGAACAGCAATAGAGTCGATTTTTGGGAAATGGGCAAAGTGAAACGGCTTACCAGCAAAAGCGCTTATGCGGACAATTGTAGAGATGCGCAGAATGGGCTAGAATGACGGGAAAGCACTTATCATATAGCCATTGATTGAAAGGAAGCCGCACATGAGTCAAACCCCAATCCGCGTGGGGATCGCCGGTCTAGGACGGAGTGGCTGGGACATTCATGCCCATCTGCTTGCGCCGCTGGGTAGCCAATTTCAGGTGGTGGCGGTTGTCGATGCCGATGCCACGCGCCGCCAAGAGGCGATCGACCGGTTTGATTGCCAGGCCTATGAAGCGTATACGGACCTGCTGAATGATCCGGCAGTGGAACTCGTGGTGGTTTCCCTGCCCAGCTTTGTCCACGCGCAAGCATCGATCGACGCGCTCCAAGCGGGCAAGCATGTGGTCTGTGAAAAGCCGATGGCAACCTCACTGGCCGATGCCGACCGGATGGTGGCTGCGGCTGAAGCCAGCGACAAGTTCCTCACGATTTTTCAGCAGCGACGTTATAATCCGGATCTGGTCAAGATCCAAGAGGTGATCACTTCCGGTGTGCTAGGGCGCATTGTACAAATTCGGATTACCGAGAACCGGTTCGGACGGCGGTGGGATTGGCAGACGTTGCAAAAATTTGGTGGCGGCAGCTTGAACAATACCGGCCCCCACTTTCTAGATCTGGCGCTGCAACTTTTTGGCGATCATGAAATTAGCGATGTTTTTTGCCACTTGGATCGTGTCTTGACGCTGGGTGATGCCGATGATCATCTGAAATTGGTGATCAAGGGACCTAACGCACCGACGGTCGATATTGAGGTGAGCAGTTGTAGTGCCTATGCGCCGGAAACCTGGAACATTATGGGAACGCGCGGTGGGCTGGCAGGCAGCACGCGCCAATTGCGTTGGAAGTGGGTGGTCGATGGCGAGATGCCCGCGCGCGAGTTGGATATTCGCCCCACGCCCAATCGCAGTTATAATCGCGATGAGTTGGTCTGGCACGAAGATAGTTGGGAACTGACTGGCAACATGGGCGACTATGCGACCAGCTTCTACCAGGATCTCTATGGCGCGATCCGCCAAGGCAAGCCGCTGGCCATCACACCACAAAGTGTGCGCCGTGTGATCTGGTTGCAAGAGGAGTGTCACCGCTTGAATCCACTGTCCCAGGAGATTTTTTAACTTTTCTGTGCGGCGAGGTGATGGATGAAAGATGACCACGCATTGAGCAGTCGCTACACGCATGTGATCAGCGATTTGCGTGCTGCGTACGATCGCAAAGTGGAAGAGCGCGAGGGCAAAACGCTGCATTCGTGGAAAGCGGCAGAACGGGCGCGCTTTCTGGCCATGTTGCAAGCGGAAGGCAACCATTTTCACGCGGTGACCCTGCGCAAGAGGTAGCTACGCTATACTTTGCCTAGCATCGGGTGAAGCAAAGAGAATCGTTGCTAGGGTTATTCTCACTTGTAAATTCTGTTTGAAAAATGTAAGTTCTATTAGTAGTCAGAAGCCCAAAGTGGGTGTACAATAGAGTGTACAATAGAGTGTACAATAGAGTGTACAATAGGTAGAGAAGCTACACATTTTGTTAGAGGGCACACTACAGCAAGCCGCTAATAAGATGCCGGTTACTGTGTATGGGTTCAATGGTTAAGTTACGGTAATGACACAAAAGCATGGAAAGGCCCCTGCCGATACTACGGTTGTGGTGGCGATGAGTGGCGGAGTGGATAGTTCGGTGGCAGCAGCCTTGCTGGTGGAGCAGGGCTATAATTGCATTGGTGTGATGATGCGTCTCTGGGCAGAGATGGGTGAGGGTGAAGGCTCCACCAACAAATGCTGTAGCCTGGAGAGCGTGCATGACGCGCGTCGGGTGGCGGATCAGCTCGGCATTCCCTTTTATCTGATCAATGTAGAGCAGCCCTTTAAGCAGCACGTTGTAGACTTTTTTATTGCCGAGCACAGTGTTGGCGTCACGCCCAATCCGTGCATTGAATGCAAT
>DAOTTR010000363.1:0-8952 GCA_034437715.1 Caldilineaceae bacterium
GACATAAACATGCTGATTGTTACGACGCTGCAATCCTTAAAGGGTTTAGCGGATGCAAAGAATATTGTGATGACCCAGGTATTGCCAACGCAGCCATTACGCATTAAAGCGGACCGCCGCCGTCTTCAGCAAGTGTTGGTCAACTTGATCGGCAATGCAATTAAATTTTCGCCAGATGGTTGTCCAATCTGTGTAACGGCGGTGGCCGAGAATCAGACCGTAATCCTGAAGGTGATTGATGCGGGAGGCGGGATTGCGGCGGAGGATCTGCCCAAATTGTTTGATAAATTCTATCAAATTAACGGTTCCAGTGCCCATGCCTATGGCGGTACGGGCTTGGGGTTGCATATTTCAAAACGCATTATTGAAAGTCATGGCGGGCAAATTGGGGTTGAAAGCGAAGTGGGCAAAGGCAGCACCTTTTATTGTATTCTGCCAGCCTAACCTTTCTGCAGATCGACTCACATTTGCAGAGTATTCAAATCTTGTATGAGGAGAGTAGTATGTCCAATAAAATATTGGTGGTTGACGATGAACCAAATCTGTTGCGTGTGATTAGCTATGCGTTGGAGAGCGCGGGCTATACAGTTGTTACGGCGGAGGATGGGCTGGAGGCGCTTGCACAGGTCAAAAACTGCCAGCCCAATCTTGTGATTCTTGATGTAAAGCTGCCCCTCCTAAGCGGTATCGAAGTTTGTCGACAACTCAGAAGCGATCCCGAAATGCTCGGATTGCCGATCATTATGTTGAGTGCACGCATTCAGGTCACCGATAAGATCGCGGGGCTACAAGCCGGGGCCGACGAATACATTACCAAGCCAGTAGACATCGACGAATTGGTGGTGCGCGTCACTGCCTTGTTGGAGCGCACTCATCGTTTGCAGGGCAAGCAACTTGCGAAACAGGGCAAAGTGATCACCTTTGTCGGTGCCAAGGGTGGTATGGGCACCACTACCGTAGCCTTAAACTTTGCTGCGGCCCTCATCGGACAGATGAAATCTGTGATCATCGTCGAATTAACCTTTGCCTATGGCACGATGGCGCTCCAATTGCAACAACAATCAACCAACAACTTGGGTACCTTGCTGGCGCTCGAACCGCAACAGCTTGACGCGCATACAGTCGATACGCATTTGCTGGATCTGCCCTTTGCGTTGCGCGTGCTCTGTGGCCCACACGAAGTTGTTGAATTGCCCGAAATTCAACCGGCCCGCGCTGAAACCCTAGTTGCAACCCTGGCGACGATGGCAGACTGTGTGATTGTGGATATAGCGGACTTTCCTTCGGGTGCCAGCCAACGTGTGGTCAAACAGAGTGATTTTACCTTTCTGATGGTCGCGCCCGAGGCAGTCGCGGTCGCTTTGGGCAAAGTAAAAATCGAGTACTTTACGTCACATGGCTACCATAAAGATGCGATAGGCGCAATTGTCAATCGCACAACTGCCCATTCCAGCATGACCTTGAACGAGGTAGAACAACAACTGCAATGTCATATGATGGGCGTTATCCCGCCCGCTACCGAAGCGTTAGAGGCCGCCCAGAAGCAAGGGCTGCCCCTTGTCCTCGCACAACCCGATCATCTTGCATCCACGCTTATCCGCGATATGGTGAATCGCATGGCGGGCATTCGATTTTGGATCTGACTGTCGCCCTGGTGTACAGCTTGGATCAGCCGACTTGTGCGGTTACAAACCGCACCTACTAGAACAATTGCACCTAGCACCTACTAGAACAATTGCACCTAGCCGATGCCGACTTGTGCGGTTACAAACCGCACCTAGAACAATTGCACTTGATTTTGTTGCTGAATCGTTACCAAGCGCGTTATCATTTACGCTAGATAGGCATAGGCTTTTAGGGTCTTTAGCGCGCCTAGGGTGACAATGCCACGATATTCTACTTCACACGCGGGGCTGACTGCCGGCCACGTGATTGGCCAGCCGCCATCTGCTTGTTGCTTGTGTACCAGCGCCGCCAAATGTTGCTGGATTGTCGGCTCATCAAAAAGTGGGCGCGCCATGCTCTGCGGCGATGGCGCGTATTGTAAGGGCGTAAAAACATACCCCGCGGCATCTGGTTCATAGGCAATGTGGTCGCCAGCCAAAAGCTGTGCGCTTACCCCTGCAAAGGCGCGTTCGGCCCGCGCTCGATCTGGCACATGTTCTAGAAATGGCAGGACACAGAGAAAGTCATGACCACCGGTCAGCGGGGTGTGCTCAATGTGTTGCCAACAAAAGTCAGTGGCCCGGTCAAGCCACGGATGGCGTAGTCCATGTTTGTGCAAGAGGGCTGCAATGCTGGCCGTCGGGTTGATCGACGCCGGCGGCTGGTCGGCATCCGTATTCCACCAGGGCGCGCGTGGTGCATCGCGCACCGTCGGCAAGACGAATGGCACACCCCCCGCGGCAGTTGTAATCGTTTCCAGAAAGTTGCAAATCTGCTGCGCAGTGGACGTGTCGAAGCCAATTTCATCCAGCACATGCAAAGCAATCTCTTGGTCAATCGGCTGACTGGTGGCGGTGCGTTTGTCTGGCTCCAGCGCATTGCCAAAGCCGCCATCGGCGTTTTGATAGGCCAACAAGGCCAACAGCACCGACTGCCGGTCGCCACTTTGAAAGCGAAACGCAAAAAGGCGACGTTCGAGCAGTCGCGCATTACGCAACATAAAGGTGTGTGCAGACGCAAGTATCTGTGTCATCGTTTCTATTTCCTCTTCTGGATAACCTATTTTATCAACTCATGTTACGCAAGGTAGGGGCATGAGGGGGGCGGATAAAACTGACGTTTTTCCCGTAATTTTCTTCGCCACCACTCCCGCGTGCCCGTCTTGATCTAGATCATTGGGCAAGGACGGGCACGCGGTGGGCGGCGAATCAAGTCACGGGGCTTACCAAAGGTTGATCCGCCGCCCACCGCATGCCCCTACGCAGCTTGTCATTACCCCTGCGTAACATGAGTTATCAATTGATCGCACCAGCATAGCATGAGGCTCCTGACACCGTGATGTCAGGAGGGTTTACGGTTGACGTGAGGCGTTGGCAAACGGGCTGGTCGTGTACCTTTGCTCATTGCGGCTCGGCCAGCCGCCGGCGCAATTTGATCGTGAGAATAATGCCCAGGGCAATTGTTTCGAGCGTGGAGGAGACGACAAAGGCGATGGGAATGGCATAGAGCCCGATGCGTGGCACGAAAATGGTCATGATGGTGGCACGGCTGATCAGTTGCCCAATATTGGTGAAGAGGGGCGTGCGCGTATCGCGTAGGGCAATCAGCCCGCGACTGAGGATTTCGGTGGCAATGTGCGACGGCAAGCCAAGGGCATAGAGCAGCAGCGCAGTATAAGTCGCATCGCCGGCGGTTGCATCAAACGCACCCCGTTCAAAGAGGAGGCGAATCACAAGCCGTCCTAGAAAATAGATCGTTGTAAAAGCCACGAGCGAGAGCGAACAGACGGTGATCAATACCTGTAGGAGTAGGCGCGTTAACGGTGCCCACGCCTTGGCTTCGGCGCGCTCGGCCAACCGCGGAAAGGCGGCGCTTCCCACGGCATAACCCAGCAGGGTTACGGGCAGGTTGGCGAGCAGGGATGCATTGTAAATGGCCGGTAGCGAAATCAATTGTGCGGTCATTGAAGCAAACGCGGTATCGACAATCGTGCCGCTATAGTTGACCATGGCCGACAAGCCGTTGGGAATGAGCAGCCGTACAATCTCGCGCAGGTTGCGATCGCCTGGTGCCCATGTGAACCAATTGCGCCCGCGCAACCCCCCAAACCCTGGCCACAAGAAGAGGATCTGTAATGCTGCGCCCACCAGCGTACCCATTGTCGGGCCATAGACGCCAATCGACGGATAGCGCCGCGCCAACAAAATGCCAGCGATCAGGGTGAGGTTGTAGGTGGTGATCGACAGCGCGGGCAGCAGAAAGCGGTTGCGGCTGTTGAGCACCGCCGTGGCTACGCTGCCCACAGCCAAAATAAAAGGTTGGATGAGCTTAATACGCGTCAGGGTCACCGTTAACTGTGCCGTTTCGGCATCAAAGCCAGGGGCTAGAATGTGGTTGACAAAAAATGGGGTGAAAATTTCGAGGACCAGAATAATCACGGCCATCACAAGCATGAGGGCTGTCAACACCATGCTCACCAGTCGATGACCGGCGGCTTCTCCTTCTTTGCGCGTGGTACCCAATAGCACTGGGATCATCGCATTGGAGAGCGTGCCGCCCGCAATCAGGGTAAAAATCGTGTCGGGCAGGCGGAAGGCGGCGTAGTAGGCATTGGCCTCGGGGCCAATGCCGAATTGGGCATTGAAGAGCGCCTGTCGCACTGCACCCAAAACAGCCGAAGCCAGAAAGCTCGCCATAAGCAGAACGCTTGCTTCGCGGATTGTGAACTCGTGCAGCAGCGCGTCGCGCAGATGAAAGCGGCGCAACGCTTGCCATAGGGTTACCCGCGGTGGCTCCACCTGCGCGACGAGGGTTTCTTCTTCTACTGCCATTGCATACGCCTTGCCTTTACCGATTGTCGCTGTCTAGTACGACAACGTTAAATTCGTATTGAATGAATTCAACACCTGCGACGGGAAACGTGTTTAAACACGTTTGCTATCCCAGGATCTGAATTCATTCAGCGTGGCAGGTGATGAAATTTAACGTTGGCGCTATCTAGTACAGTTGGGCGTAGATACCACGGCAGTTAATCAGGCACGTTACTCGTGTACAGCATGGTAAAAATAGGGTACCTTATTTACGCCGGGATCTACTAGTCTGTGTTATCCACAACATGTTACACATCGTTAGTTCCGATAGTTTACCTCACGATCAAACGATGAGAAAACAGGGGCACCTCCCTAAACCAATCTAACCGACTGCTAGAGCATATTATATAGCGTCTGGAGCATAGCCGAAACGTAGCTTGAACGTAGCCTATAGTCATTTTCGCCGTAGGGATGCGGTCAAGAGTAGTAGCAAAGCCAAGGCGCACTTGTGCCCCAGTCGAACAGCATTAAAGTGAAAATGCTATTACACTGACGATTGCTTACGTAATTGACGTACTCATTTCATGTTACGCAGGTGTAATGACAAGCTGCGTAGGGGCATGAGGTGAGCGGCGGATCAACCTTTGGCAAGAGCTGTGACTTCATTCGCCGCCGACTGCGTGCCCGTCCAGACACGATAGGCTGAGGTCAAGACGGGCACGCGGGGTTGGCGGCGAAGAAAATCACGGGACAAATGGATGTTTTATCCGCCGCCAGCCCCTCATGCCCCTACCTTGCGTAACATGACTTACTCATGTTACGCAAGGCGAACTTATACAGGCTAGCAATCGATTTTGAGAACGAATTGCGCCGCTGGTTGAGCATAAATCTGGTCTTTCGTAAGCCCTAGAATGGATTTGTCAACTATGAATCATATCCTGATGTCATCATGTGTAGTTATCAGGTCAATAGATACAAATTATGCACAAACGGCCAATTTCGGCAGGAAGTACTGTACGACAGGTGTGGATAAAACCTGTCTGCAAGACGGTTGTAAGTTGATCGTAAATTATGTATCGTGATTACTAGTTATGGCGATATAGAAGCTCTCTATTGCACGCCATTATGCGTACTAATTAGCCGGCCAGATTTATCCTATACTAGCTGGCCAATCGAAAGAGGTAAATTGATGTTTGTATACCGTAACATCCAAGCTTCATCCCGCCAGATGTTGACGGCAACGCTTGTCACAATTCTTGCAATTTGGCTTACGCCACTGAGTGTCTATGCCGACCCAGCAACGGGTGTGCATCAGATCTTTTTGCCAGTGGTGACAAAGACGGAAGTAATTCCCGCCAGCGAGCCGGCTTGTGAATTAAATGATCAGGAAAAACGTATCGAAGAATTGTTCCGCACACATCCAGAGCAACAACGTGCGACCCTGATCTGCAATCCTACATTGGCAAGTGTGGCGCGGGCCCGCGCCGAAGATATGGGGCGGCGCGCCTATTTCGCGCATGTCAACCCCGATGGGCAAGGTCCTAACTATCTTGTGCGCCAGGCTGGCTATGTGCTGCCAGATAGTTACAGCCAGGAGATGAGCGGCAACAACATTGAGTCGATCGGGGCTGGCGCGGCCGACGCCGATGGCATGTGGGGTCCTTGGATGGGCTCGGAAAAACATAATACTCATCTATTAGGCAAAACGGACTTTTTTGCCGAACAAATTCAATATGGCATTGGCTTTGCCCAAGTGCCTGGTAGCCCCTATCAATATTACTGGGTCTTTATCAGCGCGCCATCTAGCCCATAGGCGCATGGGTTAACTGGTCGCGCCCCGTACTTTCTTTATTCTAAAAAAATAACACAAGCAAAGGCGGCTATTTCGCGAAATAGCCGCCTTTGCTTGTGTAAAGTACCTGAGCAAATTTGGCCTGTCTATGGCAGATTGTATAATTGCCGACAGTGCTTATGCAAGCGGTTGCATTACTATCTTTGTATAGGGTAAGCACCCGAGAACTGGCCAACATCTTCCCTAGTACTACTCAATCAAAAAGCGAATCAGTGGGCGTATCTCCGAGCAATCTCAGCCATGATTGTTCTGTAGATTGATGTTGGCTACTTTGCGGACACTTCTTGCACAGATGATGCCACCGGATAACCATCCTATCACTTTTTTATTGTCTTGCTGTTCCTTCGCACTTTGTATCTTTTCATAGGAGAAAAGCGCTATGCGTAACAAATTATGGATGCTGACAAGTTTATTGCTTGTTAGCGCATTGTTTTTAGTTGCCTGCCCAGCGACTAGCCAAGCCCCCGCCGGCAGTGCGGCCCCTGCCGATGCTGCTGGCGAAGCCGTCACCATTCAGATCTGGCACGGCTGGACGGGTGAATATTTTACCCAGATTGAGGAAGTCTTCAATGCCTACGAAGAAGCCCACCCTGGCGTAACCATTGAACTCTCCAAGCCAGACAATCTGAGCGAAGCGGCGACCGTGGCAATTCCGGCTGGCGAAGGGCCAGATATCTTTGCTTGGGTCAATGATCAGATCGGCACGCAGGCGTTGTCGGGCAATATTATTTCATTGAATGACCTGGGTGTGGATGAGGCATTTTTACAAGAAACCTATGAACCAGCCGCCGTGTCGGGTGTCGTCTGGCAAGGACAGGTCTGGGGCTTGCCGGAAACCCAGGAAGGCATTGCGCTGGTCTACAACAAAGCGCTGGTCACCGAAGAATATCTGCCGACTGACCCCATGGATTTTGCCGATCTGCTGGCCAAGGCGACTCAATTCAAAGAAGCTACGGGAATGCCGCTGCTCTGTAACCAAGGCTTCCCCGGGGCCGATGCCTATCATGTCGCACCGGTCTATTTTGGCTTTGGGATGCCCTCCTATATTGATGATGAAGGTGGCGTCCACCTGGATTCTCCCGAAGGCGTGGCCGCTGGCCAATGGCTGAAGGATATGAGCGCGGTGTTGAATACAGAAGCCTCTGCCGATATTTGTAAAGCGGCCATGACCGAAGGTAAAGTCGGCGCGTGGTGGACGGGACCGTGGGCGATTGCCGATCTGGAAGCAGCCGGCATCGACTATGGCATCATTCCCATGGGACGACCCTTTGTCGGGATCAAGACGCTGATGCTCACGGCGAATGCGGCAGACCGGGGCAATGCCGAAGTCGCGCTGGATGTGATCAAATATTTCACCAGTGCCGAAGTGCAAAAGGGCTTGTCGCTTGCCAACAAGACCATTCCCGCGGCGACGGCTGCCCTCGAAGATCCCGCGGTGCAGGCGTTGACGACCGTCTCTGGCTTTGGCGCTTCCCTCAATCTTGGCATTCCAATGGCCAACACGCCCTATGCTTCGGCGCAATGGACTGCCGTCGGGGATGCCACCGCCGCCATCTGGAATGGCGCGCAGACCCCGGCCGAGGCCGTAGCTGCCGCCCAGACGGCGATTGAAGAGCAGATTGTCAGTATGCAATAACGTTTATTGGGAGCAGGCACAAAAGATGTGACGCCTACTCCCAACTTTACCTCGCTATACTGAGTTCACTTTGAAAACCGGCGTTTTTCGATAGCGTGTCGGGGACTGACCAGGAAACGTGCGCAGTGCAGAGCCACGCTTGGTCAGTCCCCGGCACGCGGATCATTGTTGCATCAAACGCCGGTTCTCATGCTGATTTGAGTCTGGCATAGAAGACCCTGGGAAGTAGTACGTTCCCTATCAAAGGAGATTCTAATGATCGGCTGGTCGGGTCGCCGCAAGGCACTCACCGTTCTACTTTTTATCGGCCCCACCCTGCTTGGGATCCTGCTCATCAATGTCTTCCCGATTGTGTTGAGCACCTATGTCTCGTTTACCAATCGCAACAAATTTCACCCCAATCCCGACTGTAACGTTGCCCTAACTGGCATCCTCGACCCCATTTGCTGGCCGGTTTTCCGTGACCGAGCGCCCCGCGGTCTGGCAGATCCGTACAGTTTGCAAACACCCCTTTTCCAAAATTACAAAGAACTGATTGGTCAGCTATTCACCGCCGAAGCCGTGCAGGCGTTCCTGCTGATCCTGATCTGCTTTCTGCCCCTGTTGATCGCGGTCTATCTCAACCGTCTCTTTGGCCGCCGCCACACACGTCCAGTTGCCCCCAGCTTGCTTGTGCTCGTCGGACTGGGCCTTGGGCTGGTGCTGGCCTTTGCCTTGAATGTCAGTAATGCCTATCAACAGTTGATGACCAGCGGCGATTTCTTTGTGGTGGTCTGGCGCACAATTTTATTTGTGATCCTCCGTGTGCCGCTCAGTTTTGCGCTAGGTCTCACGCTGGCGCTGATCTTAAACAGTCCTTATCTGCCCGGTCGCATCCTGTTCCGCGTCATCCTCTTCTTACCTTGGGCCACCTCATCGCTGGCGATTTTGATGGCGCTGGTCTGGCAATTCTTTTTCCGTGAGCAGGGCGTGATCAACCAAGTGTTGCA
>DAOTTR010000364.1:0-26803 GCA_034437715.1 Caldilineaceae bacterium
GCCGATCAAACGTGGCTGGAAGTGCAACTAACCGATACAGGCAATACCGTGGGCTGGGTAGCGGCACAATATGTCGAAAGCAACGCAACACTGGACGCACTGCCAATCTCGGCCCGCGCGGACGCAGGCCCAAGCCGACCCGGCACCGTGGTCGCCACGGTTGACGCAGCACCGGCTACCACAACAACCTCTGCGCCAGCCACACTCGCCCAAACCACAGCCGCCACCGGGCTCACGGGCAAGTTGGTCTTTCAGACTTCGTTTGGCGGGGCCATCTATCTCTATGAATTAGCCAGCGGCGCGTTGCGTCAACTGACCACCGGCTTCGATCCCGCGCTCAGCCCCGATGGTCGCCAAGTCGCCTTTACACGCGGCGGCGGGGAGAATGGCCTCTATCTGATCAACATCGATGGCAGCAATGAGCACAAAATCTTTGGGGGACGCGAGTTGCTGCGTTCGCCCAAATGGAGCCCCGACGGCCAATGGATCGTCTTCTCGCGCGGTGACGAGTTTGAACCTTGTTTTGTCTACGAAGACAATGGCCGCTGTTACCGTGAACCGCTCTTTCCTGGGGGCAACGCCTATGCCAACCCAGAAGACAAAAACCACATCGAGAAGCTGGCACGCGTCGATGTCAACGGCAGCAATTATCGCGACATCGCCACCATGGAACAGGCCGTGGCCCCCGATTGGAACAGCAACGGTATTGTTTATCAATCGAACACCGGCTTGCAGATTACCGCAGATGAGGCCAATGCCACCAACCGCGAACTCTACTTTGAAATTCAGCGCCAATATCATCAAGATCCTGATTGGCAACCGGGCGGCGGACGGGTTGTCTTCCAACAACGCCAGGGCTCACATTGGCAGTTATTTGGCATCAATCCAGACGGGGCCGAATTAGCGGCATTGACCCGCCCAGCCACGGCGCTGGTCTACACCATGCCGAGCAGCGTTGCGCCAGCATGGAGCCCGAATGGCCAATCGATTGTCTTCTTGAGCAATCGCACCGACGCGGATGATGCCGGCCCGTGGCGCCTGTGGGTGATGAATGCCGATGGCAGCAACCAACACCCCTTGCCCGTCAACATCCCCTTTGACTACAGCTATGTGAACGAACAGGTTGTGGACTGGGGTCAATAATAAACTGTTCGTAGTTCTTTACACCGAATAAGGATATCACCGTGGCTGGAACGAAGCATCAGACGGTACTCACCATTCATACGCCCATGTCGCCCCCCTATTGGGCTTTGCTGGAGCGCGAGCTATTGGCAGTACAGACAACGGCTTGTGAAGAATTTTTTGATCACTATTTTGATGAGCGCGGCTACTTGCTCTGCGTCACGCGTTGGGGTGGCAATGATGGCCCCGATGATGCCGCAGAAAATTTTCTCAACTGGACCATGCTCTATGCACTGGGCGCGCCAGAAATTGTCTTGACGCTCTATAAGCAAGCCTGGGAAGGTCACCTGCGCCAATATACCGAGGCCAAGACGGTCGAGGTGCCGCTGGCGCGCGAGGGCATGTACTATAAAGAATTCCCCGTGATGTTCGATTGGTTTCACAATGGCGAGGGCTTTGCCGCTTTCTTTCTCGAAGGCTTCTGTGATCCCACCGAGCGCAAGTTTCAACAGCGCACGCGCCGCTATGCGGGCTTCTATATGAATGAAGATCCACAAGCGCCGAACTATGATCCGCAACACAAAATCATCCGCAGCATGTTTAATGGTAGCCGCGGGCCGTTGCTGCGCAAAGCCACTGGCGAAGATTGGGCCGGTGATCCGATTGAGGTGGAAGGGCGCTTCTCGCCGCTGCATGGCGAACGCACCTATCGCGAGATGATTGCCCACTTTCAAGATTACAATGATATTGTTGGCGATCAACCGCTGAATCTCTGCACAACCACCCTTGCGCTCAACGCCTTTGCCCTGGCCGGTGAACAAAAATATCGCGACTGGCTGCTGGAATATGTGGATGCCTGGGTGGAACGCACCGCAGCCAACGGCGGCATGATCCCGACCAATGTTGGTTTGGATGGCACGATTGGCGGCGACGCCGGTGGACGCTGGTATGGCGGCGTCTATGGCTGGGGCTTTACTGTGACAGTGCCACAAACTGGCGAATTAGCCCATCGCACCTATTTCCATGTGCGGGCACTCTATGGCTTTGGCAGCGCCCTACTCCTGACCGGCGATCAGAAATATGTCGATACCTGGCGCGGCGTAATCGACCACATCAATGCCAACACGCGCGAAATTGATGGCAAACAGATGTGGCCCAATGCCTACGGTGATTATTTTGGCGCAGAAGATTGGTATGATTGGAAACCCTTTCCCTTCCATTCGGGCGGGCAGGAGGTCTACTATTGGTCGATGAACGCTGATGATTTGCGCTTGGTCTATGAAAATCCGTGGATCGATTATCTGCAAGGCAATCATCCCGATTATCCCGTAGAAGCGCTCCAGCACGACTTGGATCAGGTGCGGCACAAAGTTGAACTCATGCGGGCCGACACCACCACACCCGACACGCGCCTCTCGGACGATCCCAACCACATCAATCCGGCGACGACCGAAGCGCTCACCCAGCTTATGTTGGGCGGTCTGCCCACGGGTCGTGTTGGCTCTTCGCTGCATGCGCGGCTACGCTACTTTGATCCAGCGCGCCGTCGCCCAGGCATTCCCGAAGATGTGGCGGCCTTGATCGAGCAGATGACCGCTGACGAAACGGTTGTCACATTGGTCAACGTCAACCAGATCGAGCCACGCACTGTCATTGTACAAGGCGGTGGCTATGGTGAACATCAGGTTGAAACAGTCCGCGCCTACGGCAAGACAACGCCGGTGGATAGTAATACCTTTACAGTACACCTGGAACCTGGGAGTGGGGCTAGATTGATTCTACAAATGAAGCGCTATGCGAATCAGCCAACCTTTGCCTTCCCCTGGGTCTAGCCCAATAGATCGTCCAGTGAATCGTCCAGTGAATCGTCCAGTGAATCGTCCAGTGGATCATAAAGGTAACATCGCTAGCGGGATTGATCGTCGCGGCGTGCGGGCATTGCGAAATTAGCAATGAGCGTTACAATTAAGAATGCAATGATGAGAATGCCGTTATCCATCATAAGCTCCTTCCAAGAATGCTGTAAATCCGGTAGTCGAGCGTGATCGGGTTATCTGAAGACAAGCGTTAGGATATTCGTGCGATGCGAAGGTTCCTTACTACCCTATCATCTATACCCTAGCGAAACTGTAGTGCAACTAACATATCACTGGTAGCGCGTTGCTTCTATAACAGTTTATACAGAATCGGGCAGGCCGCCTATACGCAAAATCTACCAATGTTCAACGTGATTCTAGCAAATGGCTGAGCCACCGATAGAAAACGTTGTTGTGGAAGGTTTGCAATGAAACAGACGGGGAAACAGATGGGTAGAATGCTAGGCGAAACCCACCCTACATTTTTACAAGGTTTGCGGGATAAACACCGACTTGGTATAATTCATTGTTATGATGCTAACTGTATCGACTTCCCTCCCGATACGCCTCCTCAGGCGCGCCCAATCCGCTAGGATCTCCTTACCTAGACGTTTACGCGCGCTTGGCCTGATGGCCCAAGGTATTGACCAAGCAGTCAGCTTCACACCTGATCCGACGCCCCCTGACCAAAGAACACTTATCGCTGCGCCATCAACAACAAATCTAATCGACATAGCAGCGTTATTGGAAGAAGCCGCCCAACTTGTCCATGCCCAGCTATTGCCGCGCATTCACCGTTATCACGTACAAATTGCGGCCATTGAAGAATTAAGTGAATCCCAGCGCGCCTGGCTGTGGGATTATTTCGTGCAGCAGATTTATCCGCTGCTGACGCCCTTAGCCATCGACTCTGGCCGCCCCTTTCCGGCAATCCAAAGTCGACGCCTGAATTTTCTGGTGGTTTTGCAAGCCACCACCCATCCTGGCCGTGTGGTGGAACGCTATGGCGTCGTCCAGATTCCGGCGCGGTTGCCCCGCTTGATCGGGGTTGAAGCTGTTGGGTCGGCACCTGCGCGCACGAGCACAGCCAAATCAGTGCGCCATCTGGTTTGGCGCGAAGAGATTGTACGCTATTTCTTGCCGGCCATCTTTAGTGGCATGGCGGTCACGGCAGCCTATCAATTTCGCCTGCTGCGCGCAAATTCCGACACCACGTATACCGCACCCAACGCAACCGCGCAGCCGCAAAACCCCGTCCAGGCCCCAATCGTGCGCTTGGATATCGAAAAAGCGATGCCGCCCCATCTACAACACTGGTTGCTCGATCGGCTCCATCTGAGCCCCGAGCAAGTGCTCTCCTGCACCACGCCCCTTGGCCTGGGCGACCTGTGTGAGCTGGCAAAGCAGTTGCAATCTTATTGATAGATTGATCGAAAGCTGCCGTTTGCTTCGCCCACCCCTTGTCAATCCTTGTACGGATCATATTCGTCCGCCCCGGCCATGGCGACGCCGATGGGGGTAAGGGTATGCAGCACGCGCACAGAAGCTTGATGATAGGCTAACACTTCGTCCAATCGTTTGTAGCAGTGGGGCGACTCATCAGTACCAGCGCCGCGCAATTCGACGCCCGCCTTATGCACCCAATCCATCATCATCTTACGTGTGATCGCGCCTTCGGCAACGGTGATCGAACGGCCCTTGCTCCACTTGCGTTTGCCAGCGGCCTTGGTGCGCGACATCACACGGCCTGCGCCATGCACCGTCGAGTAGAGCGCGGCCTGCGATTCTGCACTCTCGACTCCTTCTAAAATCACGGCTGGTTCGGCCATGGTGCCACCGACAAAGCTGCGTTGCCCGGGGAAGGCCGGTGTTGCGCCTTTGCGGATCACCCACAGATCGTTGCCAAAGTGCTTTTCCACCCAAGCGAAATTATGGTGATTATGCACTTCGTCCACAATATTGGCCCCGATGATCTGTGCCACCTTCTGGCAGACCCAATCGCGCCCGGCATAGGCATAGCGTCCTGCCAACTGCATGGCGGCAATGTACTCTTTGCCCAGCGGCGAGGCGATGGGCAGCAAGACCGGCTCGACATTCATACCATCGCGCCCGCCGCCCGCGGCAATGTAATGGCTGGCGATGCGATGACCCAAGCCACGCGAACCAAAGTGCGCGCCGATCCAGACGCGATCCCCTTCATCGACAAAAATGTCCACATAATGGTTGCCCGACCCGACCGTGCCCAACTGTTCGCGTGCCAGCGTTTTCTGTTTGCGTACTTCGGGAATGTTCCAGGCTGGATCGTCATCAAAGAGGACGTGATCGACTTCTTCGGCGTTTTTGCGCCCCACCCCAAACGACACCTGTTGCCAGATGTCATCCATGATTTCCTTAATGAAAGGACGCACCTCATCGGCGCTGACATCCAGGCGCACGGCTTTATTTCCACAACTTATGTCGAATCCGACGCCCGACGGACTGATATGTTCGCCATAGGCGGCCACGCCCCCAATCGGCATGGCATAGCCAATGTGATGGTCCGCCATCAACGCCACGGCTTCGGCACGCTTGCCCACGGTCACGGCTTGCGCCACGGCATCGGGCATGGGTTCGCCCCACACGGGTATGTCGTTAATCATTTGATACATCATCAACCTCACTTGGGGGAACGTTGAGAAACCGGTACAATAAACGCAATAGACCCGTGATTATACACGAATCCAGGGACGGTAATAGTATCAATGACCACGATCCGTACCACGCAAATTCAGGTTCCACCCGGTTTTATTGATTTTGGCGTGGGTCAACCCGCCGAAGCGATTCTGCCGCTCACACTCTTGCAGCAAGCCAGCGCGCACTGGTTCGCCCAGGGTAATCCGTCATTGCTGCAATATGGGCTGGAGGAGGGCGATGAGCATTTTCAACGGGTGCTGGCCGACTTTCTAAGCACGGAATATGGCGAACCGGTGTCGCCCGCGCAACTGTTTGTCACGAATGGCATTTCCCAGGCGCTGGATCTGATCTGCACGCTGCTTACCCAGCCGGGCGATCTGGTGTTGGTCGAGGAGCCGACCTATTTTTTGGCCTTCAACATCTTCCGCGATCATGGGTTGCGCGTCGCGTCAATTCCGCTGGATGGCGATGGTATCAATCTAGAGGCATTGGAGATGAAGCTGCAACAGGAACGCGCCGTTTTTCTCTACACGGTGCCGACCTTTCAAAACCCGACCAGCGTCACCCTGTCCCGGGCGCGGCGCGACGCGTTGGTCGCGTTGGCGCGTCAATATAACTTTTTCATTGTGGCCGACGAAGTCTATCAAATGTTGTATTACAGCGGACAGCCGCCCACCCCGTTGGCCCACTATGTTGAACAGGCCCCCGTGATCTCGCTGGGTACCTTTTCCAAGATTCTGGCCCCTGGTCTACGCCTGGGCTGGCTCCAAGCCGCGCCGAACCTAGTTGAGCGTTTTGTGGATAGCGGCATTGTACGCAGCGGCGGCGGGTTGAATCCGTTTGTCTCGGGCGTGGTGCGCAGTGCGATTGAACTGGGGTTACAAGCCCAATATCTTGCCGAGTTGCGGCAACTGTATGGCGAACGCGTCGTTGCCCTCGACCAAGCCTTGCGCGCCCAGTTGCTGCCTGGGGTCGAATTTGTCACCCCCAAGGGCGGCTATTTCTTCTGGCTCAAACTGCCCAAGACAATGGATGCGCAAGATCTGTTACCCAAAGCAGAATTGTACAAAACCGGCTTTCGCATTGGCAACAAGTTTTCCAGCACTGGTACCCTCTCCAACTATCTGCGCCTCTGCTTTGCTTATTACGATAGCGCACAATTGGTGGAAGGCGCGGAACGGTTGCGGGACGTGTTGCGGGATGCTTCTTAACACGGGACGTAGAGACGCAAGATGTTGCGTCTCTACGTCTTGCGTCTCTACATGTTGCGTCTCTACATGCGTCGCGTATTACCCAATCTCCCCGGGCTGCAACCCAAGCGGCAACATGGCGGGCCGTTCACACGTGCTGGTCAGGTCGATGTGTTGGCCGGTGGCCGAGGCTTCGTGGAAGGCTTGCATAATGTCCAGCACATGATGGGCCAGCTCGCCACTGGCGCGATGGGGGCGATTGTGGCGGATGGCATCGGCCATGTCGGCGACACCCAAGCCGCGACTGTTTTCGGTGTAGCTATGGGTGAGCGGCATGTCGATCCAGTCACTGTCGGTGGCGCTGCGCACGCGTACGGGGCCGCCAAAGGTGTTGGGATCGGGCAGGCTGAGGGTGGCGTCAGAACCATAAATTTCCAGGCGCGGCAATTGGGACGCCTTGACATCAAAGGTGGTGATGATCGTGCCAATCGCACCGCTGGCAAACTCCAATAGACCGGTCACATGGGTTGGCACTTCGACCTTGATGGTTTGCCCATATTTGGGTTGACTCGAAATCAACCGTTCGGGGAAACTGACGCTGGTGAGACCCGTCACGCGGCGCACGGGCCCCAAGATGGCAACTAGCGCCGTCAGATAATAAGGTCCCATATCAAACATGGGGCCGCCGCCCGGTTGGTAATAGAATTCGGGGCTGGGATGCCAATGTTCATGGCCGCGCGCCATCATAAAAGCCGTCGCCGCCACCGGCACGCCGATCACGCCATCATCTACCAGCTTGCGACAAGTTTGCAAGCCTCCGCCCAAGAAAGTATCTGGCGCACAGCCAACGCGTTGGCCCTTTTCGGTTGCCAGTTTTAAGAGCACTTCGCCGTCGGCGCGCGTCAGGGCAAAGGGTTTTTCGCTGTAGGCGGCCTTGCCCGCTTGCACCGCCGCCGTACTCACGGCGGCGTGCGCACCGGGAATCGTGAGGTTGATGACGATCTCGATCTCGGGGTCGGCGAGTAGCTCGTCCACGCTATAGGCTTTGATATTGTGCTCGGCGGCCTTGGCCTTGGCGCGCTCAAGGTCCAGGTCGGCACAGGCGACAAGCTCCAGGTTGTTAAAGGTTTTGTCCGCTTTGAGATAGATGCCGCTAATATTGCCGCAGCCGATGATCCCGATTTTGGTGCGTTGGGTGCTCATGTACATTGCTTTCGTATTGGTTACCGCTGAAAGATAAGGCCAAGTCTCAATTGTCGATTGAAATGGACTATAGTATAGTCTATACTGTTACAATCTTCAAACGAATTTTTATACAAGGAAAATCATGTACCCCGATTTCCTCTCTCTACACACACACACAAGTTTACAATATTCTTGGTTGCCTATCAGGAATTGATCCTGGCTACCCTTTCAGCACTGCTGCAACAGTTTGAACATGTGACTGTGCTGGGGCAGGCCAGTACAGGTGCGCAAGCCCAAGCGAGCCTGACATTACAAACCTCTACGCTGCTTTTGGTGGATATTGATCAGCCAGATGGGCCTGATTTGTCTGCGGTTACGCTGCTGCGGCGCACATACGCCTCGCTTCCGATTGTGGTTTCTACCCTTTTTGTTGATGCCACTTTGCTGCACACACTCATCAATTATTCGATCCAAGCCTACCTAACCAAGGATCTTTCACCACAACAATTTTTGCGCGCCTTAGAGATTGTTGCGGCCGGCGGTAGTTTTGTCTCACCAACACTAATCACAAAATTGTATAAAACCGTAGGCCATAGCGAAACGGGCTACCCAACGGAAAATCTGACCTTACGCGAACAGGAGTTGTTTAATCTCTTATGCCAGGGAAATTCATTGCGCACCATTGCTAATTATCTTCACCTCTCTGAGCAGACGGTGCGCAATTATGCATCGGTACTGTATGGGAAACTGGGGGTGCGGTCGAAAGGGGAGTTGATTGCGCAACATGGACCGCAAATAAAAAGATGATGTGGACGATAAGAAAGTACGAATGATGACAAAATTGAGTACAAATGTAACTAGCTACGAATAACCTAATAGCGTAAGCTTTGCTTTTGTAATCCACTTTTTTCAGTAATTCTCTCCCCAGAAAATACAAAAGGAAAGCTGTTTATATGCAATTGCACAAAACTCATAAAATATTACATTATTTGCTGTTAATTGGGTTATTGCTGCCATTACTTATCCAACCCAAGCAAATTAGTGCACAGGACAACGAACCCGAACCTAACTTCATGGTCGTTGAATATGCCGAACTTCATAACCTTTCTTATGAAGAAGCAGAACGACGGCTGCAACTACAAGTTGAGATGTCCGCGCTTGAAGGGCAAATCATTAATGGCGAACCAACTTATGCTGGCTCTTGGATGCAGCATGAACCAGAGTTTGGGCTGACTGTCGCTTTTACGGTTTCTAATGGACAGGAGATTATCCAAAAGTATCTCGATGGCATTGCATGGGCTGATCTCGTAGAAGTGCGCCAAGCGAAATACACAGTCGGCGAGCTAACGGATATATTAATTCTGGTTACTCAAGCTGCCCATAATACTGGTATTCCGTTTGAATCAGGTGACAACATCCCCGCAGGCAAAGTAACTCTGTACACGCCAAACCCGGAGGAGCTGCGCCATCAATTAGAAACTCAGGGTGCAGTGACGCAGTACATCGATGACATTGAGTATATCTATCAGGAGCGGCTATCTGTTCCACAGGCTGGCAGCGATGAACAAGATCCCGGTGTTGAGTCTTATGCCAAGTTAATCGGTATTTCTCTTGAAGAAGCGGGACGAAGGTTAAAGTTACAAATTGAAATGGATAGCTTGGAAAGAAAAGTCTTGGAAGGAGAGCCAAGTTACGCTGGTTCCTGGACAGTACATGAGCCTAAGTTTGGATTGGTAATCGCCTTTGCTGTAGCGGATGGTGAAGAAAGGCTGAAACCGTATTTGAAGGGTATCGAGTGGGCGAATTTGGTTAAGGTTGAGCAATCACCCTATACCGATGAAGAGCTAGTGCAGATTCTTGAAAAAGTCACTAGTGCTGCCAAAGACACAGGAGTTCCTTTTGAGGTTGGTGCTAATCCACGAACGGCAAAAGTGGATATCTATACGCCAGAACCGGATAAGTTACGCGCTGAACTGGAAGCACAAAACAAAATTCCCGATTACATGGATGATATTTCGTTCATTTTTCAGGAATTTTTGAGCGGGCTACAAGAATTGAAATATCCATACTTGCCAGGTGGTACTCCATTGTCAGTCTGCACTGCAGGCTTTGCAGTTAAACGGAATAGTGATAACCGACGCTTTATGATGACTGCTGCACATTGCCCAGATATCATGCAAATCACTTATGATGGCGCAAATAATATTGACGCTGGTAAGTTTCAATGGGAAACTCTACCTAATGATGCTTTTGCCGATATTCAAATACATGATGTATCAGTACGTAGCCTTGACTTGACAAACGGTATTTTGATTAACCCTGGAAGCACTATTCGCGTATCAGCAACTGAGGTCAAAGCTACTACCATGAACGATTATGTATGCAAGTATGGGAAGACAACTGCATACACTTGTGGTTATGTTGTAAATATTACCTATAATCCTAACCCTTGGCTCTATCCTAGTGGAAATTTTGTTAGGGTAAACAGTCCTTCCGGTGTAACTGCTCCTATCGCCTGCCGAGGTGACAGCGGTGGGCCTTGGTTTAAACCAGCTCTTACCAACGAAGTAATTGCTTTGGGAATTCATAAAGGATCGAACTCACCAGACACATGTGTTAATACTGCTAACACATTCGCCGCTTATACACCAGTGGATGCAATAATCAGCAAGGGCTTTACCATTTTGACTTCACGTTATCCACAACGTTATCACCAGAATGTCTACTTCACAAACGGAACTTGTTCAGAGTATGTCACTCCTTATAATGACGATGGCGGTTCCGCTTGCAGCTAACTCCCCCGTAGCATGTGGCACGTCTCCTGCCCCCGGTACCGGAACAGTGGAAACTTATACTGCCTGGGTAGCTGGACAATTTTGGCACGAAGCGATGTGGCGCGATGGCAAAGGTTACACGCGCGATGTCCCCCTCAATAATAATGGCACTATCAATTGGGGTGCTGCCCCAGGTTGGTCTCAATGTTGTGGACCCACAACTGCGCCACGTTCTCAGGATGGTTATATTGTAGGCAATCATTTCTACCAAAATGTTTTTTGGACAGAAGCAAACTGTCTTGAGTATAAGCGGGAATTAAATATCTATGGCGATGCAACTGATGCACAGACAAGTCAGCAATGCCGTACTGTTTTAAACCCTCCTAATAGCTTTCCAGGTACAGGAACCCTCGACGTTATTACGTCCTATACTGCCTATGTAGTGGGAGGGCGCTTGCGAGAAGGGCTTTGGCGCGGTGGCAAAGGTTACATCCGTGATGTTCCTTTAAAGGCTGACAATACAGACATTAATTGGAATAGCGCGCCAGTCTGGACGCAATGTTGCACTGGACTTTCCACGGGTGGGCAAGGTGGTGATGTTTTAAGCTACCCATAACTTGGTCATCTCGAACAAACCCCGTTTACTGAGAAAACTGTAATATCTGGTTTACTAGCCTGTAGGAGTATATAACCTTACTCCTACAGGCTACATTGATTGGCAGAATATAGAATGTTATCGGAAACATTCCGTTGCGGCAACACGTCTCCATTAGAGAAGCTATACTAATTGCTTTCAGCGTTGAACAGTTCAGAGGGAAGGTGATACACAATGTGCAGGCAAAATCCTTTAGTTCGACAGGGCAAAAAAATAGTAATCTATGGATTGAGCCTACTTATGCTGGCAGTAATTGTAACAGCTTGCCTTCAACCACTGAATTTGATTTCTTTACCAGAACAACCATCACTGTTTCAAGCAGAAAGCCCACTTGTCCTAGAGGAAATTTTATTATTAACGAAGAACCCTTGGCGTGTCGTTACCATTGTTTACCAAAATGAAACCGTAGCGTTTGATGCAATCCAGCCTATCTATGTTAAAATTTGGCCTGATGGCATCTCTGCAGAAACTAGCTGTAATCATCTCGGCTTTGGCATTATTGCTCAAGATGAACAATGGTATCGATTGACCGAAGGCTTTTCAACGGACGCACTTTGTCCTGAGGTCCAAACAAAGCAATATGGAGGTTTTTGGACTGCTTTGTCTAACACAACCCGATTTGAATTGCAAAATGAGCAATTAACTTTGATTGGCGATGAAAGCCAGATCGTGCTGGAAGCAACCCATCCCTTCAGTCTAGCAGAGCCTGTCTTTACACAAAACCGTTGGCAATTGATTGAAATTACAGATCAGGGACAGCCTGTCATTTTTGATGCGATCCGACCGATTTATTTAGAAATTACAGAGGACGGCTATCTCCACTTCAAGACGGAGCAGTGCAACATTGCGACTTTTACCATGGACATAAAGAGTGACGAGTACTATCGGTTCGGTCTGATTGCGGATACCTCATACGAATGCCCGCAAATCACAAATAGCCAAATCTCTGCTCTATTCTCCGCTGTATTCTTGACTGTATCGAGAACGAATACATTAAAACTGAATGGCAATCAACTCCTGCTCACCGGCGAGTTGATCGAAATTGTGTGGGAGCGGTAAGTTGCAGTGCTGTTAATGGCCGTCAGATTCGCTGGGTAAATTACAAGTCGCGATAGGCATTCCCGCGGGTAGCGACCTCGATGACCAAGACGATCAATTGGTCATCTTTGATGGCATAGCTCACGCGCCAGTCGCCTTGCCGTACACGATAGAGATTCGCATGGCCGGACAATTTTTTGTAGCCGTGGGGGCGTGGGGTTTCGGCAAGCTCATCAATTAGCTGGATCAACTGGGCGCGCACCTTGCGGTCGCGGATCTTCGCCAGGGTCTTTTCCACCACTGGTAAGAGCATCACCGTGTACATGATCTAGCTCCATGAGTCTTTGCTTGGCCTCGGACCATGGCACAGCCGCAATCCGGCCTTGTTCCCATTGTGCATAGAGCATGGCCGCCATGCGCTCGGCGCGAATTTCTTCCAGTTGCTCCATCACCTGCGCGTAATCCTCATAGGGAATAATGGCGACAGTTGGTTTCCGGTTGCGCGTGACGATAATATCCCCTTCACCTGTTGTAACTTTATCTAAAACTTCGCGCCACTGTTCCCGTGCGCGTCGACTATCGACTGTGGTTACATTCATCTAATTGCTGCTCCTTGTTCTATCTTAGAGCTGTAATTTGCGTACGCAGTGTACATTGCGTACGCAAATTGTGCTGTATGATAGTCTACGCGTTTATCGTCCTTTTGTCAATCACTAATTTACTGCTCCAAGCAACTCACAGCCGTTTCACATCGTGCGAATTGCTCTCGCGTACACCAGCCGCAGAAATCTCGATAAATTCGGCGTTTGTCTGCAACTCTTGGATCGTGCGGGCGCCGCCGTAGCTGAGGCCAGAGCGCAACCCGCCAATCAGTTGATAGACAATCTCCTTGACATGGCCGCGATAGGGCACCACCGCTTCGACGCCTTCGGGCACTACTTTGTCCCAATCGGCCTGACTTTCGGCACTTTCATCGGTACCCACAGCCGCGCCGACGGTCGCTTCTTCGGCCATGCGATCTTCGGCAGCTTTGCGCCCCATGGCCGCGCCCAGTGAGGCCATGCCGCGCACCACCTTCACCTTCTGCCCATCGCGGATCACCGGCGAGCCGGGCGCTTCTTCACAGCCGGCAAAAAGGCTGCCGATCATCACCGTGTCGGCTCCGGCAGCCAGCGCTTTGACCATGTCGCCCGAGGTCTTGATACCACCGTCGGCGATCAACGGAATATTAATGCCTGCGGTTTGTAACCCTGCCAGGCTATCCATGATCGCCGTTAACTGGGGCACGCCAAAGCCGGTGACAATGCGCGTCGTACAGATCGAGCCGGGGCCAATCCCCACCTTGATGGCGCTGGCCCCGGCCTCGGCCAGTTCGCGCGCACCGTCGGCGGTGGCCACATTGCCGGCGATAATCTGCGCCTTGGGGTAGTTTTGATGCAGGGCGCGCACCATGGCAATACAATGGTCGGCGTGGCCGTGGGCAATATCGAGCACCAGTACATCGGCCCCGGCATCAAGCAGGGCACCCGCCCGTTCTACGTCGCTCGGTTTGACGCCAATCGCCGCACCGACGCGCAAGCGCCCTTTTTCGTCCGTCGTTGCTTCGGGATGTTCGTGGCGCTTGATTACATCCTGCGCCGTGATCAAGCCGACCAGCTTGCCATGATCGTCCAGCAGGGGGAGCTTTTCCAGCCGATGTGCGTGCAAAATCGCACGTGCTTCCTCCAGCGTTGTGCCCGGTTTGCCGCTAATGATTTGATCGGGCGGCGTCATGACACTCTGGACAGAGGCTTGATCATCGGGGGCCAACAAGAGATCGCGCTGGGTGACCAAGCCAATCATATGATCGCCGCCATTGGTGACAACCAAGCCGCCAATATCATAGCGCTGCATCAACGCCTTGGCCTGCCCAATGGTCGCGTTGTGGGCGACGGTGTAGGGATGCTCGACCAGGAAACCTTCGGCCCGTTTAACCTGCCGGACCTGGCGCACTTGCTGTTCCATCGTCATAAACCGGTGGATGATGCCAATGCCGCCAATGCGTGCCATGGCCATCGCCATCGTCGCTTCGGTTACCGTATCCATGTTGGCGCTGAGAATAGGCAGCTGCAAATCAATCGTTGGGGTCAGGCGCGTGATCGTATTAACATCCTGGCGCGAGGAGACGGGCGACCGTTTGGGAATCAACAAAACATCGTCAAAGGTCAAGCCTTTGGTTTGGCGAATTTTCATCTATGCCTCTTTTTGATTGGGTTGCCGGTAGAGCTTGGGCTGCATACAATCATCAATAGGGACCGACAACGCATTTATTGTACCATTACCTTGGACTGCATAATAGTACATAGCCATGCGTTTTGATAAGCATCCATTTCAGGGTAAACTGTGGGGTAAATAGCCTTATTTTTCTATTTACTAGGTGATCGGCTGAATTGCTGGTACCCACGCTCCGCGTGGGCACCCAGACTGGACGCTCGGCGTCCGAGGCGCGGAGCGCCTGATCGGGCATTCCACGCAGAGCGTGGAACGAGCTTCCTGGCCAATTCGTGTCAGATCGCCGCTATCAACCAGAAGGATCATGGATGCAAACCCCACGTTTTGATGTCACCGCGATTGGTGAAGTCATGTTACGCTATAGTGTGCCGGTGGGCGAACGTTTGGAGCGTGCCCAATCATTGGCGATTCATCCGGGTGGTGCCGAAGCCAATATGCTGGGCGCATTGAGTTGCCTGGGCCGCCGCGGGGCTTGGGTGAGCGGCTTGCCCACCAATCCGCTGGGCCGTATGATCAGCAACTATTTACACCTGGCGCACGTCAACACCGATGGCATTGTCTGGTTTGAGGAAGGTCGCGTCGGTACCTACTATCTGGAATTTGCCACACCACCGCGCGCCACCCAGGTCTACTACGATCGCGCCAATTCATGTGCGGCACGCCTGGAATCCAGCCAGATCGATTGGGATTTTCTACTCGATACGCGCTTGCTGCACCTCACCGGCATTACACCCGCGTTGTCGTCTTCTTGTCTGGCACTGACCGAAGAAGCAATTGCACGCGCCAAGGCCGCTGGCGTGCCCATCAGTTTCGATGTCAACTTCCGCGGCAAATTGTGGACCCCGCCCCAGGCCGCAGCGGTGCTTCTGCCCATGATGCAGGAAGTGGATCTGCTCTTCTGTGGCCAGGGCGATGCCCGGTTGCTCTTTGGCTGTAGCGGTTCACCCGAGGAGATCGTGCATACCATGGCCCAATTGAGTAAGGCCAAAACCGTGATCGTCTCGGTGGGCGATGAAGGCGTAATGGCTTGGAATGGCGAGTCGATCTATCACAGTCCAGGGCGGCCTGTTGAAATTATTGATCGCCTGGGCGCGGGCGATGCGATGGCCGCAGGCATTATCCACGGCTGGCTCGATGGCGATCTTGTGTATGGTCTGGAGGTTGGCCAAGTGTTGGCTGCGCTTTGTCTGAGTATGCATGGCGATATGGTCATCTCCACGCGCGCAGAAGTGGAGAGTTTGCTGGCCGGGGCCAAGGCCGGGTTGAATCGCTGATGGCGCTTGTGCTGGCATTGTTGGCAATACGCGGAGGAGACACATGACACAGTACACCATTCTCTGTCTGGCCAGCTACTTCAAAGGCGGGCGCTTTCTTGAGGAATGTAAGGCCCAAGGCTGCTATACGATCCTGCTGACCAAGGAAGAGCTACGCGATGAAGCATGGCCGCGCCACGCGATCGATGAATTGTTGCTCATGCCCACCTTGCTCAAGCAGCCGGATATTACCTATGCGGTCAGCTATCTCTGCCGCCACTGGCGCATTGATCGCATTGTGGCGTTGGATGATTACGATGTCGAGACGGTGGCCGAACTGCGCGAGCATCTGCGCCTGCCGGGGATGGGCAGTTCGCAAGCGCGCCTGTTTCGCGATAAATTAGCCATGCGCAGCAATGCGCGTCGTCATGATATTGCCGTGCCCGACTTTGTGCCAGTGTTTAATTATGCGCAATTGCACGAATTTATGGCACGCGTTGCGCCGCCGTGGGTGCTCAAGCCGCGTTCCGAAGCCAGTTCCATGGGCATCAAGAAACTTCACCATGCCGACGAACTGTGGCCGCTGCTGGACCAGTTGGGCGATCGCCAGTCCTATTTTGTGCTGGAGCAATTTCTGCCCGGCAATGTCTATCATGTTGATTCGATCATTGATAACCACCAAGTACGCTTTGCTGCGGCCCACAAATATGGCGCACCGCCCATGACGGTCTATCAAGGGGGCGGTGTCTTTGTCAGCAGTAGTCTATCCCCAGATAGTGCCGAATACCAGGCGTTGATCGAGTGCAACCGCGCCTTGATCGCCGCCACCGGATTGGCCTATGGCGTGACCCATGCCGAGTTTATCCGTGCCGATGCGGATGGCCGCTACTATTTTCTGGAAGTGGCCGCGCGCGTTGGTGGGGCCAGTATTGATCTTTTGGTCGAGCACGGCACGGGAGCCAATCCATGGGCCGAATGGGCGCGCGTCGAGCTCGCGCATCTGCGCGGGGAGCCATATCAACTTCCCCCCATCCGGCAACAGGCGGCCGCGGTGCTCATGTCGTTGACGCGCCAAGAATGGCCCGATACCAGTGCCTATACGGATCCAGAAATTGTTTGGCGGTTGCACAAAAAACACCATGTCGGCATGATCTTGGCTTCCCCCGCCTATGAACGCGTCGCCGCGTTGGTGCGCGACTATGTAGACCGGATCGCCGCAGATTTTACAGCGTCGGCCCCACCACTGGACCATGCGCCCGGCCGATAGCGATCATTGGTAGCAATTAATACTCTGGAATAAAAGTTTTTGTAGGTTTTATCTGTCTGAAAAGTTCAAAAAACCTTGTTTGCAGAGTAATTAACTACAGTGTAAAGTAAGTTTTTTTGGCAATTGCAACCCCCCCTGGTAAGGGAGGGAACCATGGGCTACGCCATTGGCACCTCCCCTTAGCAGGGGGAGGCTGGGTGGGGGTAGATTTCTATCAACTTACTTTGTTTACACTGTATTAACGATAAAGAATGAAGAAAGTATCATGAATCCTACGCGTATTATCTTTATGGGCACGCCCGAATTTGCCGTGCCCAGCCTGCGGGCGTTGCACACACAAGCCGCGCAACAAAATTATGCAGTGGTCGCTGTGGTGACCCAGCCCGATCGACCTGCCGGGCGCGGCAACAAAGTGATTGCCAGCCCGGTCAAGCAATATGCAGTGGAACAGGGCTTGCCCGTTTTGCAACCACACAGCCTGCGCAAAGAACCGGCCGCGGTGGATGCGCTGCGTGCCCTCGCGCCGGATCTGCTGGTGGTGGCAGCCTATGGGCAGATTCTGCGCAAAGAGGTGCTGGCCCTGCCAACCCATGGTCCGATCAACGTACATGCCAGCCTGTTGCCCGCCTATCGGGGTGCTTCGCCCATCACGGCAGCGTTGCTGGATGGGCTGACGGAAACGGGAATTTCCATGATGCGCATGGATCAAGGCTTGGACACGGGCCCGGTGATTGCCCAAGCAAAAATCGCCATTATGCCGCAAGATACCACGGCTACGCTAAGTGAGCGTCTGGCCGCGTTGGGCGCGCACCTGTTGATCGAGACGCTGCCCGCCTGGCTGGCTGGCACCATTACGCCGACACCCCAGGATCAATTGCCGGGCGCACTATCCCATTGTCGGCAACTCGATAAGGCCGATGGTGGGATCGATTGGCAGCAACCGGCAGTGGTGATTGAGCGCATGACGCGCGCCTACGCGCCCTGGCCGTCCGCCTACACCACCTGGCGCGGAGAAACCTTCAAAATTTGGACAGCAGAAGTGGTGGATGGAGAGGCTGCTGCTGGCCTGGTGGTGCAAACGCCTGCGGGGCCAGCGGTCGGCACAGGCGGAGGGTTGTTGCGGCTGATCACCGTGCAGCCAGCGGGTAAGCGGCAAATGGATATTCGCAGTTTTCTGAATGGCGCGCCCGAGTTGATTGGCAGCCGCTTCGGGGCATAGTAGACCATTAGGGTCTTCGCGACCCTAATGGTCTACCGATTACAACGTAATCTTGGCGACCCAGCCGGAACTGGCATCGCAATAGATCAAATCATCGCCATAATTCGAGAGGCAGTGCGGTTCGGGATTAGGTGCAGGCACCTCGATGCGATCCAATTCGTGACCATCATGGAGATCGAGCTTGACAATAACCCGATCGGCCGTGTGGACCACCCAGATACCATCCTCGACGCGCACAACACCGTGGGCGCGATTATAGGGCAAAGGGATTACCTGCTGGATGCTCCAGTCGCTGATGCGCATTTTGGTGAGCGTCTGATTTTTGAGCGTGGTGACCCACAGCGTGTCCGCTTCAAAGCGATCAAATTCCAACCCATGCGTGCCACCGCCCCCAGGCAGATCATAGCGCTGCAAGGTCGCGCCGGTTTGTGGATCAACTTTCAGGATCGCGCCATTGTGGGCATCGGCATCATGCGGACGCGCGGGACGCCACAGACTGGCCCCGCCATTCGCCGCCAACCAGAGCGCGCCGTCACCCCAACCCAGACCGCTGGTGTTTGAGCATTCGCTGGGGATATCGCGAATGAACTTGGGCACTTCGTAATAATCAACTTTGTTTTCAATCTCGACCAGCGCCACGCGATCGGTGATCTGATCGACGATCCACAATCCATCCGCTGTGACCTGTAGACCGTTGGGCACGGAATAGGGCGCACGATACAACTTCTCGATGGTTCTACTCACCTTGGTTTTCTCCTCTGTTTTTGGCAGCATTCCCCATTGCTGGGCTGCCGCCTGGTTCCTGATGTATTGCCGTGCTTGGTTTAGTCCAATAACTGCCATTGCCGGATTGGCAGATAGGTATTCCAGGCAATGACACGCGATAGTAAAAGTTCGTTGCCTATAAAGAGCGGCTGCGGCGTAGGCAACAGGATCTGGCCCACGGGTATGGGATCGATATCTTCTAAGACCGTGATCAGATCGGGATACCAGGGGAAGTCTGGTATTAGGTGATGCTGGGTAAGTTGTGCGCGCGTAAGATCGGACAGGGCATGTAGCGCTGCATTCTGCTGTAAACGACATTTTAAAATCAAATTCTGGCGAAAACCGGATAGCAGCGGTTGCAAGGCAATGCCCGCAACGGGAATCGCCTTGTGCGCTGTGGTTGCCATCTGCAATGCATCTGCCAAAGCTGGCAACTGGGCTGGATCTGTACAGGTAAACCGCTGGATACTGACGTGCAACGGTTGCGTGCCATGTCCACCATAGCGCGCCTGCCACTCCTTTTGCCAATCTGGTGTTATCGCCTGGGGATCTGCTGTTGGCAGTAACAAAAGAAAGAGATCACCGGGTTGTGCTGCGCGCAATGTCATTGACAACTTTGCCTTACCATATTTGTGAAAGCCTATGTGCGAAATCGAATGCGGTACTGCAACATCATCTCGCCGCCCACCATGACAAAGAGAATGACGCCTTGCAACATTTGGGCAATCCCCGCCGGTTGGATTTCATCGCCACCCACCAGCAGCCCGCCAAAGAGATAGGCAACCAGCACCACCGCCAGCGGATTGAGCTTGGCCAGCCAAGCAATAATGATCGCGGTAAAGCCATAGCCCGGCGAGAAGTTCTCTTGCAGGCGATGTACCACCCCAGAAACTTCGCTCATACCCGCCAATCCGGCCAGCCCACCACTAATCGCCATGACCCAGGCGATATTGGCCGCCAAGGGAATACCAGCATAGCGCGCCGCACGTGGATTGTCGCCAATCACGCTGAGGGCAAAGCCCCATTTAGTATACCGCCATAGAAACCAAAGAACAAGCGCCAGGAAAATGCCGAGAAAGATGCCCAAGTGGGCTGTCAGGCCGCGCAGAAAGGGAAACATTTCGGCAAAATCGGTGAGGCGGGGCAGCCAAGCGTTCTTGGGATATTGGGGTGTCAAGCCAAAGCCACGCTCGCTCCACGGGCCGTAGATAAAATAATTATTCCAGAGCGCGGCCACGTAATTGAGCATCAAGGAGGTGATAATCTCATTGACATTCAGGCGCGCCTTGAGCAACCCAGGGATCAGACCCCAGAGCGCACCGCCGACAAAGCCCGCCGCGGCCATGGCGACGAGCATCAGTGGCTGCGGCGTAGCCCCCGGTAGCCAATGCAGCGCCACGCCGGTAGCCATAAAGGCACCCAGTAAAAGTTGCCCTTCGGCCCCAATATTCCAGAGGCGCATCCGAAAGGCAAAGGCCACACCCAAGCCCGCCAGAATCAGCGGCGTAGCCTTGATGGTGGTGTCCGACCAGCCATAGGCACTGCCAAAGGCGGTGGTCGCCATCCGTTGGTAGACGTTCCACGGATCAGCCCCCGTCAACGCCAACAACAGCGCGCCAATCAGCAAGGCTACCGCAACCAAGATGAAGGGCGAAAGCACGCGCAGCCAACCCGGTTGCTCTAGGCGACGTTCAAGGTAGAAACGGCGGCGGGCACTGGATGATCCGGGTTCGGTTGATGCGCTCATGCGCTACCTGCTGTTTCCGGGCTGCGTTGGCCGGCCATCATCAACCCAATCGTCTGTCGGTCTGCCCCTTCGCCCTTCACTTCACCCATGATCGCGCCTTCGTAGAGCACGACAATGCGATCCGATAGGGCGAAAATTTCGTCGAGATCTTCGGAAATGAGCAAAATTGCCATGCCCTGGTCGCGCCCTTGCAGCAGAAGCCGCCGCACATTCTCGATGGCACCCACATCTAGCCCGCGCGTGGGATACGCCGCAACCAAGACCGCCGGCTTGCTGCCAATCTCGCGTGCCAAGATCACCTTTTGCAAATTGCCGCCGCTGAGCTTACGCGCCGCCGTGCGTGCTGTGGGCGTTGCAATCGCATAGTCATTGATTAGCCCTGCCGCATGTTTGGCAATCGCACGGCGATTGAGCAAGATGCCGCGTCCAAAGCGTGCTGTGCGAAACTGTTTCAGTACCAGATTCTCGGCGACGGATAGATTCGGTGCGCTGCCCGTGGCACTGCGATCTTCCGGGACATAGGCAACTCCAGCCTCAATCATCGCCAGCGGGGAGGCATTCGTCAAGGTTTGCGTATTGATGGTAATCGTGCCAGCCAGGGTTGCGCGTAGCCCACAGATAATTTCGGCCAGTTCGCGTTGCCCGTTGCCAGCTACCCCTGCCACGCCGACAATTTCACCGCCATGAACAGTCAAGGATAGCGCGCGCAGGGCTGGCAGTTTTTTGTCGTCGCGGGCCGCCACGTTGTGCAAAACCAACCGGGGCACGCCGGGTTGGTGGGGCGCTTTGGCTACCTGAAAGAGCACTTCGCGCCCCACCATCAAGCGCGCCAATTCGGCTTTGCCCATCGTTTTGGCCGCTACCGTCGCCACAGATTTGCCGCCGCGCAACACGGTAATCTGATCGGCAATCGCCAGCACTTCATCCAATTTGTGGCTAATCAAAATAATACTCTTGCCCGCCGCGGTCATTTCGCGCAGCGTTTGGAACAAGCCTTCGGTTTCTTGGGGCGTCAGGACGGCGGTGGGTTCATCAAGGATCAAAATACCCGCGCCGCGATAGAGCATTTTGAGGATTTCGACCCGTTGCTGTTCGCCAACCGAGAGTTGCCAGACGTTGGCGCGCGGATCAATCGGTAGGCCATACTGTTCGCCCAGCCGCCGGACTTCTGTTTCAATGCGCGCCCACTGTGGTATAAACGACAAAGATTGCTGACCGAGCACAATGTTTTCCGCCACGGTCTGCGATGGCACCAGCATAAAATGTTGATGCACCATGCCAATCCCCGCGCGGATGGCGTCGCGCGGCGAGTGAAAGGCCACGCGTTGACCATGCACATAGATCTCGCCTTCGTCCGGTTGATAGAGCCCGGCGAGGACATTCATCAGGGTAGACTTGCCCGCGCCATTCTCGCCCAGCAACGCGTGGACTGTGCCCGGCTGCGCCGTGAAGCTGACGCGATCATTGGCCACCACGCCAGAAAAGCGTTTGGTGATGGCGCGCATTTCAAAGGCCGGTGTTGGTGTCATCATAGATAGTTAATTGGGTGATGTAGTAGAGACGCAACATATTGCGTCTCTACTGTGGAATTTCCGCATCCGGCACAATGCCTTCGGCCAGCCACTTCATACAGACCGTGCAGGATTCGCGGCCCAAGGCGGTGGCCAGATCGCCACCAATATCTTCCAGATCCGATTGGGTCAGAACGGTGCCTGCGGGGATGATAATTTCTCCCTTGTTGTCGTTGATCGGGCCGGTGAATACGTCAAAGCGGGTGAATTCGCCAGCCAGCATTTGTGCCAACAAATCGCGGACTTGGGGAATGACTTCTGCGGGCACGCCTGGGGCTGGTTCCTGGCCTTCCATAAAGCCCAACAAGCCCAACGCGCCACTATCCACATCAAAATAAATATCGGACCCCATGAAGGTGCCATCGATCATGGATTGAATCAACATAACATATTGGGGACCCCATTCCCAGTAGGGCGTGGTCAGACAATGTTCTGGATCGACATCACAGGCATTGCGGCTATCATAGCCCACGCCATAATGGCCTTGTTCACCCGCCACTTGCACTGGGCCGGGCGTATCTGCGCCGGTGATCACAACTGTTGCACCCGCCTGAATCAGCGATTCGGCAGCATCGCGCTCGAGGGTGGGGTCAAACCAGGTGTAGATCCAGCGGATGTCCAACTGGCAATCGGGGCAGGTCACACGCATGCCGAGGGCGACCGCGTTGATATGCCGGATCACCTCGGCGATGGGGAAGGGGGCAACATAGCCCACGCGGTTGCTGCCATCGGCGGCGGCGCGTGCGCCAGCAATCATGCCGACCAAATATTTCAGGCTTTCCATACCGCCAAAGAGATTGGCAAAGTTGGTCGCATTTTTCTTAAAACCGGAGACATGCACAAAATAGATGTCGGGGAACTCTTCGGCCACCGTGGCCGTTGGATCCATGTAGCCAAACGACGTGGTAAAGATGGCGTTAAAGCCCTTGCGCGCCAGATTGCGGATCACACGCTCGGCATCGGAGCCTTCAGGCACACTTTCCAGGTAGGCCGTATGCACCGCATCCGCCATTGCCTCATCGACATAGACGCGGCCTTCGTTGTGGGCATAGGTCCAACCGCCATCGCCGATGGGGCCAACATAGACAAAGGCGACATTGAATTTGCCTTCTTCGATCTCTGGAATTTGGATTGTGCTATCCGACGGTTCGGTGGCCGATTCGGCGGGGCTGGCGGGCGGCGCAGCTTCGGAACCACTGGCGGGGGCGGCGGCTTCGGAACTGCTGGCCGGGGCAGCCGCGGGCGCGGCGCACGAACTGAGCACAATCGCCACTAGCGCGAGTACACTAACGATGCTGCTGAGAAATCTTTTTTGCATGCTTACTTTGCTCCTCTTTGGCGTCGAGATTTGATGAAATCACCAGCGCATAAAAGCGTTACAGGTTGAGTTTATCTGTGGAGTTTTCACTGGGACGTGTTGCACGTACGATGATAGCTTACTTCTCTGTGACTATACACCAAGCACAGGGGAATGTCTAACGGGAAAGTGCATAGACGAAGGGCCCTGCCCGTTGTTGATTTTGGTCATCCGCAGTGATTTTTCTGGGTAGCGAAACCGATATAGCATTTAGCGCCATAAACAGTTTGACACCCATAAAGGGCTATGATATAAATGTCTGGTACGAAAATACAATGTGGCAAGCCGCAGTGGCGGAACTGGCAGACGCGCTACGTTCAGGGCGTAGTGAGCTTACGCTCGTGTGGGTTCAAGTCCCTCCTGCGGCACCTCAAAGAGGAGACTTCGCTTGCGAAGCCTCCTCTTTTTGTTTTGGCCCCAATTTTATACTGAGCAGCGCTGTAAAGAGAGATTATGCCGATTGGTTATTTCGGCAACAAAACCCGGTGCAATTGTTCTTGTAGGTGCGGTTACAAATCGCACCATCGCGGTCGATGCCGACTTGTGCGGTTACAAATCGCACCTACGAATGCACAAAATTAAATCGGAATAAGGTCTACTATCAAGTCAACAGACACGAGATCAATCATCTATGTCCACTCCTAAGCGGAATTCCCGAATTCTTTGGACCCTTGTATTGGCGATCTTTCTGCTGCTTGTGGTCAGCTATGCCGGGCGGCTGGCTGCCAAGACCCATCTAGAGACCACAATTGAACGGCAAGTTGCGGCGCTGGCAGGGGGAAAACAACGCCAAGAGGTGCTACGACAACAGTTGGCGTATGTCCAGAGCGATGCCTATATCGAAGAAGTCGCGCGCAATGAGCTAGGCATGGTCCAACCTGGCGATGAATTGTTGATTGTGGTAGAGGGCCCAAGCAACACTGTGGCCGCAGCGAAGATCGCGCCGGCGGCTGGGCTTGAGCCACCCCTTTGGCAGCAATGGCTTGCACGGCTGGGCTTCTAACCTACGCTATATGCTGTTCCTGAATACAAGGTATTGAATCTGGCGCTGCAATTCTGACCTGTGTACCCCACGCAAAGGTGATTGCCTGCGGCTGGGATGATGCCCCTTGGGCCTGACTGGACAACCTCCCCGTTTCCCTCATTACCCACGCAGCGACTGATGCGCTATACTATCGATATTGCTTCCAGTCTTCTCTGCCGATTAAACAGGATAAACTTATGACACAACAACCCAAATTGATGATCCCTGGCCCAGTCGATGTCTGGGACGAAACCTTGGCCGCGCTTGGCCAGAAGGTGCGCTCCAATTTTGCTGAAGAGTGGCGACCACTGCAAGAAGAAACCATCACCTATTTAAAGCAGGTTTTCCAAACCGAAAATGACCTGTTTATTATGACTGCTGCCGGTTCTGGTGCGGTTGAGATGGGGGTTGCCAGCCTCTTTACGCGCGGCGAAAAAGTCATCGCGATTAGCAATGGTCCTTTTGCCCTGCGCTCCATCGAAATTCTGCGCGCCTACGATTGCGAAGTGGTAACCGTTGAGGATAATTGGGGTTGCGCCGCGGATCTGGAACAAGTAGCAGCGACGCTGCGCCAACACCCTGACGCCGCGGGGATTGCCGTGGTCGCCAATGAAACGGGCACCGGTGTGCGCAATCCAGTGCAGGAGCTGGCCGAAATGGCCCATGCGCGCGATCTGCCCATTCTGGTCGATGCAGTTTCGGGCATGGGTGGCTATGATCTGCCGGTGGACAAGTGGGGCTTAGACATTCTCTGTACCTCGTCCAACAAAGCGTTGGAGACGCCGCCCGGCTTGGGTTTTATCTCAGTGAGTGAGCGGGCGTGGGCGATTGTCGATGCCAAGGAAGCCAAAGGTGGCCGCGGCTGGTATTACAATCTGTCCAACTGGAAACAATATCGCGGTCAAGGGCGCTACTCACCGACGACCATGGCTTCTAATATGATCATGGGGTTGCACGCCAGCCTGAAGCGCATTATCGAAGTCGAAACCTTGCAAGGTCATTGGGCACGCTATGCGTGGGCACAAAAGGCGGTGCGCGTGGGGCTGCGCAATATTGGCTTTGAAATGCTCGCCCCCGACGAGATCGCTTCGTTCACAGTCAGCGCCGTCTGTAAGCACCCCAGTATGGCGCACGAGCAGGAAGTGCGCGACTATATGTTCGCCAAACACAATTTCCTAGTCTCTGGCACCTGGGGCAAGACCGTTGGTCAAGCCTTCCGCGTCAGCCACATGGGGCGATCCAGCAGCAAAGAATATCTGATTCCTTTCCTGCTGGGGGTTGAAGATTTCCTGCGCGTCGAGAAGGGCATCGATGTGCCGTTGGGTGCGAGTTTGGTCGGGCTGGAATTGCCGGGCTATTGAGATAGTGTAGAGTGTTAGGGTTCGTGAGGCCCTAACACGCTAGTACAGTTGGGCGTAGATACCACGGCAGTTAATCAGGCACGTTACTCGTGTACATCATGGTAAAAATAGGGTACCTTATTTACGCCGGGATCTACTAGCAATTTTACATCAGGGAAGAAAGTCTTCACGAAGCAGTTGCACTTGGTGTTCTGCGTGTTCTGCCCACTCGACAAAATCAGTCTCATAGAGTGTGTTTGACATCTTAGGGTCTGTCCAGAAATAAAATAGTGAATTTACGTGATGTTACCCAAGTAAATCTGTCTAAAATCATCCATGTTATTCTTGGACAGACACTTAGGCCATTTCAAAGAATAAAGGTAACTATTCAGGCACGAAATAGCGGATAGTAATTCGGCAAAACCACAATATATAGTGGTTTGTAGTCAAATCTGGTTTCGTATAATGAGCAAAACTTGGTTTGCCAGTATATGCA
>DAOTTR010000365.1:0-6162 GCA_034437715.1 Caldilineaceae bacterium
GGTCCGTTTTTTTTGTTCATTTTATTCAACATGGCTCTAATCCTTGATTTATCGTTATTTTTATTCTATTTTACCACCTTTTTAGCTTAACTTAATGGCAGTGAGGGCGAGGGTGGGGTTATCTATTTTACGCGATCCAGCAACTTGCCGAGCGCGGAAGCATCGGTGACGGGTAACTGGCAGGCATAATGCTCGCAAACATAAGCCGCGGCTTTACCCTGCACTAGCTCGCGCCCTTGAAGCAGCGGCAATAGGCTGGTTTCGCCCGGTCGTTTGCTGGCCACCACAGTGTGCGGCAGATAACGCTTGCGCACTGCTTGTAGCAAGGCTTGTGTCGCGCCATCCGCCGGGTCGCCGACGATGGCAACTTCTTGGCTGGGCGAGAGAATGGCTTCGGCTGTACCCAATAGCCGCCCAAAGCCCGTTGGCTGACGGGTCATTGCTTCCTTCATGGTGAGAAGAATGCGGCTGGCCTCGCGCCGATATGCTGGATTATCGACCAGCACACTCAAGCGCACCAACGCTTCTGCCGCCAGCGAATTGCCACTGGGAATCGCGTTGTCAATAAAATCTTTGCGGCGCACCACCAGTTGCTCGTGATCGGCGCCAGTTTGAAAGAAGCCGCCATTGATTGGATCGTGGAATTGGGCAAACATGAGTTGGGTTAAGCGGCTCGCTTCGCCCAGCCAGCGTAGATCAAAGGTGGCTTCGTAGAGCGCGATCAGGGCGCGGATAAAGGACGCGTAATCTTCCAAGTAGGCATTGAAACGCGCCTGTCCATCCTTGTAGCTGCGATAGAGCTTGCCGTCGGCCTGGCTCATGTTGGCCAGCACAAAATCGGCGGCGCGACTGGCGGCTTGCAAGGCATCTGCTCGGCCCAACACAACCCCACATTCGGCCAAGGCGTGAATCATCAAGCCGTTCCACTCGGTGAGAATTTTCTCGTCGCGCGCCGGCTTGATGCGCTTTTCGCGCACGGCAAAGAGTTTGTGCCGCCCTTCCTCGATTACCCGTTGCACTTCGGCCACACTGATGCGTAGGCGTTCGGCTACATTTTCCACACTGCGCACCACCGACAAAATATTCTGACCTTCAAAGTTGCCGCGGTCCGAAACGCCATAATAAGTTTCAAAGATGGTGGCTTCATGCGCCCCCAGGATTTTTTCGATTTCGGCGGGTGACCAGACAAAGAACTTGCCTTCCTCACCTTCGCTGTCGGCATCTTGGGTGCTGTAGAAGCCGCCGTTGGGCGCCGTCATTTCGCGCAAAACATAGGCGATGGTCGCTTCGACCACTTGGCGATAGCGCGGTTGCTCGGTAATCTGCCAGGCATGAAGATAGGTGCGCAACAGTTGGCTGTTGTCATAGAGCATCTTCTCAAAATGGGGCACCAGCCAGATCGCATCGACGCTATAGCGATGAAAGCCGCCGCCCAGTTGATCATAGATGCCGCCGTGGGCCATCTTTTCTAGCGTGGATTCGGCCATATAGAGCGCGTCCAGGTTACCGGTGCGTTGGTAGTAGGCCATGAGAAAGTCTAGCGTCATGGGCTGGGGAAATTTAGGATGACCACCGAAACCGCCATTGTCGCGGTCAAAGTATTCATCCAAAGAACCCATGGCATCATCCAACAGCTCGGTGCCCAAGTCGCCACCCTGCGGATTCAAATAGGCCGTACGTTGGAGCGCTTCGGTGAGGCGTACCGCTTGGCCCAACACATCTGCGCGCCGTTCCTGGTAGGCTTTGGCGACAGAGTGCAACACTTGGTGAAAGCTGGGCATGCCATAGCGCGGTTCTGGCGGATAGTAGGTGCCGCCGTAGAAAGGTTGCCCTGTTGGCGTGAGAAAAACACTCATGGGCCACCCGCCCGAATTGGTCATTGACACGACGGCATCCATATAGATCGAATCCAGATCAGGGCGCTCTTCGCGATCCACCTTGATGCTGACAAAGAGTTGATTCATCAACGCCGCCGTCGTTTCATTCTCAAACGATTCTTTCTCCATCACATGACACCAATGACAGGCCGAATAGCCGATGCTGAGAAAGATCGGTTTGTCTTCGGCGCTGGCTTTGGCCAAGGCTGCGGGGCCCCAGGGATGCCAGTCCACCGGATTGTGGGCGTGCTGAAGTAAATAGGGGGATGTCTCGTCGATGAGACGATTGGTATGTTTGTGCTCGGTCATGTACGGCTGCTTCTCCTCGTCTACTGGGCTAGGCTGCGTGTTCGTTTGGGTGGGGTTATGTGCCGACAGTGTAGCATACAGTGATTGGCTATGCTAGTGTTTTGTCACCCAATCCACCCTGCCGGTTATAGCCAAGGTATAGGCCGCGGTCTATATCTGACTGCCGTTTATCTCTATCCATGCCTGTATCTTTACCTATCGTAATCGAACCCGGTTCCGATACAATTGTAACATCTACCCGATGCTTGGCTCGTCACCTGAATTTGCTGATGAGCTAGCTGGATCGGGTAGCGAGCAACGGCTCATCTGGGCGAAGCATATACTGAGCAGCGCCATAAAGTACCATTTTTTTACACGCGTAAAAATGTACTTATGTGCTGCTGCGGCGTATAAAAAGAGCGCATGATCTGCTGTCGTCTGATCAGCCACTGGAAATAAAGAAAAATAAAGTAGAACAGAGGAGTTACGATTACAATGACAACGAGTGATATGACACGTGACCGTGTTGGCGACTTGACCCTAGAGCGCGACCTTATCGATATGAATGTACATCGCGTGACTGCCCCGCTTGACCGGGTGCGCTGGGGAGCCGTGTTTGCCGGTCTGTTTACCACGATCTCGACCTTTATTTTGTTGAGTGTTTTGGGGGCCGCCATTGGCGCATCGACCTTTGATCCAGGCGATAGCCTGAATGGGTTGGGTGCAAGCGCCAGCATTTGGGGCGCAGTTACGGCCCTGATTGCCTTTTTTGTGGGCGGCTTGATTGCCGCCAGGGCTGCTGCCATAACCGGTAAGGGTAACGGTGCATTGAATGGCGTCATGGTCTGGATCGTCATGATTCCGCTGGCGTTATATTTGGTTAGCAGTGGCATTGGCACCACATTGGGTGCCCTGGGTGGCGTCGCAGCCACCGGCATTGAAGCTGCCGCCCCCATTGTGGGGCAGGTTGCCGATGATATAACGGTGGCAGGCGTACAGGCCACGGCGGAAGCGGCTGGGGAAACCCTCTCGGCACCGGATGCCCAGGCGACTTTGAGTGCCGGTGTCCAAGCTGTGCTGCCGGATGTCAATGAGCAACAGGTTGATCAGGCCGTGGAGACCACCGCCTGGGGTACCTTGGTTGCGCTCATCCTGGGCATGGTGGCTTCGCTGATCGGTGGTCTTGTTGGTGGTCGTAGCCGCCAGCGTGATCAGGTTGTAGCTGTCGCATAACCAGATCTATCCGTTGTGCTAGGTAACTGAATAAACAAGCAAGCCGGGGTATTGATAACATCCTGGCTTGCTTGTGTGTAGTGGATAAAATTCGTAACGATTACGCCAACGTTAAATTTCATCACCTGCTACTCTGAATGAATTCAGAGCCTAGTACAGTTGGGCGTAGATACCACGGCAGTTCATCAGGCACGTTACTCGTGTACATCATGGTAAAAATAGGGTACCTTATTTACGCCGGGATCTACTAGGATAGAAAACGTGTTTAAACACGTTTCCCGTCGCAGTGTTGAATTCATTCAACACGAATTTAACGTTGTCGTAATCGTTGCTAAAATTCTATAAATGTACACCCTTTTTCTACTCCTCACCAGCCCATCGCCGCCCTTGCCAAGCCCCAGCGATGGGTTTTTTATTCCCCTCACTAGACGGAGAAATAGGTGCCGCTGTCCCGCAATAGATTGGTTTAATCGCGCAAAATTCGGTATACTTATAGACTTAGCGCGGTCTTTTGGAACAAATGTTTTGGGCGTTTTTACCAGTCCGCATCGGTCTACTCTTTACCCATAAGTGGTTGATAACCGACGCGTGCCGGGGACGGTCCCGTGAGAATGCAATTTAACCAAATATTGGTGGGCCGTCCCCGGCACGCTAGCTGTGACTGGTACCCAAAGAGAGGTCAGCCGCCCCAAGGGGTGAGAGGTGATGGTATGCAGCGCTTGGCGCAGTTCAATTTAGAACGCTACTTTGGTCAATATGAATTTGCTGTACAATGGCTCTTGAGCCCGTCGGACTGTGAGAGTGTCGCGGTCAGTGAGCTTTTGCCATTGGCTGATGCCGAAAGTCGCCAGCTTTGGCACGACTTACACCTGGGCTATACCGAATCGCCCGGTCACCCCCTTTTGCGCGTCGAGATCGCACGGCAATATGCACAAATCACACCGGCACAGATCGTGGTCGCCGCGCCCGAAGAACTGATCTTTATCGCCATGCACAGCCTGCTGCAGGCCGATGATCACATCATCTATACGGCACCGGCCTACCAGTCACTTTACGAAGTCGCGCGCTCGATTGGCTGTGCGACGACGCCGTGGTATTTGCAACCAGAAGGCGATCGCTGGACGCTGGATATTGACCAACTCGAAAGCATGATTACCCAACGCACCAAGCTGCTGGTGATCAACTTCCCGCACAATCCCACCGGCTATTTGCCCACGCGTGCTGTGCTGGATCGCATTGTGGCAATTGCGCGTGCCCACAACCTCTATCTCTTTAGCGATGAGATGTATCGCCTGTTGGAGTACGATCAAGCGTTACGACTACCCCCACTCTGCGATCGCTACGAACGGGCGATCTCGCTCTCCGGCTTATCCAAGACCTATGGCTTGCCCGGGTTGCGCATTGGGTGGCTGGCAACGCAACAGGCCGATCTGCCCATGCGCTGGCTAACCTTGAAAGATTATACGACCATCTGCAACAGCGCGCCCAGTGAAATCCTGGGGTTGATGGGCCTGCGCGCGGGTGAGCACTTGGCGCAACGCAACCGGACGATCATTGGCGAAAATCTAGCCATTGTTCAAGCCTTCTGTGCCTGTCACGCCGCACAAATTCAATGGCTGCGGCCCCAAGCGGGTTCAACGGCTTTCCCGCGTTGGCTGGGTGTGGAACCGCTCGATGCACTTTGTCAGCGCGCCTTGGATGAGCAAGGGTTGATGATTGTGCCCGGCTCACTCTTTGATCTGCCCGGCAATCACTTCCGTATGGGGTTGGGGCGGCGCAATCTGCCC
Organism: Caldilineaceae bacterium; assembly: GCA_034437715.1. Classification (GTDB taxonomy): domain Bacteria; phylum Chloroflexota; class Anaerolineae; order Caldilineales; family Caldilineaceae; genus JAHBVH01. The sequence goes on from DAOTTR010000365.1 coordinate 5,186, forward strand.
CAAGTGCTAGAACATTTTGACCAGTTGCTCGACACTTGACGCGACACCTACCTTGAAAGGCTTGCCATGACAACGCCAATGCGCCAGCAATACCTGGCCTTGAAAAGCCAATATCCCGACTGTATCCTCTTTTTCCGCCTGGGCGATTTTTATGAAACTTTCGATGACGACGCCAAGCTGATCGCCAAGGTGTGCGATGTCGTGCTCACCAGCCGGCCGGTGGGCAATGATGTGCGTGTGCCGCTGGCCGGCGTGCCCTATCACAGTGTGGATGGCTATCTGGCAAAGCTGGTCGAGGCCGGCTATCGGGTGGCGGTCGCCGAGCAGATGACCGAACCGGGCAATGGTTTGGTCGAGCGCGCCGTGACGCGCGTCGTCACCAAAGGCACGGTGGTCGAGCCCAATCTGCTGGACGAGAAGCGTAATAACTACTTGATGGCCGTCAGCATGGATGGCCGCGGTGAAAACGCGGGCATTGCCTATTGTGACATTACCACCGGCGAATTTGCCGTCACCCAGATCAGCGCAGCCAGCCGCGCTGAGATCGAACGGCGTGTTGGCGAGGAATTGAGTCGTCTGCAGCCCAGCGAACTGCTGCCCATTGACTGGCGACCGGCGGAGTCGGACTTGCACGGCTTGATCGCGGCGCTGAATCCAGTCGTCTCTACGGTGGAACCCTGGCAAGTCGAGTTAGAAACTGCCACGCAAACCCTCCATCGCCATTTTCAAGTTGCCACGTTGGATGGCTTTGGTCTCTATGGGCGACCGCTGGCCGTGCGTGCGGCGGCGGGGGTGCTGGCCTATCTGCGCGAGATGCAGCCCGCCGCGTTGACCCAATTGACCAACCTGCACAGCTATACCACTGGCGAATTTATGACGCTGGATGAATCGACGCGCCGCAACCTGGAATTGACCGAGACGATCCGTAGCGGTCAGGTCAAAGGCAGCCTGCTCGATGTGTTGGATCGCACGTTGAC
>DAOTTR010000366.1:0-1725 GCA_034437715.1 Caldilineaceae bacterium
CGGGGTGTTAGCCGCCCTCTATTTGCGAGTCCGGTAACCCAAGCTGCCATGTTGGCGCAAGATCATACTTTTGATCTCAACACGCTAGAAACCAAAACCGAACTGAAGCGCTTGCTGCATTGGGAAACCTTTGGCCGCGAACCACACTGGGACCCGATCCTGATCACCGCGGTGGGCCGCTTGGTAGAACAGAAAAATCTGGGGCTGGTGGCCGATATTATTGAGCGCACGCTTTTTTATGATCCCGGCGTCAAATTTATTGTGTTGGCCTCTGCGCCCGACGGCGATGCCGGCGGCAAGGCCAGCGAAGCCTATTTCTTTCACCTGGCCCAGCGCTATCCAGATCGGGTCTATTTTAATAATGGCTTTAACTCGCCGCTCTCGAAATTGATTCTGGCGGGGGGCGATTTTTCATTGATCCCCTCGCGTTTTGAACCGTGTGGGCTGGTCGATTACGAAGCCTCGTTGGTGGGCAATCTTGTGATTGGCCGCGCCACCGGCGGCTTGACCAAGGTGCGCCAGTGCGCCTATCTGTACGAATGGCTAGATATTGGCGATCGCGCTGGCGAAGCGAATGCCTTTTGGTGGCAAATCAAGGCGGCGGTGGACACCTATCGCCACAATCCAGCGCACCACGCCTATTTGATGCGTACCGCTATGACATTGAATACCAGTTGGGCTGCTTCGGCTGCCCAATATGTCCAGATGTATTGCTATGGTCTGCACGCCAAACAATGGCACGCCGAACGCCGCCAGTTGCTCGCCAGCTTTGCCCACTCCTTGAAGCGCGAGCGAGCGACCTTTGCTGCCTTTTTTGCCACTGGCCAACAAGAATATGGCGATAAATTTGATCGGGAATTACAGAATTTTCTAGCCGAGGAAAGTTCAAGCGCAACCTGACGCGGCGCGTTCGTTGCCGCCACCGTTCTAGGCGGTGATGCGGTCGTAAATCACGGGAAGGGGAGCTGGTTGGGTTGCAGTGTAGGTGTAGGCGCGTTGAAGTCGTTCCATGGCGCTGTGGGCATCCGCTTGTGTGGCCGCAAAAATGAGGCCAAGCTCATCGCCAGCCTTTACGGACGCGCCTACTTTGGTCTGTACCAGGATACCGACGCTATGATCAATCGGGTCGCCTTTTTTCTGGCGTCCGCCGCCCAAGGCAACACAGGTCAAACCGACTTCTTGCGCGTTGATCTGGGCGATATAACCGTCCTGGCTGGCCGTAAATGTTTGGCTGATCGGTGCCGTTGGTAGTTGCGACGGATCATCGATCATGCGCAGATCGCCACCTTGCGCGCCGACAAACGCCTTGAATTTTTCCAACGCAGCCCCACTGTTGATGACCGACTGGATCTGTTGCTGGGCCACTTCGCGTGAGGGCGCAGCTTGTCCCAGTAGCAGCATTTCGGCAGCAACACTTTCTACCAACAGTTGAAAATCGGCGGGACCTTTGCCCTGCAAGGTCGCAATCGCCTCTTTTACTTCGATGGCATGGCCCACCGCGTGCCCCAGCGGTTGATCCATCCCTGTAATCAGCGCTGTCACTTGGCGACCGGCGCGCTGACCAATCTCGACCATCAAATGGGAGAGGGCACGCGCGTCGTCGAGCGTCTCCATAAAGGCACCATGCCCACATTTCACATCCAGCACAATCGCATCCGCGCCGGCGGCCAGCTTTTTGCTCATAATGCTGCTGGCAATCAGCGGCAAACTAGGCACTGTGCCGGT
>DAOTTR010000367.1:0-6249 GCA_034437715.1 Caldilineaceae bacterium
CCAATGACCAAGCCATCACTCTCCTTTCAAGGCGGCACGCTTGTCTTGTATGGCGTTGACCAGGGCGCGACCGTGCCGCCGGTTTTTCAATGGATCAAAGCCCGTTGGCGCTGCGAAGCATACCACTATGCGACGCTGACCGCGTGGCTGCGCGAGCATGGGATTCACGATACCGTGCCGCGTTGGCAGACGCTCGACCTGACCTTGCACGATCAGCGCGATCCGCATGATTATCAAGTGGCGGCGCTACACGCATGGGCCAACGCCAACAACTTGGGCAGCATTGTCCTGCCCACCGGCGCCGGCAAAACCTTTGTGGCGATCCACGCCATCCAACGCGTCAACCGCTCGACGCTGGTCGTGGCCCCGACGATCGATCTGCTGCACCAGTGGTACGCGCGCCTATCAAATGCCTTTGCCACCGCAGTTGGTGTCTATTATGGCGGCGAAAAGGAGGTCAAGCCGATCACCGTCACCACCTATCACTCGGCGGGCGACCTGATGGCGCAGTACGGCAACACCTTCAAACTGATTATCTACGATGAAGTGCATCACCTGCCCGCGCCCAGTTGGGGCGAGACCGCGCTCATGTCGCCGGCATCCTTTCGCCTGGGCCTCACCGCCACCTATCCCAGCGCTGCGGAACAGCGCCATGGCCGCTGGTCACTCGAGCACCTGATCGGGCCGATCATCTATGAAAAGCGTATCGACGAATTGGCGGGCAAGCAGCTTGCCGACTATCGCACCGAACGCATTCGTGTCGCGTTGACTGGCGAAGAACGTCAGCAATACGATGCCGCTTATGCGATCTACGCGCGCTTTATCAAGGAGCGCAAGCTCTATCTGTATGGGCCGCGTTGGTGGCTGGAATTGATGCGGCTGAGTTCGCTCGATCCCCAAGCGCGGGCGGCGGCACTGGCGCACCAAAGCCTGGGGCGACTCCTTTCTGCAGCAACAGAAAAGCTGGCCGCGCTCGACCGGCTGCTGCAAGAACACCGCCATGAGCATGTGTTGATCTTCACCGAAAGCAATGACGTGGTCTATCACCTGTCACAGCGTCATCTGATCCCAGCGCTAACTTGTGAAACCAAAGCCGCCGAGCGCAAACAGGTGTTAGAGGGCTTTCAACGTGGCGACTATGGCGCGCTGGTCACCTCCAAGGTGCTCAATGAAGGGATTGATGTGCCCGAGGCCAAGGTGGCGATTGTCTTGGGTGGCAGCGCTGGCGCGCGTGAATATATTCAACGGCTGGGCCGCGTACTGCGCAAAGTGGGCAATCAACGGGCTGTGCTCTATGAAATTGTCGTGCGCGATACGGTGGATGTGGGACGGGCGCGCCGCCGTCGGCCACGCAAGGCAAAAGCCTGATGTTGACCGGCGATCTGGTGCGGACGCGCCTGTTTCAGCGCGGCGGCGCGTTGCAGATCGAGTGGCTGGATGGCAACAGTGCCCATTGGCAGCGCACGGCAGCAGCGTTGATCGGGCTGTTGCAGCAACAGGTTGGTCAGCCACAAAACGCATGGCAACGGGCGCTGGAAAGCTATGAAGCCGGCCGCACCGACTACATGACCATCCGCGGCCTCGCCAAAGTATTGAGTGATGAGGCGACCTTTCAACCGCTCCCCACGCCCATCGATCCGGCGGCACTGCGCAAGCGTCTTTTCACGCGTGGCCCGGCCTTTGCTGTGCCCGATCTACCGCATACGCAAACGCGCGATCATGTGCTGCGCGAAGCCGCCGTGGAATATAACATTACGCCTGGCCAAGTCGAACACATTCTCTACGCCGACCGTGCCACCGCCTATGTACTCACTGCCGCTGGTCCCGCGTGGACACCCGCCGGGTTGATTGCGCGCTACAATCTGGAGTTGGCACGCGCTGCGCTCTATTGGGCCGACCAGATGCAAGTTCACATCTTCGATAGTTATCAAGATTTCTGGAAGTATCTCAAACTCTTTAAGCTCATGTTTGAAGCGACCGTGATCGACGGCGGCTATCAGGTCACCATCGACGGGCCGATCTCCCCCTTTGTCCAATCCACCACGCGCTATGGTCGCCAGATGGCTGCGTTTCTGCCGGCGCTCCTGCTGGGCAGCCAATGGCGTATGTGGTCAACCGTGCGGCCACCTTTTTTTGGCAAAAAGCTCACCTATTATCTGGACCAAAATATGGCGCTGGTCAGCCATTTCAAGCAGAGTGGCGCGTTTGACAGTCGCCTGGAAGCGGATTTTGCCGCCGAGTTTCACGCGAAATTGGGCGATGAACGCGAAAAGTGGTTGCTCACGCGCGAAGACGAAGTGATCCTGTTGGGTGATACGGTGATGATCCCGGACTTTGCCCTGACGCATAAACAGGATGGTCGGCGCGCGCTAATCGAGATCGTCGGCTTTTGGCACCCGGACTACTTGGCGCGCAAAGTGGCCAAAGCGCGCGCCGCCAAGCGTACTGACCTGATTCTGTTGATCTATGAAGGGGTGAATCTGAGCAAAGAGAAGTTGCAAGATGTACCGGCCCAGGTGCTCTATTTCAAGCAGAAGCCGGTGATCAAAGAGGTGATGGCGCTGGTCGAAGCGGTGGCGGTGTGAGTTGCTACTATCGTTGAAAATTTTCGGACTATAGCTTGACGTATGGATATGGGGACTGTATACTCAACGTTATTCAGAGTTCAGCTTTGAATCATTGACTTTGCCCAGGATACAAGTAATGTCTTCGATTAATTTTAATACAGCGAACCAGACGTTTCGTCAGCTCGTAGGCAATGGGTTAACCTACCATGTGCCCCGTTTTCAACGCGATTATAGTTGGACAGAAGAAGAGTGGGATGATCTCTGGCAAGACATTCTTGATGTTATGCAGGGAAGCGAACCTGCGCATTACATGGGTTACTTGGTGTTACAGACATCCGACAATAAAGAATTTGATATTATTGACGGACAACAACGTCTAACAACACTTAGTTTGCTAGTTTTGGCAATTTTAAACAGTTTACAAGATTTAATTAATGCGGGCATAGATGCGGAAAATAATCGGCTGCGATTGGACCAATTACGTAATTCTTATATTGGCTTTCTTGATCCAGTTACATTAATTCCGAAGTCCAAATTGACCTTAAACCGCAACAACAATGTCTACTACCAAAACTATATAGTGCCGCTAGAGCGCCTGCCACAACGTGGGCTAAAAGCATCTGAACATTCGCTACGTAAAGCGTTTGAATGGTTTAAAGACAAAGTCAATAAACGATATGCAACATTGGCCGATGGAAGAGAATTAGCACAACTAATTGATACATTTGCCGATAAGCTCTTTTTTACTGTTATCACAGTTACCGATGAATTGAATGCTTTTAAGGTTTTTGAGACGCTTAATGCACGTGGTGTACGGCTTTCCTCAACTGACTTATTAAAAAATTATCTCTTTTCTGTGGTACATCGCAATGGCGCGCATGAACACGAAATGACCACACTCGAACAACGTTGGGAGCAGATTATTGGTCGTTTGAGCAGTGAAAATTTTCCAGATTTTTTGCGGGTGCATTGGAACAGTCGGCACAACTTCGTGCGCCAAGCAGAATTATTTAAAACAATTCGCAGTCAGGTTCATGATAAGAGCCAAACATTTCAGTTATTGCGCGCAATGGAAGAAGATGCAGAAACCTTTGCGGCACTTTCACAGCCAGAGGATGCAATTTGGGATACCGAACAGCGTAAATCGATTGCTGAATTGCGCATCTTTAACGTGAGACAACCCTATCCATTATTGCTCTCTGCAAAACGTATGTTACCCACTGCTGATTTTACAACAGTGTTGCGTGCATGTAGCATTATCTCGTTCCGCTACAATGCAATTGGACAATTAGCACCAGGCGAACAGGAACGTGTTTATAATACTATTGCAAAAGAGATTGCAGGCGGAAAGCTTAAAACTGCCTTTGACGTTCTGCATGAATTGCGTTCCCTCTATCTTTCAGATGAGCAATTTCGTAATGCTTTTGCAGAACGGCAGTTAAGAACAACCCAAAATCGCAACAAACGCCTCGTCCGTTATATTTTATTTCAGTTGGAACGACATCTCACTAACCGCGATTACGACTTTGATAGCGATCGCTATACCGTTGAACATATCTTACCTGAAAACCCCAAAGATGGCTGGCAGCAATTCTCTGATGAGCAGGTTGAGGGCTTTGTATATCGTCTAGGGAACATGACATTGCTTCAAGCAAACTCGAACCGCGATCAAGGCAACAAACCATTTGCAGATAAACAAGGCGCCTATCAAGCAAGTGAATTTGAAATTACGCGCAAAGTAGCAGAAGATAATAGCGAGTGGACTGTAGATCGAATTGCCGCAAGACAACGCTGGATGGCTAAACAAGCAACAGGTATATGGCGGATTGCTCAACTAGCGTCAAGTACGGCTTCCACTTAATACCCTAACCCGGACCCTCTACCTTTGCGATATATAGCTGACTAGCAATTACCGGGCAAATAGTTCGGCCAAGGTCTGCAAAACAGCGTCTTGTTCACTTGCCTGCAAGCGCCCCAACAATTTCACCAAGCGAACCCTGTCCACTGTGCGCAGTTGATCCAGCACGATCAACCCGTCCCTGCCTTGGAAATGACAGGCCACGCGGGTCGGATAAGCCCTGCCCTGCGTCGTCAACGGCGCGATGATCACCGTGGCAATCCGATGATTCATCTCATCTGGCGAGACGATGACACAAGGACGTGTTTTGCGGATTTCGGAGCCAACAGTTGGATCGAGATCGACAAGAAAGATGTCAAAGCGGTTGGGCATAGAAGAGTGTACAGTGAGGATTATGTAGCGGAATAAGTTAAGACCAAGCCCATTCCGTGCTTTCCCACTCTGTCGGCGGAACATTGCCATCAATCAATTGATCATCACCAACCGCAGCCATCTGCTGGAATTGTGCTTCCCAACCTTGGCGCGCCGTGTGTAATGGGCGAATCACCAATTGGCCGTTCTGGGCTTCCAACTCAACTTCGTCGGCGAGACCAAGTTGTTGCATCAGCGCCTTGGGAATGCGAATCCCCTGTGAATTGCCAATCCGAATAATGCGGGTTTTGAGTAAGGCTGCCATGGGTCACCCTATTTCTATCCAATACAATCACGATTGTAATTACATTGTATATCCAAGATGACCACTTGTCAATAGCCAGCCAGCAGATTTTCCCCGCTGTCGGGCGCAAAGAGATGGAGTTTGGCAGGATTGAGCGTAATGCCAATCGGTTGCCCCTCGCGCAGTCCTAGATCGGGATTGGCGCGCGCCAGCAACATTTCTTTGCCCAGCGCCACGCTGATAAACGCATCTGCGCCCATGGGCTCCACCAAGTCGATCACGCCATTGATCTGGTTAGCGGCGGGTGCGCCAGTTGGGTTGACACTGATATCTTCGGCGCGCAGGCCGCAGATCACCGGCAGAGGGCCGGCGACTGGCGCGCGCCGTTGCAACTTTTCGCGCAGGGTGGCGGGTAGCGCAATGGTGCCAAACGCAGTACGCACCTGCAAGGCATCGCCCTGCTGCTCGAGCGTGCCATCAAATTGATTCATGGGTGGGTTGCCAATAAAGCGGGCGACAAAGAGATTGGCCGGCTGGTGATAGATCATTTCTGGCTCGCCAATCTGCTGGACCAAGCCGCCACGCATAACGACAATGCGGTCGCCCATGGTCATCGCCTCCACCTGATCATGGGTGACGTAGACGGTGGTAATGCGCAGTTGGCGTTGCAGGCGGATGATCTCGCGGCGCATCTGGATACGCAACTGGGCATCCAGGTTGCTCAACGGCTCGTCCATGAGAAAAAGGCGCGGCTTGCGCACAATGGCGCGCCCCAATGCCACGCGTTGACGCTCGCCGCCGGACAACTGGCGAATGCGCCGCTCTAACAGGTGTTCAATCCCCAGCAATTTGCTCGTTTCCTGCACGCGCTGGCGAATCTCATTTTTGGCGACGCGGCGTAATTGCAGTGGATAGGCAATATTGTCAAAGACTTTTTTGTGTGGATAGAGCGCATAGTTTTGGAAGACCATGGCAATGTCGCGGTGGCGCGGCTCAACGTTGTTGACCACCTGATTGTCGATCAGAATTTCGCCGTCCGAGATCGACTCCAACCCGGCAATCATGCGCAGCGTGGTGGTCTTGCCACAGCCCGACGGCCCAACGATCACCAGGAATTCGCCCTCGGCCACTTCCAAATTGACATTGTTGACGGCCAGGCCATCGCCAAA
>DAOTTR010000368.1:0-2875 GCA_034437715.1 Caldilineaceae bacterium
GAATCGCTGCTTATGTTAGCTACATCCGGCAAGATTGGTGGTGCCATGCACACGGCGATTGGCCACGAAGGCAATGCTGTAGGTACAGCGGCGGCCCTGCGCCCCGATGACTATCTTACTTGTACCTATCGCGGCCATCATCATTCGCTGGCGCGTGGTATGGATCCCAGCCGTGCCATTGCCGAAGTGTTGGGCAAGGCTTCGGGCTTTGCCAAGGGTAAAGGCGGTTCCATGCACTTTGTAGACCCTTCGTTGGGCCTCATGGGTGCCAATGGCATTGTCGGCGCACAAGTGCCTCATGCCGCGGGCATGGCCTTAGCCTCCAAATTGCGCGGCGACGATCGCATTGCGATTACCTTTTTTGGGGACGGCGCAATGTACCAGGGTCTGATGCATGAGACCTTTAATATGGCGCAAAAATGGTTGCTGCCTGTGATCTTTTACTGCGAGAACAATCGCTATTCCGAAATGACACCAATTAACCGCACCTCGTCGGTCGAGGAACTCTACAAATTCCCGCGCGCCTATGGCATGAACACCATGCAAATTGATGGCAACGATGTCGAGATCGTCTACCAGGCGGTGAGCGAAGCTGCGGCGCGTTGTCGTGCTGGTGAAGGCCCGACCTTTATTGAAGGCATTACCTATCGTTTGGCTGGCCACATGGCTGGCGATCTGGAAACCTATCGTTCGCCGGAAGAGATCGAGATGCAACGTGCCCACGAGCCAATGGCTGTTCTGCGTGGGCACCTCATCGGGCGCGGCGTCGATCAAGCGACGATTGGCGGCATCGAGTCGGAAGTTGAGGGCGATATTGAAGAGGCCGTTGAATTTGCCCAAACCAGCCCCTGGCCCGATCGGGCAGAGGCCTACACCGATGTTTATGCCATATAATTCCTCTAATCGCAATGGGTCTACCCGCCAAGGCAAGGGTGGAATCGATTGGATGAATTCGGCGAAGCAGACAAGGGACATGAATGATGCGTAGAGTACGATATATTGATGCTGTAAATGAAGCCGTGAAAGATGAAATGCGCCGGGATGAGAGCGTCTTTCTGATCGGCGAAGATATTGGCCGCTATGGCGGTCTTTTCCGCGTAACGCGTAATCTATTTGATGAATTTGGCGAAAACCGCCTGTTAGACACCCCGATCAGCGAGCAGGGCTTTATGGGTATGGCGATTGGGGCGGCCATGGTGGGCATGAAGCCGATTGTTGAATTGATGTATATGGACTTTTTCCTGGTCTGCGCCGACCAGATTTTTAATCAGGCGGCCAAGATGCACTATATGACCGGCGGTATTGTCAATGTGCCGCTGGTGATTCGCGGGCAACATGGCGGTGGCAAAAGCTATGGTTCGCAACACAGCTCTTGTGTTGAAAGCACCTTTGCCCAATTTCCTGGGATCAAAGTCCTTGCGCCGGCCACCCCCTACGATGCCAAGGGGCTATTGCTCTCGGCCATTCGTGAACCCAATCCGGTGGTCTTTCTAGAACACAAGATGCTCTACAACAAGTCGGGCGAAATGCCAGATACCGATGATGAATACACGGTGCCGATTGGCAAGGCCGACATTAAGCGCGCAGGCACCGATCTGACGCTGGTCACCTTTAGCTACTGTTTGGTCGAGGCGCTCGAAGCTGCCAAAGAACTGGCCGAGGAGCAAGGACTGGACATTGAGGTGGTCGATCTGCGCACGATTGTGCCGCTGGACATGGAAACGGTCTACGCTTCGGTTGCCAAGACGGGCCGTCTGTTGGCTGTGCATGAATCTCAATCCAACTGTGGCATTGGCGCGGAAATTGTGGCGCGCATCTATGAAGAAGCGCCCCATTTGTTGAAAGCCCCAGCGCGACGCTTGGGCATGGCACCGGTTTCGATTCCCGTTTCTAAAGAACTGGAAGACGAAATCCTGCCCTGGAAAAACAATATGAAAGCGGTTATTGTCGGGATGCTCAAGCGGTAATCTCCCAGCAGCGATAAACCAGTAGCGATAAAGCGAGGAAAGTCATGGCAACCGAAGTAAAGCTACCTGATCTAGGGGAAGGCGTCGATGAGGCCTCCATTAGCCGTTGGCTTGTGAAAGAAGGGGACACGGTACAGGTCGGCGATGCAATTTTAGAAATTGCGACCGACAAGGTGGACACCGAAGTGCCCTCACCCGTTGCGGGCAAGATCTTAAAGATTACCCTGCGCGAAAATGCAATTGCCAGCACTGGTTCTGTCTTGGCAATCATTGGCGAAGAGGGGGAAAGCACCGAGTCCCCTGCTGCCGAGGAACCGAAAGCAGACGCATCACCAGCCAAGCCAGAAAAGGCTGAAAAAGCTGAGAAGGTCGCTGCCCCAGCCGAAAAGGCAGAGGCCAAGAGCGCGCCCAAGCCAGTTCCAACCGCCGAACCTGTGGAGAGTGGGCAAGAACTCAAAGCCACGCCGGTCGCTAAGCGTGTGGCCACCGAGCGCGGCATTTCGTTGAGCGGCATTACCGGCACTGGCCCTGGTGGCCAGATCACCAAGGACGATGTGTTGGCCCAGGCCGATGGTGATGATGGTGCTGCCGAGGGCTTACCGGGCGAACTGGCTGGCGTCGCCAGCTTGGAAGTGCGCCGGATCGCCGCCGATTACAATGTGGATCTGGCCGAAGTCGCCGGCGAGCGACCGCTGAGTACGTTAACGCGCTACGATATTTTGACCTTTGTCGCCAGCCGCGGCAACACCCAGGTTACGGTTGGCGAGCGTTTCTTAACACCCAAAAACTGGACACAACCGAGTGTCGCACCGCCCGCCGCACCCGAAACTGAGAGCAAAGCCGCCGCAACCCCGGCCAAAGCTGCCGGTGGCGAAGAGCTGATCAAGCCGAGCCGTATGCGCCAGATC
>DAOTTR010000369.1:0-22761 GCA_034437715.1 Caldilineaceae bacterium
CATCCAATTCCTGCAAATCGACCAGTTGATAGAGCCGCTGTGTGTGGCGCGGCATGCGCTCGGCCAAACTAAGCTGACCTTGCGGCGTAAGCAGATTTGCCAGCAGAGCGAGTAGGGTAGGTTTATCAGCCTGATCAAACAACGCGTTGTAGCCGACGATTGCATCAAATTGCGGGCTACTGGGTTGACTGGGATACGCGGTCATTTGTTCGCGTACAACCCACAAGTCGGGCAATTCCGCGATCTCACCTTGCAGCACAATGGGGCGTTCGACTGCGATCAGCCGTTCGGCCAACTGGCGCAGCGCATCGGCATCGCGTGTACTGCGGGCCAGGGCATAGACTCCCCCTTCGGGTGCGCGGCGCAGGGCTTCCCAGGTGAGTAACCCCGTACCGGCTTTCAGATCCAACACCAGACTATGGCGCGCCAGCCGTGCCCGCGCCAACACCTGATCGCGCACCTGGGCCAAGCGTTCGCCTGTGTTGGAGATGGTGCGTTGCAGCCAGCGCTCGCGTGCCGGGTCGTCTGGCGAGAAGGTCAGCACATCAATCGGCGCGTTGCCACTATTTTCCAACTCGATCATGGCGGCCAATTGGGCTTCGCGCCGCTGGGCCACGGTTGTGCGGATCTGCGCTTCGTAGCCCTGATCCGACGGCTGGTAAAAGAGCTTGCCCTGTAGCGAACTGGGCAAATATTGTTGTGCCACCCAATGGTCGCGATAGGCGTGGGGATAGAGATAGCCGTCACCATGCCCAAATTCTTTCTTGTCGCGATTGCTGTCGCGCAAGTGGTTGGGCACGCCACTATCCGCTTCCTTTTTAACTTGTTCAATCGCGTCGAAGAAGGCAAAGGTCGTGTTGGATTTCTTGGCTGTGGCTAAATAAAGACCGGCTGTTGCCAGATGAAAGCGCCCTTCGGGCATGCCTACCTGCTCGAAGGCTTGCGCACATGCCGTGACCACTTGAATTGCATTGGGGTCCGCCATGCCAATATCTTCCCCGGCAAAAATCAACATGCGGCGAAAGATATAGCGCGGACTTTCGCCTGCATAATCCATCTTGGCCATCCAATACATGGCCGCATCGGGATCGCTGCCGCGCAGACTCTTGATAAACGCGCTGATCGTATCAAAATGATAATCGCCCTCTTTGTCATAGAGGACGGCGCGCCGCTGAATCGATTCTTCGGCAATTGCCAGTGTAATGTGGACATGGGTAGGGTGACTGGCGCCCATGCCTTGGCCTTCGTCGTTGGTTTCTACGGCCAATTCAAGCGCGTTGAGGACGGCCCGCGCATCACCATTAGCCACTTCGACCAAATGATCCAACGCGTCTTCATCGATGCGCACATTGATCTGACCATAGCCGCGTTCGGGATCGGCCAGAGTCTGGCGCACTACCTGGCGCAAATGCTCCGGCGTAAGCGGCGTGAGCTGAAAGATGCGGCTGCGGCTGACCAACGCTTTATTAACTTCAAAATAGGGATTTTCGGTGGTAGCCCCAATTAGAATGACAGTGCCATTTTCGACCCAAGGCAATAGCGCGTCCTGTTGGGCTTTGTTGAAGCGATGGACTTCATCAATAAACAGAAGCGTGCGCTGACGATAGAGCCGCGCCTGTTCTTGGGCATCGGCAATCGCCTCGCGAATCTCCTTGACGCCTGACAACACAGCATTGATGGCAATAAAGTTGGCGCGCGTCGTGTTGGCGATCACGCGGGCTAGTGTCGTTTTGCCGGTGCCGGGCGGGCCGTAAAAGATCAGGCTGCCCAGCTGATCCGCTTGGATGGCGCGCCGCAACAGCCGGCCAGGGCCGATAATATGCTCCTGACCCACATATTCATCGAGCGTGCGCGGGCGCATGCGCGCGGCCAAGGGTGCTTCTTTTTCCAATCGTTCGGCATGAGCTTGATCAAAAAGTGTCATAGGCTGCTAGGTCGGTTTCCTTGTGCCAACTTGTCCAGCAATCCATTTGCCAGATCAGATACAGGAGTATTATAGTAAGGTAAGCAAGCTTTGCCAACGTGATGAATAAGAGTTGTACGTACGCTATGTATACACCCAAACCCGCCTATCCTACTGTAGTCCATGCCACAGCCGCCAACCAGATCACAGAATTTTTCAGCAAGCAACCTGCTGTGAGCGCTGTCTTGCTCACCTGTTCCTGTGCACGTGGCCAGGCTACAGCGGACAGTTGTCTGGACATGGCGATCCTGGTCGCGCCTGACACCACAGCGGCTGCGCGTAATGCGTTGGCGACGACCTGGCAGCGTTATCATGCCGCGACTCCGATTTTTGCCGAATTACAACAGGTTGGCCGCTTTAGTCATGTCGATTTGAGTTTTATTGATGGCCAATTTGATGCAGCCAAGCATCATCATGGCTGGACCACCGGGGCCGATGCCTTTGAGCTAGAAGTTGGCAATTATTTGGCCTATAGTGCGCCATTATGGGAACGCGATGCTAGCTATGCGCAACTCAAGGCCATGTGGCTGCCCTATTATCCCGAATCCCTGCGCCGGGAACGGCTGAGCATGGTGCGTACCTATTGTTTGAATAATTTAGCGCATATTCCGCTCTATGTGGAGCGCGGTCTCTACTTTCAAGCCTTTCGTCGCCTGTATGACGCGTTTGGTGAGTTTCTCCAAGCGCTCTTTATCGCCCGCTGCATCTACCCCATCGCCTACGACAAATGGATCCAAGAGCAGATTTGCGATATTTTACAATTGCCCGACTTATACGCCCAACTGCCCCCGCTGTTTGAGCTGCACCCTTTTGCCAGCGCCGCGATTGCGCATAAAGGTGCTGCGTTGACAGAGCTACTGGAACAATATGCTAGCGCAGATCAATGGGTGCCGAACAAAGCATGATCTGCGCTACAGTAGGGAAAGTTTACCCATTCGTAACAATCGGACCGTGACAAGAGAAGGATGTTTCTAACATGCTGCAACGCGATTTGCTTGCTGCTTGGCTAAGTCGCCTCGTCCAAATTCCCAGCGTTTCCCCCGATCAAGCGGGGCCGCGGGCCGGGGTTATCGGGGAGGCGCGCATTGGAGCCGCGATTGCACAATGGTTTCGCGACTTCGGCGGCGAGGTCTACCTGGATGAAGTGCTGCCACAGCGCGCCAATGTCTATGGCATCTGGCGCGGCCAGACCGATCAGTGGAGCGCCGTCGATGTACATGTGGACACGGTGGGTGTCGAACAGATGACAGGCGATCCATTTAGCGGCCAGATTGCCGATGGCCGCGTCTATGGGCGGGGCGCAGTGGATGACAAAGCTTCTTTGGCGATTGTGCTGGCCCTGTTGGAACACATGACGGCTATGGGGCAACGCCCCGTTGATAATTTATTGATCGCTGCCACGGTGGATGAAGAAGTGGGAGCCAAAGGTGCACCGGCCGCGGCGCGCTGGCTCCAACGCCAAGGTCTGCACATCAATCAAATGATTGTCGCCGAGCCGACGCTTTGTCAACCGATCTATGGCCACAAAGGGGTGGTGCGCTTGGCCTTTCAAGTCTTGGGGCAGGCGGCCCATTCTTCGCAGCCCCATCTGGGACAAAATGCGATTGTGGCTGCGGCTCAACTTGTATTGGCGCTACAACACGAGCATGAACGATTACAAGCCTTGCCACCAACCGCTTTGGGCAATCCGCAACTCACCGTGTCGCTGATCGCTGGCGGTAATGGGATCAATGTTGTGCCGGATGTGTGTACGGTTTCGATTGACCGGCGCGTGGTGAATGGCGAACGCGCCGCCGACATTACCCACGCGCTGCAACAACTGGCGGAGAACAGTTGTCCACAACGCTTAACTGTACAGGTGTTGCAACTGATTGAAGCCTATTATCAACCGCCCGATGGACCATTGGTTTCCCAGTTGGTTGCGTGGTCGGGCACAACGCCCTTGGTTGCGCCCTATGGCACCAACGCCTGGGCCTATACCGCGGTGGTAGACGAATGTGTGGTCTTTGGCCCTGGTGCCATTGAACAGTCGCATGGCCCGGTCGAGTGGGTGGAAATTGCCGAGTTGGAAAAGGCCGCGCAATTCTATGCCCAGTGGTGGCAGATCGCTCTGTAATGGTGTTGTCTATGCCGTAACACCCGTCAGCGTTAGCTCTTGAGCGCGGTGACAACTGGCGTAATGATTGGGTGCAACCTCTACCAATTCGGGCGACTCGACTGTGCAGCGCGCAATTGCATAGCGGCAACGGGGATGAAAATAACAGCCTGTGGGTGGATGGGCCGGATCGGCTACATCCCCTTCGAGAATAATACGTTGCGCACGCAGCCGCGGGTCCGGCTTGGGCACTGCAGAAAGCAGCGCCTCGGTATAGGGATGTTGTGGATTGGCAAAGAGCGCCTCTGTCTCGGCCACTTCCACAATTTTCCCCACATACATCACCGCCACCCGATCACTCACATGCTTGACCACACTGAGATCGTGCGCCACAAAGAGGAAGGAAAGCTTGAGTTGATCCTGGAGATCGAGTAGTAGATTCAAAATCTGGGCCTGCACCGACACATCAAGCGCCGAAACTGGTTCATCGGCCACAATCAACGCCGGGCTAAGCGCCAGCGCACGCGCAATGCCAATGCGTTGCCGCTGACCGCCGCTAAAGGCATGGGGATAGCGATTCATAAATTCTGGCGGCAGGTGCACCATCTTGAGCAGCTCTTCTACCCGATCGCGCCGCTCTTGGCCATTGTTCACGCCATTGACCACCAGCGGTTCACTGATAATATCGAGAATGGTCATGCGCGGGTTCAGTGACGAAAAGGGATCTTGGAAGATCATCTGAATTTGGCGGCGCAACGGGCGCAATTGGGCCTTGGACAGATGGGCCAATTCGACCACTTTGTGATCGGTCGTATGAAACTGAATTTGACCTGCGGTCGGCTTAATCGCGCGCAAGATGCAGCGCGACGTGGTGGTTTTGCCACAGCCACTTTCGCCTACCAACGAGAGTGTCTCGCCCTGGTTAATATGAAAACTGACCCCATCCACCGCGCGTACCTGGCCGCTGACACGCCGCAACAGGCCGGAACGGAGGGGGAAAAATTTTTGTAACCCTTGTACTTCAAGCAACCTTGCTTGGTTGGACACAGACATACGGTTCTTTCTACCCCCAAACCCGCTTCAGCTTGAGCACAAAGCCTGGCAAGACCGGATCGCCAGCGACAGATTCTGGATTGTACAAGATCTCCACTGCTTCGCCCTTTTCATAAATTTCTACCGTATGTGACTTCGGATCGATCAACCAGCCGAGGCGCGCGCCATTGTAGATATATTCTTGCATTTTGTTGCGCAACGTTTCTAGCTTATCCGAAGGCGAGCGTAACTCGACGACAAAGTCTGGGCAGAGCGGTGCAAAGCCTTGTTGTGCCTGCGATCCTAAAGCATTCCACCGTTCATTGATGATCCAAGATGCATCTGGTGAACGGTCGGCACCATTCGGCAAGCTGAAGCCTGCCGAAGAATCAAACGCAATCCCTAGCTGAGACGCTTCATTCCAATTCCAAAGTTGGCTACCGATGCTGAGATTACGCGCGCCAGTTTCACTGCTTGCGGGGGGCATAATCAATACTTCTCCAGTGGCGATGCGTTCCATTTGCAGATCCGGATTTGCTTGGCAGAGGTCAAAAAATTCTTTAGATGTTGCGACAAACTGCTTTAAATTCAAGGTGAGCGTTGTCATGCTACGACCTCCATTTCTGCGCTCGCTACTTTATACCTGCATGGATTCTAGCATGCTTACTCATCGTAGAGGAAACAACTGACCACCTGCCGCTCGTTGACTGGCTTGGGCTGTGGCTCCTCTACGTCACATTTGCCAGCTATAAACGATGGACAGCGCGGGTGAAAGGGACAACCAGCGGGTCGATTGTAGGGGTGGGGGATCGAGCCGACCAGCGTCGCCAGCTTAGTGCGCGGTTTCGCCATAATGTTGGGAATCGACTTGAGCAGGAGCTTGGTGTACGGGTGTTGCGGCGCATGAAAAATGTCATCCACCGGCCCTTGCTCCACCAGGCGGCCCAAATACATCACCACCACCTCATCGGCCATCTCCGCGATCACGCCCATGTCGTGGGTGATGAGGATGATCGCCAAGCCCCTTTCTTCTTGGATCTGGACCAGCAACTCCAGAATTTGCGCTTGGGTGGTTACATCCAGCGCCGTGGTTGGCTCATCGGCAATCAACACCTTGGGATTGCTCGATAGCGCCATAGCGATCATCACGCGTTGGCGCAGACCGCCGCTCAATTGAAAGGAATATTCGTCGATCCGGCGCTCTGGCCGCGGAATGCCGACCATACGCAGCAGATCAATGGCGCGTTCGCGCGCTTCCTTGCGACTCAGGCTGCTGTGGATGCGGATCGCCTCGATGATCTGGTTGCCCACCGTATGAAAGGCACTAAACGAGGTCATCGGCTCCTGGAAGATCAGCGCAATCTCGCTGCCGCGGATCGAGCGCATCTCCTGGCTTTCTTCTTGGAGCTTGGTCAGATCAACTTCGTGCATCTGTCCGTTGCGCTGGTGACGTAGCCAGATCTCGCCACCTTGAATACGCCCGCCCTGCTCGACAATGCGCAGGATCGACCGTGCCGTGACACTTTTGCCACAGCCACTTTCCCCGACAATACCCAGGGTTTTCCCCGGGTAGACATCAAAGCTGACGCCATCGACGGCGCGCACAATGCCTTCATCTTGATGAAAGTAGGTTTTTAATTCTTTGACTGACAAAATGGGTAACACAGGTGGTAAAGTAGAATTCGTCATGAATTATCCGTATGGATCGGCTGCATCGCGCAGGCCGTCGCCCAAGAAGTTGAAGGCTAAGATTGCTAAAATAACCGGTATTGCCGGAATCATGAGCCAGGGTGAAATGGCGACTGCTTGAATGTTTTGTGCCTGTTGCAAAAGGACGCCCCAACTGACTGCCGGTGCGCGCAAGCCCAGCCCCAAAAAACTCAGCGAGGTTTCCGAGATGATCATGGCGGGAATTGCCAGGGTGGCAGCGGCGATGATGTGGCTGAGAAAGGAGGGCACCATGTGGCGAAAGATGATGCGCAATTGGCTGGCGCCCGACAACTCGGCGGCGGTGACAAAATCTTCGGTGCGCAGCGACAAAAAGCGCCCGCGCACCACGCGTGCCATCACCGTCCAGCCGATCAGCGAGATGATGATGGTGATGAAAAAGTACATGCGTGTCACCGGCCAGGTAGGTGGCATGGCCGCGGCGAGACCCATCCAGAGGGGAATGGTGGGAATCGAGCGCACGATTTCAATAAAGCGTTGAATAATATCATCAACTGCGCCGCCATAGAGCCCCGAAATGCCGCCCAGCAAAATGCCCAGGAACAGACTCAAAACCACGCCGACGAGCCCAATGGTGAGCGAGGTGCGCGTGGCGATCATTAAGCGCGAGAAGAGATCGCGCCCTTGGAGATCGGTGCCGATCAAGAAGAGACTTTCTTCGGGCGGCAAGCCTTCGATCCCTAGCAAATGGCGATTGCTGGGAATGAGTCCCCACAATTTGTATTCAAAACCTTCGGCCCAAAAGGTGATGCGCGCCTTGGTTTCCAGATCGGGCGTGTAGACCTTTTTGAAGGTTTTGGGATCGCGTTTGCCCACCACAGGGTGTACATAGGGGTTGAACTTGCCTTCATCAAACCAATGAATGGGCTGGGGCGGCAGCAGCGAGAGATCTTCGTTGGAGACCCTGGGATTAGAATAGGCAAAAAATTCGGCAAAGAGGATCACGATATAGAAGCCAAGAATGATGACCGCCGCGATCATGGCCATGCGATGTTTGCGAAAGCGCCACCAGGTTAATTGCCATTGGGTTGCCACCGAGATGCGATCTTCGGCATTGCTTTTGGGAATAACGACCGGTGGGCTAGTTGCTACTACATCTGTCATAAGTTTCTCTGTTCACTGCAAAATCGTTGCTACATCCATGCCTTTCGCAATTAACAATTGTCAATTAGCAATTGTCAATTAGCAATTGATAATTGCTAATTACTCCCCTCCATACCCATGCGGATGCGCGGATCGATCCACATGAGAATCAAGTCAGAAATTAAGGTGCCAATCACCGTCATAATCGCCAAGAGCAACAAAATCGTGCCGGCCAGAAAGAGATCTTGCGCAATCAAAGCTTTAAATAGCAGTGGCCCCACCGTGGGCAAGCTCAACACCAACGAGACAATAATACTGCCCGAAACGACATAGGGGAAAATATAGCCGATGGTGCTGGCAAAGGGGTTGAGCGCGGCGCGCACAGGGTATTTCAAGATCACGCGCATGCGCGAAAGGCCCTTGGCACGCGCGGTTACGACATAGGGCTTGCGCAACTCGTCCAGCAGATTGGCGCGCATGATCCGTACCAATTCGCCAATCCCGGCCATGCCCAAGATCACCGCTGGCAAGGGCAAATGCTTGACCATATCCCAGAATTTGGCCACACTCCACGGCGCAGAGAGATATTCCTGCGAAAAGAGGCCGCCAATACTTTGTACATGGAAATATTTAAAGCCCACATACAAAATCACCAGCGCTAACATAAAATTGGGGATGCCAATGCCCAGAAAGGCCAAAAAGGTAAAAAAGTAATCGCCAATCGAATATTTATAGACCGCTGAATAGATGCCAATTGGCAGCGCAATCCCCCAAATAAACACAATGGCGGCAATCGATACCACCATCGTCAGCGCCAGCCGATCACCGATCACCTCGCGCACGGGGCGGTTGTATTCCATGGCCATGCCAAAATTGCCCTGCAGCATTAGCCCCATCCATTTGAAATATTGGACATAGACGGGTTGATCTAGGCCATATTGCTGGCGTAGCGCCTGGGCTTCGGCTGCCGAGATCACGCTGCCGGTTGATTGCAGATTGGCAATGTAGGCCGTGACATAATCACCGGGGGGCAATTGGATCACGACAAAGGATAGGATAGAAGCGGCCCAAATGGTGAGTAGGCCGGCCAAGATGCGACGAACCAGGTATGTAATCATAAAATGTTGGGTGCTAGACAGTGCCTGCTCGCGACCGTATCGCGAGCAGGCAGGTATCGCTATGAACTAACGGTTATTGTGAATCCGCATCGGTAAAGAAGAAAGTCGATGGCCGCGAGATGTTCGGCGTCTGGCCGGCCTGAATATTAAACTGCCGCGAGGGAATGTTGCCCATGTTGTTCTTGACCAGACGCACACCCATAAAAGCACCCGACTGACCAACGGTGCCGATGGTCCACACCTCATCGGTAATGATGCTCCAGATTTGTTGGCCGAGGGCGACACGTTCTTCTGGCGTCGCTTTCAAGCCTTGGCTGAAGAGATCCAGCACTTCGATCACCTTAGGGTCAGTGGGTTCAATACCGGCGGTGCCGCCCGACGCATACCAATTGCCAAAGGCGGGCCCAGTACCCGCAGTGCTATCTACGGGCACGGCGTGGTACGGATAGAGGAAAAGCTCATCCGTGCCATCATTCTGCCAGAAGAAGATTTGCAGCTCGTTGGCGCCGCGGCGTTGTTCGACCAGCGTACGTTCCTGCTCGATCACATTGGCAAAGATGCCAATCTGCGCCCAGTCTTCTTTGATAATTTCACCAATTTGGGTGAATTGAATAAAGGCTGGAATGGCCGGAATTTCAATGATGATGCGTTCGCCATTGTCGCCCCGCAAGCGATAACCATCGGCATCCTTCTCGGTCAACCCGAGACCATCGAGGAGCGCGTTGGCCTGCTCAAAATCTGGTTCGGCGGGCGACCATAGCGCACGATACTCGGGGCCAGGGCTAAAGGGTGAAGTTTCGGCCACAACCGCAGAACCGGGCGTGCCAATGCCCAAGAAGATAATTTCATTGATCTTGTCGCGGTTGATCGCCAGTGACAACGCACGGCGGAAGTCGGTAGTGTGCAGCCACTTGGCAATTTCTGGGTCGGCTTCATAGCTCATGTTGACTTGCAGCGCGCCATCTGCGCCATGTTGCGCCGGGTCCAGGTGGATTGTATACTCGCCCCGTTCGGCATTTTCCAACAAGACCGGCAAGTTAGCCAGCGAAATATGGCGCGATTGATAGTCATATTCACCCGCAATGGCGCGCAGGTTGAGCACTTCCAAGCTTTCGGCCAGCGTCATCGAGATGCGGTCGATGTAGGGCAGTTGGTTGCCCGCAATGTCAACGCCATAGTAGTAGGGATTGCGTTCTAAGACCCAATTGTCCGTAGTAATCGAATTAACCGTTTTCCAAGGGGTGACGGTGGGCAACTCTGGATTGCGCGCCCAGGTATTCTTATCCTTGAATAAGTTTACCCAGTTATCAAAGCCTTCGGCAGCGACCAATTCGTCTAGCACGGCTTGCTCGACAAAATCGGGATGGAATTGTTGCATGTAGTGGGCAGGGGCATAGCCGCCCAGCCCAATGTTGCCAAAAATTGCATGGCCGCCAAAGACATTCACCGAACTGCCCAAAACTTCCAAGAAGAGGCTGTTGGCAAAGGGAAAACTGAACTTGATCGTGTAGTCGTCGATCATCTCCAACTTGGCACCCTGCTCAAGATTGAAGAAAGCTGAACGCACAGGCACCAAATCTTCGTTTTGATAGACATGTTCGTACCAGAACATTACATCGGCGGCAGTGAAGGGAACGCCATCGGACCACTTCACACCTTCGCGCAGGAACAGGGTCAACTCGGTCTGCGCTTCATTGAATTCCCAGCCTTTGGCTAGATTCGGCACAACTTTGGGAAATTCCTTGGCATCCCAGAAAACAAAGCGGTCGCCACCCGCGACGCGATGACCATTCTGCCCGTCACCTGGGCCGGTGAAGCCACGCCGCCAAGTGCCGCCATATTTGCCGATTTCGTCCAGCGGCTGGATGACGAGCAGATCGTCGCGTACGGGTAAGC
The DNA here is from genome assembly GCA_034437715.1 of Caldilineaceae bacterium. Classification (GTDB taxonomy): domain Bacteria; phylum Chloroflexota; class Anaerolineae; order Caldilineales; family Caldilineaceae; genus JAHBVH01. The sequence continues at coordinate 10,916 of DAOTTR010000369.1, forward strand.
GTTCTGCCACAGGCGGCAGCGTGCCGGCATCTACCAACTCGGTGAGCGTGGGGGCTTCACCAAATTCAGTGGGAAATTCGTCAACATTGGTAACGATGACCGGCCCTTCGATCTCGCCAATCAGCGATGCACCGAGCGCGGCTTCTTCTTCTGCAACTGCGGCCTCTGGGGCAGCTTCTTCGGTGGTCGCAGTTGCCTCTGCTGCTGGTGCGTCTGCCGGTGCGCTAGGTTGGCTGGCACCGCCGCCACACGCCGCTAATAGCAAACTACAGATGAGCAATAGCGAGATCATGCCCAGCGATATGCGTCGCTTTTCCACAGGGTTCCTCCTCGTGATGTTCAAGTGGTGTGAAGTAAAATGATATGAAATTTTAGAGATGTTTGTGCGAATAATGAAATATGTAGGGAGTTATGGGTATATCAGGAGAGTATCATAAGTAATTTTGAAAGTCAAGCCCATCGAAATTTCGTTTACACGCTACTCGGCTGCATACCATCCGCATCGCTTGCAATTCTTTTAGGCGTACGGGTGCATTGCACTTTTGGGGAAGTGTGTCGGGGACGCGCGGGGTGCCGTTTGTCAAACCCCTGTGGTTGTCGCGCGTCCCCGGCACACGTTGCGCGCGCGTTCTAAAATTTATCCTCAAATTGAAATACACCCAGGCGTACCCCACGGTTGCAATCCTGCAAAAGGTGGGGTAGAGTAGACGAACGCCTACTTTGCTGGGGTATGTGGCATTGATCGGCAGTCAGCCTTGATCGCAGAACGTAATAAACGTAAACGTAATAGAGGAGAAAGTCAGGATGAAGGAGCGACGATCCCAACTGCGCCCTCACCTCAACACTATTGCCTATGGCGTAATGGGCTTGACCATCATTACGGCATTGATTCATTTCTATATTAGTTTTCAATTTGCTGATGGTTCGGGTTTTATCTTTTTGTTAAATGGCATTGGCTATCTTGGTTTGCTGGGGGCAATCTACTTGCCGATCGCGTTCTTAGCGCGCTATCGCAGTTTATGGTGTTGGTGTTTGCTGGCCTATACGGCACTGACCGTTGCCCTTTGGTTTTTTATTGGGGCGAGCGACTCCTCCATTGCCTATGTTGATAAAGTTGTAGAATTGGTGCTGATTTTTTTGGTTTGGCTAGAAGCGCGGCGTTTTTCTGTATAAAGAAAGTAGATGATTCTGTTGTCCCAAAAGCATGTGAAAATTTGCGCGAACGAAAAATGCGATGCTATAATCGGGGCAACATCAACCAAATTTTGTGCTGCCGAAACTGTAAATAGCTTGTATCAACCGTCATGACGATTCGTATCAATATTCAACGGTTACTGCGTAGTGTCGTAGTAAGTTTGGTGCTTCCTCTGACGTTGGCTATGTTGATCGATATGCAATTTGGTTGGTTTCCGCTGGTAACAATTGGTGCAACGGTCATCTTTATTCCGTTGGCGACCTTCATCGTGACTCGTGCTGCGCTTTCCGAGATGGATCAGGTCATTCAGAAATTGGCACCGCTCGACAGTGCCTATAGCGATACTTATACCGATATAGGGCCTAGTGATGTGCCATGAGCAAGAAAAATACCCTGTGCAAAATGCTTGGTAAGAAGTCCGAACCCTGTGGCGAGGTCATTTACAATGGAATCAATCCAAACGTTTTTCAAAGAGCTTGGTGAAAAGATTATGGCATTCATTAATGCTAACCCACGTCGCGCAATGCTTATCGGCGGTGCGCTCCTTCTGATTATCATTAGTTTCTTTATTCCTGTTCCCCAACCGCATGTCTCGTTGGCTGCGGAGCCCCTTTTTGAAACTGGCCCAAGTTGGTTTACAAATTCTGTGCTGACCACGATCATTGTGGATCTCATCTTGATTTTGGTTGCAGTAGCTGCTACGCGCAAGATGAGCCTAGTGCCCAGTGGTTTGCAAAACGCCATGGAAGCGGCAATCGAGTATCTCTATGGGCTGGCGGAAAGTGTTTCTGGGAAGGCGGCTGCCACCTACTTCCCCTGGGTAGCCACAATCTTCTTCTTTGTGGTGATCAGTAACTGGAGTGGCTTGATTCCTGGCGTTGGCAGCATCGGTTTCTTTCATACCGGCGAACACGCGGCCATCCTCGATCAACAACTGGCTATGGTCGGCGGTAGCCCTGTCCTGGTACAGGCGGCTGATGCGGCAAGCGCCGTCGCTGCCGCCGAGGAAGAAGGCTATGCCAAGTTTGTGCCGCTCTTCCGTGCGCCCAGTGCTGATCTGAATGTAACCTTTGCCCTGGCGATTGCGACTATGGTGATGGTGCAAATTCATGGTGTGCGCGCCCTGGGTGGTGGATATTTCCGCAAGTTCTGGAATACCAGTGGCCATGGCGCCATGAAGGGCATCAATATTTTCGTCGGCATTCTGGAGTTGGTCAGCGAAATCTCGCGCATCATCGCCTTTGGTTTTCGTCTCTTTGGCAACGTCTTCGCCGGTGAAATTGTGCTGGCGACCATGGCCTTTCTGGTGGCGTTCCTGGTGCCTCTGCCCTTCTACTTGTTGGAAATTCTTGTCGGTATTGTCCAAGCCCTGGTCTTTATGATGTTGGCCTTGGTCTTCTTTACCATGGCGACGATCAGTCATGGTGACGAACACCATTAATTTTGCGTTGTTTTAAGCGCTCTATAATTCATAGCTGTTTCTTAGAAAGCAGAGGGCGTGCTTTATAAAATGTCTCATTTAGGCAATATATAGATTGGTAACAACTGTTTGTCGTCTTTTATATTAATTTATATATTTAGCCGGTGGGCATAAAAAATATGGAAAACGAACTTCTTTGTTTCGCATTTCAATGAATTAAGGAGAACAAATACGATGGACGTCCTTGCTGCGAAGGAAATTGGCGCTGCGTTGGCTATCGGTCTGGGTGCGCTTGGCCCAGGTATTGGTATCGGTTTGATTGGGTCCAAGGCTATGGAAGCAATGGGGCGCAACCCTGAAGTAGCCAGTACGATTCAGACCAACATGATTTTGGCGATTGCGTTCGCTGAATCGCTGGCGATTTTCGGCCTGGTTATCGCGTTGTTGGTTAAATTCGTCTAACTGCTTGCCAATAAAGAGAGGAGGCGACCTTGAGTGCTGTACTTGGTCAACTCGGAATTGAAGGGGGCCTTCTGGTTTCCCAGATCGTCAACTTCCTAATATTGATGGTCATTCTGAGAATCGCACTATACCAACCGATCTTGAATATTCTGGAACAGCGCCGGCAACGCATTGCGCAAAGCATGAAAGATACGGAACGCGCCAGTGCTGCCGCCCGCGAAGCTGAGCATGACAAGGCCAAGGTGCTAGAGGAAGCACGGCGCGAAGGACAAGAAGTTCGTGCCCAGGCCACACGCGACGCAGAAAAGATTGCGCAAGATATCCGCTCGCGTGCCGAACAAGAAGCCACAGAAATTCGTCGCAAGGCCCAGGCCGATGCCCAAGCGCAGACTGAATCTGCCTTGGCTGACGCCAATAAACAAATTGCTGATCTTGCCATTTTGGCCACACAGCAAATTTTGGGTCGCGAACTGGCCAACCGTAGCGAGCAGGAGCGCTTTGTCGCTGAGTTCTTGGCTCAGCAAGGGAGCGCGGCTTGATGAACACAAACAGTGCAAGCGCTAACCAGTACGCGCAGGCGATCATGCAAGCCATGCTCGAACGGTGGCAGGGTGCGCTGTCGTCTGTTTCGAATGCCTTGAAACAGAATCCGCAACTGGCCGAGTTGCTCACCGATGCAGAAGGTGACATCAACAAACGCTTGGCTGCGCTCGAGTCGATCATCCCGGCAGATGCACCAGCCGAGTTGCGCAATACGCTGCAGACGATGGTACAAGATGGCTCCATCAAGTTGGTAGAGCAATTGAGCGGCGCGCTGGCGCAGGTTTCCAGTGGACGCAGCGAGGCTCCGATTAAAGCGGAAGTCACGAGTGCCGTGCTGCTTTCGACTGAAGAACAGGAACAATTGCGCCGCGCTTTGGCTGCACGCCATGGCGAAAGCCTGACCTTCGCTTTTTACGTTGACCCCTCGCTCATGGGCGGATTGCGGGTACGTGTGGGCGACAGTTTGATGGATACCTCGGTGGCATCGCGGTTGCAATCGATGCGTGAGAGCCTAGCCTCGGTAGTGCGCTGATTTTCATGCATGCTACTGTCTGCTGCTAGTCACAAGCTGCTAGTCACAAGCTGCTAGTCACAAGCTGCTAGTTATAAGATGTGTAACGACTGCAATAGTAGGCGCAACCTGTGTGGGAAAGTGGCCCATGCGTTGTCGCCTGAATAGGAGGAGTGCCCATGGCTGTGCGTACAGATGAAATCACAGCTTTACTGAAACAGCAGATTTTGAATTTTACGCTGGCGCCAACCCAGATCGACGTAGGGGAAGTCACCGAAATTGGTGACGGCATTGCTTTAGCATCTGGTTTGCAAGGTGCAATGGCTGGCGAACTTGTAGAATTCACCAAAAATGGCGTACTCGGCCAAGTCCAAAATCTGACGCGCGATAGTGTCGGCATCATCATTATGGGTGATTACACTGGCATCGAAGAAGGGGACTTGGTACGCAGCACGGGCCGGATTGCTTCGGTGCCCGTGGGGGATGCCATTATTGGCCGTGTGGTCAACGCCGTTGGTCAGCCGATCGATGGCAAAGGTCCAATTGCTTCGGATAAATTCCGCAATGTCGAACGTATTGCACCAGGTGTGATCAAGCGCCAACCAGTCAATGAGCCGGTGGCGACGGGTGTTACATCGATTGACGCCATGATTCCGATTGGCCGTGGCCAACGCGAGCTGATCATTGGTGACCGGCAAACGGGCAAGACCGCGATTGCGCTCGATACGATCATCAACCAAAAGGGCAAAGATCTGATTTGTATCTATGTCGCGATTGGGCAGAAGCGCTCGACGGTGGCGCAGGTGGTCGGTACCCTAGAAAAATATGGCGCCATGGAACATACCATTGTCGTTAGCGCCTCGGCTTCGGATCCGGCTGCTTTGCAATTCTTGGCACCCTATGCCGGTTGCGCCATCGGTGAAGAATTCATGGAGCAGGGTCGCCACGCGCTCATCGTTTTCGATGACCTTTCCAAGCATGCCCAAGCGTATCGTCAGGTGTCGCTGCTATTGCGCCGCCCGCCGGGCCGTGAAGCGTACCCTGGTGATGTCTTCTACCTGCACAGCCGTTTGCTCGAACGTTCGGCCAAGCTTTCGGCAGATGAAGGTGGCGGTAGTTTGACGGCGTTGCCGGTGATTGAAACCCAGGCTAATGACGTCTCTGCATACATTCCGACCAACGTTATTTCGATTACCGATGGTCAAATCTTCCTGGAAAGCGATCTCTTCTACGCTGGTATTCGCCCGGCGATTAACGTCGGTGTTTCGGTTAGCCGTGTCGGTAGCTCTGCCCAAACCAAAGCCATGAAGAAGGTGGCTGGCCGTCTGAAGTCCGAGTTGAGCCAGTTCCGCGAGTTGGCTGCTTTTGCCCAGTTCGGTAGCGATTTGGATGCTGTGACCCAGCGCCAGCTTGATCGGGGATATCGCATTCAAGAAATTCTCAAGCAGCCCCAATTCCAGCCCATTCCGCTACACCGCCAGGTCTTCAGCCTGTGGGCGACCGGCAATGGTTTGGTGGACAAGGTGCCGGTTGAGCACGTAAAGCAATGGGAAGCGGCGATGCATGCCTATGTCGATGCCAACCATGCTGAAATCGGCCAAACGATTACGCGCACGGGCGACTTGAATGAGAATACGATCAATTCGCTGCGCCTTGCTATTGAAGATTTTAACAAAAGTTGGTCACCGCCGGCCTAATGATATGAAGATGACAGGATGGATAAAGGGTCGTGGTAGTAGATTCTTTACTCCTGTTATCGCTCTATTTTGTCGCGACGACCAGGCTAAAGGAGTGTTCTCTTGGCCAGTACACGTGAAATTCGCCGACGTATCAAGTCGGTCAAGAATATTTCGCAAGTTACCAAAGCGATGGAGGCTGTCTCTGCCGCCAAGATGCGCAAAGCACAGGCGCAAGTGCTCGCCACGCGCCCCTATGCCGAGCAGGCGCGCAATGTGCTCTCCTATATTGCGAAGCTATCGGGTGGTGAGACGCACCCGATGATCGAGCCACGTGCGGTGATCAAGCGGGTTGGCGTGATGCTTGTGACGGCCGATCGTGGTTTGGCTGGTGGTTTTAATGCGAATGTCATTCGGCGGGCAGCGACCTTAATTCGTGAGAAGCGCAAGTTGGGCGCTGAAGTCGAGGTTGTCTCGATTGGCAAAAAAGGGCGCGATTGGTTGTTGCGTTACGATCCCGTGATTCGTGCCGAATTTACCAAATTGCCCGACTCACCGCGCATCTATGATATTGCACCCATGGTACGCGTCTTGTTGGATGACTACCTGCAAGGCTATTTTGATGAAGTTTATGTGGTTTACACAGATTTTGTCAATACCCTGCGCCAAGAGCCGGTTGCCCGCAAGTTGTTGCCAATTGAACCGGCGGAAGCTTCCATTGGGATGGCTCCGGAATATGTTTTTGAACCTAGCCCGGAAGCCGTATTGGGACAGGTGCTCTTTGGCTTCACCGAAGTCCAGATTTTGCAAGCGCTCTATGAGTCGCTTGCCAGTGAGCATTCGGCGCGTATGGTTGCCATGCGCAATGCCACGGATGCTGCAAACGAATTACTTGATACATTAACATTGACTTATAACAAGGCCCGCCAGGAAAATATCACGACAGAATTGATGGATATTATTGGCGGCAGTGCAGCAGTAGCGACATAATTTATTATCAATTGTTGCAAGGAAGCTTAAAGGGTAGGTCTGGCGTACACTTTTGTTATGACCAGAACTTGCCGATTTGGGTTACCTGTATGCAATTAGTTGTTCGTAGGAGGTCCACATGGCCGAACAAATTGTCGGCAAAGTATATAGCGTGGTCGGACCAGTAGTCGACTTTGTATTCCCAGAGGGTGCGCTGCCTGAGATCAATGATGCCGTCAGAGTGACGATGGACGATGGCACATTGTTGACCTTTGAAGTCGCCCAGCAACTGGGCAATAAAGTAGTAAAAACAGTTGCGATGGGTAGTACAGATGGTCTGCGCCGTGGGATGCAGGGCACGTCAGATGGTGAGCCGATTACTGTGCCAGTCGGTCCGGCAACCCTTGGCCGTCTCTTTAACGTGACCGGCGATCCAATTGATGGTGGTGGCCCGGTTGTTTCAGATTTTCATTATCCGATTCACCGCCCGTCACCGGCATTTGATGAGCAGAGTACCCAGGCTGAAATCTTTGAAACGGGTGTCAAGGTGATTGACTTGATCGCCCCCTTTACACGCGGTGGCAAGACGGGCATCTTTGGTGGTGCCGGTACGGGCAAGACCGTTATTTTGCAAGAGCTAATCCACAACGTTGCCGAATTCCACAGCGGTTATTCGGTCTTCGCTGGTGTGGGTGAGCGCAGCCGCGAAGGCAACGATCTGTTGCGTGAAATGACCGAATCGGGCGTTATCGGCTCGACTGTCATGGTCTTTGGTCAAATGAATGAACCGCCTGGCGCGCGTCTGCGGGTTGGTCTAACCGGCGTGACCATGGCTGAATATTTCCGTGATGAAGGCAACGATGTGTTGCTCTTTATCGACAATATCTTCCGTTTTGTCCAGGCTGGTTCGGAAGTATCGTCGCTCTTGGGTCGTCTGCCCAGCGCTGTCGGCTATGCGCCAACCCTGGGTACGGACATGGGCGACTTGCAAGAACGTATCACCTCGACCAAGAAGGGCGCGATTACGTCGATGCAGGCGGTTTATGTGCCGGCAGATGACTATACCGATCCCGCGCCAGCCACAACCTTCGCCCATTTGGATGCCACCATTACTTTGGTGCGCTGGATGGCTGAGCAATTCCTCTTCCCGGCCATCGACCCACTGGGTTCGACCAGCCGTATTCTTGATCCGCTGATCGTGGGTGAGGAACACTATGCCGTTACACGGCGTGTGCAAGGCACCTTGCAACGCTATCGTGACCTGCAGGATATTATCGCCATTCTTGGTGTGGAAGAGCTGAGTGAAGATGATAAACTGACCGTCTCGCGCGCCCGCAAGATTCAACGCTTCTTGACCCAACCCATGTTCGTCGCTGAACAATTTACCGGTACATCTGGTAAGTATGTTAAGATTGAAGAAACGGTGCGCGGCGTGCGTGAAATTCTGGACGGTGCCCATGATGATCTGCCAGAAGCCGCCTTCTACATGGTCGGTACCATGGAAGATGTCATCGCGAAGGCTGCACAGTTGCGCTCACAAGGATAATGACCATGAGCATCTTGATAGAGATCGTCACACCAGAACGACGCCTGCTTTCTGAGGAAGTCGATATGGTGACACTGCCTGGTATTGATGGACAAATGGGCATCTTGCGTGGGCATGTCCCGTTGTTGACCACTCTGGATATTGGCGAGATCGTTTTGCATAAGAAAAATGAAACTCGCTATATTGCGGTTGGTGGCGGGATTGTCGAAGTTCGTCCCGACAAAGTGACGATTTTGGCAGAAACAGCCGAACAAGCAGATGAAATTGATCTGCAACGGGCAGAAGCGGCGCGTGAACAGGCGCGTGTTTCCTTAGCAGAAGGCGGCCCTAAGCATGATCCTAGTGCGATTATCGCACTACGCCGTAGCAATCTGCGCTTGAAAGTTGCACGTCACCGGCGTCATCGGACCGGCCCGCAATTTCAAGAAAGCAGTGAGTAGCAATCACATCTTGCACCGTTCCTGTTTGCAAGTATAGATAGCTATGAGCCGGGTCTCCTAAGGGACCCGGCTTTTTGGCTAAATTTGTGTAGTGCATATATCCGGCATATTGCTCTTTTTATTACACATACCTGGATAACTTTCTGCCGTTTGGAAAGCGCCGCTTTCTTGCCAATAAACCACAATTTTCAAACGGAACAGTATAAAATTTATTTTGCAGTTTTATTGCTCTTTAGTGGGTTTTAACCTATGTTTGCAAAACATATTGGGATTGATTTAGGCACAGTCAATGTGCTGGTCCATGTGAAAGGGCGCGGGATCGTCATGCACGAACCCTCGGTTGTGGCCATTCGGCTGCGCGATAATACCATGGTGGCCGTTGGCCATGAAGCCTACGATATGATCGGGCGTACCCCGGAAAGCCTGGAGGTCGCGCGCCCGATTCGCGACGGCGTGATTGCCGATTTTGTGGTGACCGAAGGTATGTTGCGTTACTTTATTCGCGCAATTGTTGGCAACGTTAACCCACTTTTTCGCAATCTTTTTAAACCAAAGGTCATGATTAGTACCCCGCGCGGTGTTACTAGCGTGGAAGAAAGAGCTGTTCACGACGCGGCAATGCAGGCTGGCGCAGGTGCTGCCTATTTAATTCCTGAACCATTGGCCGCGGCCTATGGGGCTGGCCTGCCGATTGGCACGCCGACCGGCAACATGGTGGTGGATATGGGGGGGGGCACGACAGAAGCGGCGGTGGTCTCTATGTATGACATTGTGGTCTGGAGCAGCGTGCGGGTAGGGGGCAATCGTTTTGATGAATCGATCACAAACTATGTACGCAAAAAATACAATTTGCTGATTGGTGAACAAACGGCGGAAGAGATCAAGATTGCGATTGGTAGCGCCTTGCCCATGGAAGATGAACGGCAAATGGAAGTGCGCGGGCGCGATCAAGTGACGGGGTTGCCCAAAATTATTCAAATCAATAGCAGTGAAGTAACCGAAGCCATTAGCGAACCACTGCAAGCGGTAGTAAGCACGGTGCGTGCAACATTAGAAAAAACCCCACCAGAGCTAGCCGCAGACATTATTGACCGTGGGATGGTGCTGACGGGGGGCGGTGCTCAATTGCGGAACATTGCACAATTGCTGACTCAGGAAACGGGCGTGCCCTGTTATGTCGCTGAAAATCCAATTGCCTGTGTTGCCTTAGGCGCAGGCAAAGCCCTGGAAAATTATGAGATTATGCGCCGTAGCTTACCCATTGTGCCCAATTAGCGGCTACTTTGCGGAAATTTGTGCTGCGCGGTTTGGTCATTATATTAGTAAAACACTGGGTTTTCTAAACAAATACTAATTTAATGTTCATCAGTCGGATTTGAATTTTTGCATGATAGTGAAAGATGAATTACAATTCAGTTGTCTATCTACATAAGTGCTTTTCTGCCAACCTTTGTGTGGTATAGATAATCCTTTCTTTACGAGGTAATGAGTGCAACAGCGCAAAGTCATCCAAACCCAACACGCGCCTGCCGCAATTGGCCCCTATTCCCAAGCAATTCGCGCAGGTAGTTTAGTTTTTGCCTCTGGCCAATTAGGTCTAGACCCCCAAACAGGAAAATTACAAGACGGTGTCGAAGCGCAAGCGCACCAGGTACTGGCCAATGTCAAAGCAGTACTTGAAGCAGCCGGAACATCTGTAGAGAATGTGGTGAAGTCCACGCTTTTTCTGGCAGATATGGCTGATTTTGCCAAAGTAAATGCGATTTATGGCGAAGTCTTCCGACATGAGCCGCCGGCCCGTAGTACCATTCAAGTTGCTGCTTTGCCGCTTGGCGGTTTGGTGGAGCTCGAAGTCGTTGCATTGGTAGAGTAGTCAGCTTTTTTTGATCTCTTCTAGCAAGAGATCAATCGCGCTTAGGTTTCGTTATGCTACTATTAGCAGTGGTAGACCATAGATTGTGTGGTGGGTGATCTACTTTACTAGTAGATCCCGGCGTAAATAAGGCATCCTACTTTGACCATGATGTACACGAGTAACGTGCCTGATTAACTGCCGTGGTATCTACGCCCAACTGTACTAGGAAGATCAGCCATGCATAACCCACGGTTACGACGGCTATAGGGCTATTATTATTTTATTTCGGAGGAAATTTTTTGCATGAAGGGAAATGGTCAAGCATTGAATACGTCAATGCACATGACAGCGCAAGGTTCGTGGCTTGGATCGTCTACGTCGAATGAACTCCATCCCATGGCGCTCTTGCTCAATGAAATTGAAAATTCATTGCTAGAGCCGCAGTTTGGGGAAATTCGTAACGGCATCATCGTCGATAAGCGCCCTCATGAATTGTTAATTGATATTGGGTTCAAATCCGAAGGTGTAGTTGCCGGTCGCGAGATGGAGCGCATCCACGACGAAATTCAAGCATTTCAGATTGGCGACGAAATCCCTGTCTACATTATGCGTGAAGACAGAGATGGCAATCTGATGCTCAGCGTAAGCCGTGCGCTTGCGGAAAAAGACTGGGAGCGCGCTGAGGGGCTGATGGATAGCCAAAGCATTTTTGATGGCATCGTCGAAACCTATAACCGCGGTGGCGTCATCATCCGTTTGGGCCATGTACGTGGCTTTGTGCCGGCAAGTCAAATGAGCACCATTGCATCTGATTTCTCTTCCGGCGTAGAGAGCGAAGTTGAGTTAGGCGAAGGTGACGATCGCTGGTCGAACTTGGTCGGCGGTTCACTAAAGCTGAAAGTGATTGATGTTGATCGCAAACGCAACCGCCTCATTCTCTCCGAACGTTTAGCCATGCGCGATTGGCGGCGTCATCAGAAGGAACAATTGCTAGAGACACTCAAAGAGGGTGACTCCTATGAAGGTGTCATTAGCAATATTGCTGACTTTGGCGCCTTCGTAGACTTGGGCGGGGCTGACGGGTTGATCCACTTGAGTGAGCTCAGTTGGAATCGCGTCAATCATCCCAGCGAAGTGGTGAGTGTTGGTGATAAGGTGAAAGTTCAGATCTTGTCTGTGGATCTGGACCGCAAACGCATTGGTTTAAGCATGCGTCGCCTGATGCCCGA
>DAOTTR010000370.1:0-3089 GCA_034437715.1 Caldilineaceae bacterium
AATCAATTCGACGCCTGCTATGCCAAACCTGCTTAAGCAGGTTTTTCGTGGCAGCCGCCGGTTTCAACCGGTGGTATCCTTGTCAACCACATGGATTCCAAATGAGCCGGCATTCTTTGATCCTATACATCGCTATCGTGTACTCAAATCGATTCATTCGTGTCAGCTTTGGAAGATATCAACGATGCGTCGCGCAAGGAAATGCTGATTGCGCTTACGCTCATCGATTCTGTCTAAAATACCCATTTCGATCAGCCGCTGGATGGCCCGCATTGCCGTTTGATGAGAAACGTTGAACTGCATGCATATATTCTGTGCGGATAGAATCGGGCGTTGCGCAAGCAAATCTACAATATTATACATGAGTACGGTTGCCGTAGATTGTTTCAGTTGCATTTGCCAAGCCAGCGTTAGGTCTTGCAGTTCTTTGGCTCTACTAATTGCATCATTAGCTTGATCCGCAACGCCATTCAGAAAAAAGCGCAGCCAACCGTTCCAATTCCCCTGTGCGCTCACCGCCATCAAGCCATCATAGTAGTGTTGGCGATGACCTTCAAAGTAGGCGCTGAGATAAAGCAGCGGCAACGGCAGTAGGTTCCAGTGTACCAGCAGCAGCGTGATCAGCAAACGCCCGATGCGTCCGTTGCCATCGAGAAAAGGGTGAATCGCCTCAAATTGATAGTGGATCATCCCAAGCCGGAGTAAGGGTGGATAGTCATGTTCGGCATGAAGATAAGTTTCAAAGTCGGCCAAAGCCTGTTTCATCTCTTCCACCGGCGGTGGCACATAGGCAGCATCTTGTAGCCCTACACCGAATCCACCGATCCAATTCTGGGTGCGGCGAAACTCACCCGGCGTCAAGTGGTCACCACGTACACCGGTCATCAATCGCTCGTGCAGTTCGCGTAAGAAGCGGAGGCTAAGCGGAAATTCTTTAATGCGCTCTAGACCATATTCGAGCGCATGTACATAATTTAGCACTTCTCGTATGTCATTTTCCTGCGCCTGAGAGCGAAAACCTGGCAATATCAACTGACCAGCTTCGTAAGCATAAAGATCGGCAACGTCTGCTTGTGTGCCTTCAATGCGCGAAGAGAGGACGGCTTCGCGTCGGATGAAAGGCTGAATCAGTAAATGTGGATTTGGCATGTTGCGTCCTAGCCCTGCAAGTTCACCAAGTGCGCGGTCGGCAGCAGAAAGTGCTTGCACAAGCGGGCGATCAAGATCGAGTGATGGGGGTAAAGGGTGCGGCATAAAGGCCCAATAAGCGGCCTCGCCTTGGCCATTTTTGAGCAACCGACCACTTGGGCTGTGGCTAAACTCTTCAAGCTTCATGCATAATTCCTCTCCAACGCCTTCGAGGCCAGCAGATTGTCGCCACAGATCAAGCGGTTGTCGAAAATATCGTTTTCGCTGACGCTGTGCGGCGCGTGGTAGCTGCGGCTGGGGTCTGCGAGCAAAATGCGTGGTTCCAGGCGCGGTCGGTTTTCCTTGCCGATCCAGGTCAGTTCGAGTTTTGGTTTGCGTTGGGTCATCTTCTGCTTATTCTGATGTTGCTATTCGTGCTAACTGCTGATCGGAGCCGTTGCTAAAATCTTGTGATCATCCCGCCGCCACGAGCGAACGCACCGCGGGTACTTGACCGGCGCGCAGTGGTGTAATGGCCGAACTGGGAACGGTGACTACGGCAATCGATTCCCCAATGGCGTTGAAAATTTCCAGCACAGCCCCCTCTTCACCACCCGCCGGATGAGGAACATAGTCGATGAGCACAGCGATGTCGCCTTGCTTCAATTTCTCGGTCGGCATATCGCGTGTGAGGGCTATTTCTTGATAGAGTGCTGGTTTCATCGATTCCTCCTTGCCGGTGTTAAGGTTACAAAGTGAACATTGCCACCGATTTAGTGGGTCAGGTTTTCGCCAAAGCGCGGGTAGGTGCTGAGCAAATTGCGCGGTTCCAGGCGCGGCAGTTTTTCTTGCTGAGATACAGAGTTCTTATTTTGACGGTCAAATAGATTTAGAAAACCGCTTGATCCTGCCTACCAGATTGAGTATATGTTCGGGCAAAGGACTATAATTCAAAGAACATTCCTCCTGGTTGATATGCAAGAGATTTTTTGTCAAGACAAATACGCTTCCGAAGTAACAACTCTTTCTTGCGGATTAAGCCAAAAGTCATATTGATGCAACTGATTGTGATTCCAATCCTTTATTTTGTCGCTCACGGCAAGTGGAAACCCTGCTGGGTCAACCCACTTACAGTCATTGTCACTCACTATTGGCAAGACCCGCCATAATTTGGGGGTGACTGCACTGAAGTCTCTTAACAACTCTACTTGAATTTTATGGAACCATTGATTCCCTGATAGGTTTTGGTTAGCTTGCAAAAGACTATCGACCCATTGGCGAATTTTCGAGGCATCTAATAAATCGTTCGAGGCTATGCCTGAGTTTTCATATATACGATAATACTCACGGGCTTTAGCTTCTGCGTTTGGTCTGGTAATTTCGATTCGTTTAGAGAGTAAATATGCAGCAACAGGCTCTAAAGTTCCCCAGGTTATCAGTTCTTTTAACCAGAAAATGCTCCAAGGCAATTTGGTCAAGGGCCAATCCTCCAAGGATGGTGTATATACCTTTCCATCAAATACTGCGTCCATTGCTAGAGAGATCAAACTACCTAAGCCCCAATTAAAACGGTAGGTGAATCCTTGTGAAACATAGCTGTGCCAATCGGAGATTTGCTTGCGATCAGGTTTAGAAATAGCCTCTGCTGGATTTAACCACCATTTAAGTACATCTTGCCAGTTTAGTGTTCGTCTACCCGCTTTTTCAGGAAGAGCAAAATGCGCCAATTCCCCAACTCGTTTTACAATCGTCTCAATGTATTTATAGCGTTGATCGGGTTTCCATTTAGCGTACTCCTCTCCTGTTCGCAAATGAGGAAATAATTCATGGTAGGCATGAATTAGCAGATCACCAGCAGCCGGTGGCAGACCAGTACGATATAACTGACGACGGCGTTGTTTGACAGGGTAGATTTTGCTTTTTAACGCCAATCCACGTCTCACAAAGATATTGCTAAGCAT